>JAHFCR010000051.1:0-6339 GCA_023249405.1 Peptococcaceae bacterium | reverse complement strand
GCCCAAACCAGAAATTCTGCCAGGCTCATCACACGGACATGCTTGTCCCGATGCCCGTCCCTGGCATACCTGCCGCTTTCGGCAGCCAGCCTCAGCCAACTCACGGCTCCAGGTTTGGCGCCGCCGCCATCGACCAGGATGATGATCTCCGCCTCCGGCATCGCCTCGATGCAGTTGAGGTAGGTGTAGGGGAACTTCTCATCGACGCTTCCGGAACTCTGCTGCCACTTGCACTCTACCCTGATCTCCAGCCGATACCGCTCCGACCTGATCAGGAACTCGGTATTGCCTGGGTGGCCGTAGATAGTCGTGAAGGGCACGTTCCGCAGCAGCAACTCACCGCCATACGATTCCGGCTTCTTGATGTATTCCCGGTAGGGAACCGCCTGGAAACCCTTGCTGGCCAGGGTGCCGATGACGGTCTGCTCCAGGGTGCTGCCGTAATGGTTGGCCAGCGCCCCCTGTCTGGGCTCCTCGCTCAAGCGATCACCTCCGCCCCGAACAGGGCCAGGACCTCCTCGGCCTTGCCCCGATTATCCCCGTTGCAGCTGATGTACCGCTGGACACTGAGAAAAATTCTAACACTGGCAGATTTATAGGCGTTCAGCGTGAACTCGGTGGCGTGGTTGGAGACCAGCACCGGGACTCCTCTGCCGGCCAATTCCTGGGCCAACTCCGCCAATTGCACCTGCTGCTCCTGGCCAAAGCCGCCGGAGCTGTAGCTGGTGAAGTTGGCCGTGGCGCTCAGGGGCACGTAGGGGGGATCGCAGTAGACGACGTCGCCCTCTTGCGCCGACCGCATGGTCTCCTTGAAATCGGCCAGCTTGAAGGTTGACCGGCTGGCTTTGTTCAGGAAATGCCGCATCCCCTGCTCGGGGAAGTGCGGCTGGCGGTACTGCCCGAAGGGGGCGTTGAACCCCCCCTTGGCGTTGTAACGGCACAGCCCGTTGTAGGCGTGCCGGTTCAGGTAGAGAAACAGGGCCGATTTGAGGCGAATGTCGGAAGTGGAGTTGAACTCTTGCCGCAACTCGTAGTAGCGGCTCCCGGAGTTGTTCTCCTGGGTGAAGAAGGACCGGCAGTAGCCGATAAACTCCGCCCCCTCGTCCTGCAGGGTCAGATACAGGTTGATCAGGTCCTGGTTGCTGTCGGCAAGCAGGTATTGCTTGTAATCGGTATTCACAAAGACTGCTCCCGACCCCACAAACGGCTCGATCAGGCGTCTGCCCGGAGGCAGCACTGCTGCTATCTGCTCCAGGATCTGGTACTTGCTCCCGGCCCATTTCAAGAACGGCCTCTGCTTCAACACCCGCATCCCTCTCTCTTACCAACAAACTTCGCTGCAGGCGGACTAATTCCTGCACCCTAATGCCGGATGGGCTTGAGAGTCAGGGCGATTCGCTGCCGTTCCGGATCGATCGAGATCACCGAGGCGGTCACGACGTCGCCGATCGACACCACGTCCATCGGATGCCGGACGCGCCGCTCGGACAACTGGGAGATGTGGACGAACCCGTCGTGCTTCACCCCGATGTCCACGAACACGCCGAAATCAACCACGTTGCGCACCACACCTTCCACCTGCATGCCCGGCTGCAGGTCCTCGAGGCTGAGCACGTCCCTTCTGAAGATCGGCAGCGGCAGGTCCTCCCGGGGATCCCGGCCGGGCCTGAGCAGGGCTTCCACGATGTCCCGGATCGTGGGGACTCCCGCCGCCAGTTCTCCCGCGGCCTGTTCAACATCGAGCGCCTGCAGCCTGCTGCGAAACTCCGGCGTACCCATTCCGCCCACATCGAGACGTGCCAGCTCCAGCAGCCGGTAGGTCAGGCCATAGGATTCCGTATGGATCGGCGTGGCATCGAGCGGGTCGTCCCCATCGTTGATGCGCATGAAACCGGCGCACTGCTCGTAGGCCTTGGCGCCCAGACGGGGCACCTTTAACAGTTCGCCCCGTTTCTTGAAGCGGCCGTTCTGCTCCCGGAACTGCACGATATTCTCGGCGACGGGCAGATTGATCCCCGAAACATACTTGAGCAGTGACGGCGATGCCGTGTTCAGATCCACCCCCACATGGTTCACCGCCGACTCCACCACCTGGGCCAGCGACTGATCCAGCACCTTGGGGGCGATGTCATGCTGGTACTGGCCGACCCCGATCGCCCGGGGTTCGATCTTCACCAGTTCGGCCAGCGGATCGATCAGCCGGCGGCTGATCGAGATGGCGCTGCGCTTGGCCACGTCCAGATCGGGGAACTCCCTGGCCGCCAGTTTCGAGGCGGAGTAGACGCTGGCGCCGGCCTCGCTCACGATCACGTACGATAGGCCGGGCAGGCCCAGCTTCCTGATCAGATCGGCGACGAACTGTTCCGTCTCCCTGGAGGCGGTGCCGTTGCCGATCACGATGCAGTCGATGCCGTACTTGCTGATCAACCCTGCAAAGACCTGCTCCGATTCCCCGGTTTTGTTCTGGGGCGGGGTCGGATAGACCACCCCCACCTCCAGCATCTTCCCGGTGTCATCGATCACCGCCCACTTGCAGCCGGTTCTATAGGCCGGGTCCACCCCCAGGATCATCCGGCCCCGCACCGGCTGCTGCAGCAGAAGGCTCCTGAGGTTTTTGGAGAAGATGATGATCGCCTGCTGCTCGGCCCTGGCGGTCAACTCGTTGCGGATGTCCCGCTCAATGGATGGCGCCAGCAACCGCTTGTAGGCATCCTGAACCGCCGTATGCACCAACTCTGCCGTTATGGACTGCCCGTCTTTGATGATCCGGCTGTTCATCTGGGCAATGATCGGACCCTGATCGACCTCGACCGAGACGTTCAGGTACTCCTCTCGCTCCCCCCGGTTGATCGCCAGGATCCGGTGGGGCGGGACCTTGCCCACGGGCTCGCTGTAGTCGTAGTACATCCGGTAGACGGAATCCCTGCCCGCATCCCTGGCCTTGGCGCAGAGCAGGCCCCTGGACCTGGTGTGATCGCGCAGCCACGACCGGATCTCCGCCTCGTCGGAGATCAGCTCGGCAATGATGTCCAGCGCCCCGCGCAGGGCGTCTTCCACGCTGGCGACCGCCTCGGTCAGGTACCGCTCCGCCTCCTGGTTCACATTACCGCTCACCGGCCAGGACAGCAGGTACTGCGCCAGCGGCTCCAGCCCCCTCTCCCGGGCCACCGAGGCCCTGGTCTTGCGCTTGAGCCGGTAAGGCTGGTAGAGATCCTCGACTTCCACCATCTTGGCGGCCCTCTCGATCTGGCCTCGCAGTTCCTCCGTGAGCTTGCCCTGCTCGTCGATCAGCCGCAGCACATCCGCTTTGCGCTGCTCCAGGGTCCGGTAATGCTTCAGCAGTTCCTCTATGTCCCTGATTTTGACCTCGTCCAACTCCCCGGTCATCTCCTTGCGGTACCTGGCGATGAAGGGCACGGTATTGCCGGCGTCCAGCAGGGCGATCGCGCTGAGCACGCTCTTGTTCGGAATGCCCAGTTCAACGGCGATCTGGCGCCCGATGTCGATCATGCAGACTCACCCCCATAAAGCGAAAAGCCCCGGAGCGCGCCGGTGGCAGGATGCCTTATCAGGCCCAGGCTGCACTGCCGCACAATGATTCCGGCAAAGGCCCGGCACCCGCGTTGGAATATTATAGATGATGCTGCCATATTTGACAAGCACCGGGGCGATGGCCCTCCGGCCCTCAATGACACTCCTTCAACCGCCAGCCGCTATTGACGGTCTTAATCGCCAAGTTCGCCGGGCCCCGAGGGAATACCCTGGCTGCTTGACGAAAACAGCGGCAAAGTTGTTTTTATGCAAAAGGGAAGCGCAATCCGCGAGCTTAAAAAACCTGCAGCTTGCGCTATATTCATCAGACTGCTTTTGTTTTAAGCCATATTTCCATTGTGGAAGCTTCCGGCGCGGTATCAAAATACAGTTCCGCCATAAATGGTTCAGTGGTCAGTCTGTGATTCGGAAGCCAGACACCGAACATGTAATCCCGTGCCTTGTTTAAGGCATTGGTTGTCAGCAGGTAAAAGTTTTCCGCTTCAAACGAGCAGACTGCATATTCACCTGCAGGCATTGTCCAGTGCGTAAATCCCCGCTGCATTGCGCCGTCTTTTACTTCCGCTCCGGCAAAATAGGTAAAACAACCCTCGCTTTCACCCTGATAAGCCACTCCAGCTTCATTGCCGTTTGGTAAAAAGTTTTGAACCATTTGCTTTTGCTCATGAAAACGCGTCCATAATTCACTTAGATAATCGATGCCCGGTGTGTCGGCAATAGGGTTCTGAATGGTAATCCCGGCGAATAGGCGTGGAACCTTTAAGACCGTTCGCCGAACTTCAAGTATGATCCCATCCGCCATCAAAGGAACATTTTCATCGACAAGATAATAGTTCAGTGAAAGGTCGGGCATCAAAAAATGCGAGAGCGGGCGGGGCGCGGTGCGGTATTCCTCCGGCGTCACTCCGTATGCGCCCTTAAAGGAGCGGGTAAAAGTCTCGTGATTCTCGAACCCAAAATCAAGCGAAACATCAAGAATGCGCCGATGATTCTTTGCCAGATGGTCGGCAGCGTTGGCCAGGCGGCGGAGCTTTACATATTCCATTACCGGTTTCCCTGCCAAACGGCGGAACAACCTTTGGTAATAAAATGGCGACAAACACGCAATATCGGCCAGTTTTTCAATTTCCATACGTTCTGATAAATTTTCTTCCATCCATTTCAAAGTGTTTTGAATAGAATCCCATGCCCGCATATAAAAGCACCTCCTTGTCCTAAGCATAACAAAGGCAACAAAGAGAGTCTTGACGCACAATGCCCTTTTGAACCCCAAAGGCTGCTGCAAGCCTTAATCCAGTATACCAAAAGGGCTGAGCCATATGAAAAAAGAAGCATCAAACCATCAGCATCACAGGACGATGTCCGCTTTCAAAAATTCCTCAGTATGATCGCACCTCCGGTTGTCAAATTTCAGACCGAACACTTCATTTGCGCAAACGCCTACAGTTCTATTCGAGATTTTATGTGCATGACAAATAGCCGATAGATTCATAAATCGAGATTTATTGTTGATCAGACAGTTTAAACTGGAAATATATTTTATGATTGCCCAGCGAAATAGCACCGATTACGGCAACCCCCGGGAGTGCTGATATCAATGGATGTATGTCGCGCTTGTGATGTGAGAATGGGGCGGTCGGCGAATAATGATTGAGGTGATGAATTTCAGGTAGGTATATCAAGCCCGGCTATGTTCTGCCACCCAATCAGCATCATCGGGGACAGCCTCTAAGGTGGCTATATCGCCCTGCCAGAACATATCTCTTTTCTCTTGTTGGACAAAAATATTTTCCTAATCTTAATAATTACTTTTTGGCTTTACAGCGAAGATGCTACCAATAATGAAATATTTGCTATAGCTGGCGGCCCGGAAAGTAACGGGAATGAGCAATTGTCAATGATAAATCCCACTACCGGCGAAATAAAACCAATCTCTCCGGAGGATACAGATATTGCATATAGGGATTTTTCAATTGACTATAGCACCGGCGAAATATTGGCGCTTTCTTTTTCGGATTTTTCTAGTAGGCACATGAATATTGATCAAAAAACGGGCGTTACCACACCATGTCCATATTTTTTTTCCACAACAGATGCCAAATTTGATCCACCAAGGGTCATCTATACATTTTCTAAAAACATGTATTTCTCTTCATATGGGTTTAGCTGGGATAAAGATCCCACAACGAAAAAAGAGGTCGAAAGTACAGCGAATAATTTAGAGGTAACAGCGCTATGCCGACTGGATGACAATACTATACTCTTTATGGGCGGTACAAGCGTATTTAGCAATGATGAAAAGCTCAAAATACTTCATCTGAATACCAAAACAGTTGACGATTTTGTAATTGACGGCGTGAAGTATTACACGAGACCGCTTGTTACGCCGGATAGGCAAGGGATGTTTATTTCTTTAAAAATGCTGGATGGAACGGGCGGTATGTACTACTACAAATTTGCTGACAAAAGTTTGGAATATTTGTTTTCAATCAAAGATATCCAGAAGGATTTGCCAAATGCGGCTGCAGATTCGCTAAGATCTACAGACGTTGAATTAGTGGTTCAATAGTGTCTCTGCATAACACATGCGTGATCTATTTGGGCATATATGTTAATTGCTAGTATTTAATCCCCGGGAATTTTACTTCACCCATTGCGACAATAGACGCTTGCGATGGACGTTGGGGTCAACTCTCTCTTCCATCAAGAACAGCATCAGTGTGTGTTATCAATATCAATTCCGGCATAATCAAGAACCTGGTTCATAACCCGGGGCGCTGCGGTATA
>JAHFCR010000115.1 GCA_023249405.1 Peptococcaceae bacterium | reverse complement strand
ATATCGTGGCCATGGGGGATGTCGGGGGGGCAATCTCCTGATCGTGTTTATCTGGTCGCTGGGAGAATGTTGATCCGAATTAATTTTCGTGCCATAGGGGCGCGCCGAAAGACTCGCCGATGCCGGCCGCCAATGCCTCGGCCAGGGCTTGTTGGCAGGTGGCGTAGGGGGAATCCTGGTCGCCGGTTTTATAGTCCCGGTACACCTCCAGGTGAAGGCCGAAGATGCGCCGGCCCTGAAGCTGAAGCGACCTGATCCTCTGAAAGAGATAGGTTTTGGTGGCCTTCATCACTACTTGCCGGTTGCCTGGAAAGATTCCCACCGACGGGGCGGGCAGCGGAAACCACGACTGCCAGCGTCTGTCGATCTCCCGGTGCAGGGCAGCATCCAGGGTGGACAGGTCATCCCGCAATTCCTGGTCCAGGAGGGATGCGGGCGCCAGTTCAAAGCCACAGGAGATTTCCAGGTCGTAGCGGCCATGAACATGGCCGTGTACCTCCAGGAACAGGCGCACCGGTTCCGCCAGGGCCTGTTCCTGGTAGGTCAGACAGAGGTTTTGCAGCTCCGGTGTGGCAGCCTGAAGCGGTTCCTTGTTGAGGTCGACCAGCGGCCTGAGGCCATCAGCCACCAGCAGCGGCGCTCCCAGCAGGGTGGACAGGATGAGTGCGAACTCCTTGGTGTAATAGTCGCAGCCTCGCTGATATCCGTGATGGGGAGCGGCAACCAGGATCGACGGATTGACTCCGGGATAATATTGCAGTTTCTGCTCCAGTTCCGATCTCATTGCGCCTGGCACAGGACAGACCGCCTTCCTTTAGGGACGAGTTCCGGCGAAGGAGACGAGGGTAGTATACGGGCTGGACAAAAGGGCGTCTGGAACCACCCAGTAGGAGTTATGAAAAGCGTCGAGATCGATACCGTATTGGTAGTAGGCGTACCAGGCCAGTTTTGAGCAATACCAGAGTCGATGGTCCGATTTCGGTGTGAGGATGAAGAAGGGGTCGCCAACCTGGAGTTTGACGTAATCCACGGCCGCCGCTCGAACCCTTGGGCTGGCCTTGACCCGCAAGACAGCCGCCCAAACGTACCTGTGATAAGTCTCCACGTCAGTCACGTAGACCCCGGAACTGGTATACATATCGACGATCTGGCCGTCTCCGATGTAAAAACCGGCGTGGGTATAGCGCCCGTAGGACCCTCCTGGATTGCCGCCCAGGATGATATCGCCAGGCTGCAGATCGCTGAGATCCAGGTTGTTGGGTATATTGTCGTAATCGCCGATGCCGAACTCCCCCCGGCTGGCTGCTGCCAGCACCTGGATGTAAGCATTGGGCTGGATGCGGGAGAGCCGGTCATGGTATTCAACCCTACCGGCCAGCCTCAATCCGGCGATGATCAACGCCAGTATCGCTATCAAAATCAGGAAACGCTTCACTCGATAGCCTCCGGCCGTAGCAAGTTTTGCAAGCGACAATACCCGACAGGAATGAATAGCTTTAACATCATTTTATCATATTTCAAGCTAGCGGCCCGGAGTCGGTCTTGTTGCAACTTCTTTTTCAGGAGCCTGCGTCCCGATCTGACGGGCTGCCGGAGATGGTCTCCGGAGCCTGGAAAGGTGGTAGCCATGAGCCAGGACCAAGGCAACATCGAGAGGGCATCCGCCATGATCGCCGGATCACGCCACACTGTGGTGGTGACGGGGGCCGGCATCAGCACGGAGGCAGGGATCCCCGATTTTCGAGGGGCAAATGGAATCTACCGGACCCTGGGAGAGCGCCGGGTGATAAATATTATTAACATTGAGGCTTTTCGCAGGGACCCTCTGAAGTTTTACAAATTTTACAGACAGCACTTCATATTCGCCGGCATCGAACCGAGCCATGCCCACCGGATGTTGGCAAACATGGAAAAGAGCGGTCTGATTAAGGCGATCGTCACTCAGAACATCGATGATTTGCATGATAGGGCTGGCAGCCAGCGGGTGATCACCGTGCACGGCAATGCCGGCCGGTTTGTCTGCACGAGGCCTGCCTGTAGCAAGGTTTACAACACCGGCTACGTTCTGCGATGCAAAGAGGTGGTGCCCACCTGCGCCGCCTGCGGCAGTATTTTGAAGCCGGACGTAGTGTTGTTTGGGGAGGCGATCCAGAACCATCGCCAGGCCCGGGAGACGATCCTCGGGGCCAGTCTGGTGATCGTGATCGGTTCTTCACTGACGGTCTATCCCTTGGCCGGTTTTGTCGAGGAATACGCCTATAATGACGGTCAGCTGATTATCATCAACAAGGGCGTCACGGCGCTGGACCATAAGGCGACGATCAGGCTGGAAGCCGGCAATACCGGGGAGCTGCTGGATGAGATCGACAGGCGTATCGCCAGGGCGGGAGGGGAGTAGAAGGGATGCAGAGGAAGATCAACGGCAAGGTTTTTGAACTGCTGGCAGGGGACATCACGGAGATGGAGACCGCCGCCATCGTCAATGCCGCCAACTCCCGCCTGAAGCACGGAGGCGGAGTGGCTGGCGCCATAGTCAGAAAGGGAGGCCGGGTGATCCAGGATGAATCGGACCGCATCGGTTGCTGTCCGGTGGGGCAGGCGGTAATCACTGGTGCCGGGAACCTTAAGACCGGCTGCGTGATCCACGCGGTTGGACCCAGGATGGGCGAGGGAAACGAGGATCAGAAGCTGGGCAGCGCCACTCTGAGCAGCCTGCAACTGGCTGATCACCATCATTTGAGGAGCATAGCCTTTCCGGCTGTCAGCACCGGCATCTTCGGCTATCCGGTGGAACGTTGCGCCCGGATCATGCTCGCCACGGCCATCAGCTACTTGAATGGCGATACCGGCCTGGACCGGGTGGTGTTTTGCCTGTTCAGCCAACAGAATCTGGCAGTATTTGAACGGGAGTTGGAATTACAGTTAACAACTTCATAGGAGGCTGTCATCTTGGATAATTGCAAGTTCTGCAAGATCGTCACCGGGGAGCAGTCGAACCTGTTGATCATGGAGGATGAAGACACCATCGCTTTCCTGGATCACCGGCCGCTGTTCCCCGGTCATACCCTTTTGGTGCCGAAGACGCATTACGAGACGCTCGTAGATCTGCCCGATTGCCTGGTGGCCCCTCTCTTTAAGAATGCCAAGCTGCTGGCGGCTGCCGTGGAACAGGGTCTGGGCGCCGGAGGGTCCTTCATCGCTATCAACAACCGCATCAGCCAGAGCGTTCCCCATCTGCACGTGCACATCGTGCCGCGCCGCAAGGGAGACGGCATGAAGGGCTTTTTCTGGCCGCGGCACCCCTATGAAAGCCCAGAGGCGATGCTGACGGTTGTCGACCGGCTACGGCAGGCCATAGCCCGACTGCGGCTTGAGACCTGAACAATATATTCATTCTCGTATCAGCATCAACAAGAAGGCATCATCTTGACCGGCCAGGCCAAAAAGATGGCCGCGATAAATCCTGAAGGAATTTCGGGGATCTTGGTGAATACAGATCTACGGGAGGCTTCAGGTGATGCGCCGTAAGATATTGCTTGTGATTTGCTTATTCATACTGATGACGGCTCTGCCTGCCTGGGCCTATGGTGCGGCAGTGTTCTCCATCGGTTCCGCCAGCTTTACCATCGATGGCCATGCCCAAAGCATGGACGTGGCGCCCTACATCGAATCCGGCAGAACCTACCTTCCAGTGCGCTACATTGCCAGTGCCGTTGGCGTCACCCTTGCCGACATCTCCTGGAATGCGTTGTCCCGTCAGGTAGTGATCACCAAGGGCAACCTTCGCATCCAGCTCACGGTAGGCAGTAAGATCATGATCCTGAATGGGGTACCCGTCCAGATGGACGTGGCGCCGGAGCTTCGACAGGGCCGGGTGATGCTTCCGGTGCGTTTTTTAGCCCAGGCCCTGGAGATCGACCTCAACTGGAACCCGGCTACCAATGCGGTGATCGTCGGAGATCTGCCGCCGGCTGCGCCTCAGCGCGGCTCTATAATTACTGTGCCTCCGTTGCAGTATGACAGCTCCGTTCCCACCAACGACATGGAGTTCATGTGGCAATACCGGGACGAGTCCTTTGATTGGCACGTGCAAATACCACAGTCGCTGTTGGACTGGGATCGTCAGGTCAATAAACTGGTGTCGGATTACTATAGCGGACAGTACTCACAGTCCGATCTTTTTAGCACCATGCCTGCCAATGTTAGACAATTGGCGCTGGCTGATTCTGAGCAAGAAAGCGGAGACCTGGCGCCCTGGGTTGAAGATGATGATAATAACCAGTGGGCCGGAGTACTGGCGGATCACCTGGCAGCCTGCGCCCGGAGCCAGGGATTCGATTACTGGCAGACTGCAGAATTCATCCAGAGTTTTGTGGGAGGGGCGATCCCCTACCAGCTGACGGATGTGCCGGAACTGCCCGCCCAGACCGTGGTTGACAGCGGAGACTGCAAGGATAAGTCGATCCTGCTGGCAGCGATTCTTAAAAATCTGTCTTATCAGGTGACTTTGTTGGAATTTGACCCCGATCCGGGGGAAACGGGGCATATGGCCGTCGGGGTGGCCTTCGACGATAGCCAGATCCCCGGCGATCAGAACCTGTCATATTACAGCCAACAGGGTTTAAAATACTACTTTGCGGAGACCACCTCGCCCAACTGGGCGCTGGGAAAGGCCAGCGTCAAGCAGCCGGCCCGCGTCTATGATGTGAACTGATAACCTGTGGAATCCAACCAGGGCTTATATGGTACGGTAACCGCCCTGATCAAAGTGAATAATTGGTTTGTTTTGGGTGTTGGGATACGGGTTCAAGGGTAGACATGAATAGCGGCGCCCACTACCGGGCACCCGTTCTCGCAAGCGCCACAGCCGATGCAATCTGCCGCCCTGACAAAGGGGCGGTGTTTTTCATCCATCCTTACTGCCTGGAAGGGGCACTGCTCGACGCAGAGCAGGCAATACTTGCCCTGCTGCCAGGCCAGACAACTGGCCTGATCCAATACAGCCGTGCCGATCTTCACCTTTCCGGCGGGCAATCTCCTGATCGCTCCCGTGGGGCAGACCTCCTGGCATAACAGGCACAGGTCGCAGCGTCCTCTGCGCAGCACCAGTTGCGGTGTTTCCATAGCGCTAAGGCCTGCGGACGGAGGCGCCGGCTGCAGCGCCTGGTTGGGGCAGACTTTGATGCACCGGGCGCACCGGGCGCAGCGTTCGAGAAACTCCGGCTCGGGCAGGGCGCCCGGAGGGCGCAGCGGTTGAGCCATGGCCCTGCGCCCGAGGCAGAACCAGAGGCCGGTGGCGGCGATAGTGGCCGCCGCTCCCCTGAGCAGCATGCGTCGCGACTGGCTAAAGTCTGAACGGATTGTTTCTACAGCGGCCAACGGTATCCTTTGCGATAGATGGGGGCCTCTGCCGGCAATCCAGCGCACGGCTTTACTGGGACAGCTATCCTGGCACCTCCCGCAGAGGAGGCACTGCTCACCTGCGCTCTGGCCGGGCTGGGCGGACTGTGCCGGGCAATCAACCCGGCATATCCCGCATTGGCTGCACCCTTCAGCAGATGACTGGCGCCACAGGCGCCAATGGCTGACGGCTGACAGCAACAGGCCGGTCGGACAGATGAAGACACACCAGAATCGGGGATAGAGGAGCAGGCCAAGCAGCAGCGCTGCCGCCGCCAGCCAGGGAAACTGGCCGGTCCACAGCCGGTCGGCCTCGTGACTCAACAGGGTGTAGGGCGTCAGCAGCAACGGCCAGTTGCTGCCCAACAACAGCACCAAGAGGAGCAGTATCAACCAGAGATAGCGCCCTTTGCCTGGAGACAATCCTTGCAACTGCCACTTTTTCAGGCCGAACCTGCTGCCCAGGAACTCCCGACAGGATTGGAGCAGGTTCAGCAATCCGCCTACGGGGCACAGCCAGCCGCAGAACAGTCGGCCTACGACAGCGGCAACCAGCAACCCCGATAGGGGCAGCCACGCCCAATAGGGCAGCGCTCTCTCCCAGCGCACCGTCGAGGCTAACAGTAGGGGATCCAGGCGGGTCAACCAGAGCAGCGCTATGGTGTCGCGAGGGAGGGGATAGTGCAGTCTGGCTATGAGGGAGATGGTCAGGCCGGAGCTGATGGCTGGAACCAGGGTGCGCCAAAGAGCAGGACGCCGGCTTTTGATGCTGCCCCGCATCACCATGCGCCTAGACCCTGACTACTTTCAACTGTTCCCACCGCAACTGGCCCAGATGCATACCGGCAGCAAGCTGCAAATAGCCCAGGCTGCCCGGCGGCAGGCCGAAGAGCCCTGCTCCGTAAGCGTCGACCGCCACCGGGTCGAACCCGAAAATAACCTGGTTATATGCGCGCACCGTCCCTGGCCCCGTGGGGCCGTTATCAATGATTCCCCTGATGGCATCCATGATGATCAGGTGGGGTTTTTTAAAGGCGGCCAGATCGGCGATCGCCTGGTGGATGTCGGTGCTGTGGAAGACTCCGCGATCCCAGACCAGCCCCATCATGTTCTTCATACCCATGGTCAGCTTGGTCAATACGTGATGTTT
>JAHFCR010000006.1 GCA_023249405.1 Peptococcaceae bacterium | reverse complement strand
GATGAAGTTTCGCGCGGGAGCGGATAGCTAGTTGCTTTTCAGCCAAATCACTGCAGTTCTAGTGTTCAGCGATTCCTCGTCAATGTCACGATACTGCATACTGCCGAATTCGACAAGAGAGATGGATGGTTTGGGCACAAGGGCAATGCCGAGCCCGATGCGCGCCCAGGCAAGCATTGGGCGTATGTCGTCGCACATTATTATGTCTTATAATAAATACGCTGCAACTTGTCAAGTTGGATTTTTTCCAGGATACACGGGAACTTCCCGCAAAACGAAGCTTTGATGCGATCCGCCAACCAGCCGGTGAACTGATGATGGCAAATCGTATTCGGATCGCCACCCAGTTCTTTAAACAGGTTCCATCTTGTTTTGCTCGATTGCGGTAGATGCGAAAAGAGGCAAAGGTTTGAAAAAGGGTTATATTTACATCCTCCTGGCGACCGTGCTGTTCAGCACCATGGAAATCGCCCTGAAAATCGTCTCCAACAAGTTCAATCCCATCCAGTTGACATTTCTCCGGTTTCTGATCGGTTCAATCATTCTGCTTCCGCTCGCCATCAAGGGGCTGCGGAGCAGACATTGTCGTCTGAAGGCGAACGACCTTGCTTTTTTCGCCCTGACGGGCTTTATTTGCGTGGTGGTCAGCATGGTTTTGTACCAGCTGGCGATCTTGTATGCGCAGGCTTCCGTCGTGGCCGTCCTGTTCAGTTGCAATACGATCTTCGTCGTTCTGTTTGCGTGCATGCTATTGCATGAAAAAATATACCGGTATACCGTACTTTCCATCCTTGTCAGTATGCTCGGCATTGTTGTCATCATGAATCCGGCGCATATGTCCGGCAATATGCTGGGCATTGTTCTTACCATTCTCTCTGCCGTCACCTTTGCGCTTTACAACATTGTCGGGCGTATACGCAGCGATCGTTACGGCGGTGTCGCCTTGACCTGCTTCAGTTTTTCGTTCGGTAGCCTAGAAATGTTTCTGCTGATTCTGGTTACCAGGATCAGTCACGTTGCTGCCTTCTTTACACAGGCCGGCCTGAAATCGTTCGCCAGCGTTCCGATCCTGCAGGGCCTCAGCGTGCAATCTCTGCCGAGCCTGGTTTATATCGGCATATTCGTCACCGGCCTTGGATACACGTCTTATTTCTTAGCCATGGAGGAAACCTCGGCGGTGACGGCCTCGCTCGTGTTTTTCATCAAACCCGCGCTTGCGCCCCTGCTGGCGTTGATCATTATCCGGGAACCGATCACTGCCACCATGGCTGCTGGAATCCTTTTGATAATCGCGGGCTCGCTCATTTACATTATTCCGGGGATGCAGGCTAAAAAAACGAGGGCTTGAAGGAAGACCTCAAAGAGGATTGAGCGGACTGTCCAGATGTATCTTGAAGAATTTGCTAATATCTGTCCTGGGCAATACCGGTCCTGCGGCTGCACTTACTGTGGGGTCGGAAAGTATGCTTGAGCCGGATGTGATGAAAGTAGTAAGTGGTTCTTAGGAGAGGGGCGATCGGTAATGGTCGCCCTTTATTCGACCCTGATAGAAATTCAGCTTCAGGTTAATCTTTTTCTTGCAAAAAGATATATCTTACGATATACTAAAAATACACCGCAAGATATATCTTTTTAAAAAGGAGAGAAGAACAATGGATACCCAATTTTTCGGAATGAATGAAGGTATGGACCATCGTTTCGCAGGAGGTGCAAGGCTTGTAGCAGGGGCGCACGATCAGCCCGGGCCTGGCACTGGCGGCAGAGAGCACGGCGGATTCGAGCACGATTTCGGCGGCCGCGGACACGGCGACTTCGGGCGTGGTTTCGGCGGCCGCGGACACGGCGGTTTCGGACGTGGTTTCGGTGAAGGGCGAGGACGTCTGTTCGATGCCGGCGATATGAAGCTTGTCATCCTCACGCTGCTCTCCAAGCAGCCCAGTTACGGCTATCAGCTCATCAAGACCATGGAGCAACGCCTTTCGGGCGGCTACACGCCGAGCCCCGGCGCGATCTATCCGACCTTGACGATGCTGGAGGAAGAGGGCCTGGCCATCGTATCTCCCGAGAACAACAAGAAAGTCTATTCCGTGACTCCGGAAGGGATCGAGTACCTTGAAGCCAACAAGGAGCATGTCAGGGAGTTGTTTGAGCGTCTGGAAGAAACAGGACGCGGCTTCGAGCGTGGCCGGTCGCCGGAGATCATGAAGGCTTTCATGAACTTACGGGGCGCCGTGGTGGCGCGTGTGTCGCGGGAGAGCGTGAAACCGGAGCAAATCCGCAAGATCACGGAAGCAATCAATGCTGCCGCCAAGGCGATCGACGAGATCTGAACTCACCGCTCAGAACTCCCCGGCCACCAGCAGTGTAAATCCAAACAGGTTTGCAGTTCCCTATCCAAAGAGGCAGGGGTTGTACGACGCCTTCGCCGACGGCTGGGACGTCGAATCTGTGCAGCCGGTGCGGGGCGAGGTAAATCCGGCATTCACGGCCGAGTTTCCGAAGGACGGATCGAAGATGTGGTTCGCGGTTATCCGCCGGAAAGACTAGCGGAAGCGACCCTTCTCCCCCCAGGTGCGAAGAGAGGGAACTGGCCAGTTCCCTCTCTTCTTCAAATATTGCAATCTCCATGTAAATCAGATCAATCTGTTGTTATTTTGTAAGAAGATGGTAATATAATGATAGAGAAATGTCAGCGGATTCGGGGATGTGATTATCATTGAATGAGGTCGATACCTTCATAAAAAAGCTCAGAGACCAGAAGCCGTTGCTTAGAGATCAATACGGCGTTAATGAGTTGGGGATTTTCGGTTCCTACGTCAGGGGAGAACAGAAGAAAAAGAGTGACGTTGACATCCTAATCGATTTATCCAAGCCGATCAGCCTCTTTGGATTAATGGACCTTGAGGATCAGTTGTCAGAGTTGATAGGTAAGAAAGTAGATCTTGTTTTAAAAAATGAGCTAAAGCCCAGGATCGGTGAACACATCCTGAAAGAGATAATCTACGTATGAGCAAACGCGAATACAGAGACTGCCTTCATGATATTTCTGATGCCATAGGCGCCATCGAGCAATTTACGCAAGGAATGACCAAAGACCAATTTGCCGGAGACCTGAAGACGGTCTATGCAACGAGAAAGGCCATCGAAATTATCGGTGAAGCCACAAAAAAAATTCCCAAGACATTTAAAGATAAGCATCCTGACATTCCCTGGCGGAAGATGGCTGGCATGCGAGATGGCTTATTCATGAGTATTTTGGCGTCAAACTGAACGTTTTATGGGAGACGCTGCAAAGTGACATACCCCAGCTAAAAACTCCCACGGCAGATATTCTTCAAAGACTAGACGAGGAATCAATTCATGGACATTGTTAAGACTTTGTAATCGGCAGAAAGTGGGCATGGCGACTACGGAATCAGGACGGAGACCGCGTCTCCGTCTTTTTCTTGTCCGGGGTGCGGTTCTTCGGTCCGTAAGGTCCACAGGGTTCGCATTTTTGCCTGGCCATTATGACAAGCCGGCCGTAACATAAAAATACACCTATTCGTATGATGTTAATCTATAACAGTAAAAAATAATGTTGACTATGGTAAATATTGTGGTATAATTCCGTTAGCAAAAATACAAAGATATTTACGGTTTTGTTTGTAGATCTGTTTCGTTGATGCGGGCTATTCCAGGAAGGAGACGCCGTGGAAATCTTTCACCATTACTATGTTAATGATGATCCGCAAGTCGTCAGTGGCGAGCATGAGGTCCATAGAAATATTTGCTTATCGCTGGCGTTCGCCAGAAGCAAAACCTACCTGGGTTTCTACGCTGATTGCCAGAAGGCGTTGGAGAAGGCTGGAACCATCTATAAGAAAGTAACCAGGTGCAGCTTTTGTTGCCAGGAAAACAGCCAGCCGTAAATAGTAAATCATGATTAAAGTAATATCTGATCTAAGGGATGCAGCTATGCCAAGAACCGTTCTTGCTCAAGGGAGATCGATGGGGTGCTAAAGCCAAAGCCAGTTTAGCTGGCGGCTTTGGCATCTTTTTATTCGAAGTCCGATCTAATTGAGGAGGAGTGAGAGGGTGGCTAGAGTAAAAAATATCAGGCTCGGAACGATTGCCGAGATCTTGATCGGCCTGCCCGATAACCGTCGGCTGGAACTCGTAGATGCCAAAAATATGGTCGCCTGCAACCTGGTTCAGCCCAACCACCTGGGTGTTTTCAACGATATACAAAACACTCTGGAAATAAAGAGGCAAACTCCCATCGATGCCGAATATTTCATTCGGAAGGACGATATTTTGCTGAAACGGCTGAACCCGGTTACTGCCACACTGATTACCGATGATCTGCCCGATACCGTTTTCTCCAGCAATCTTTTTGTGGTGCGCCTGTTCAGGGATTATCGCCCGGCTTACATCGCCTGCCTGCTGGAGAATCAGGGTATATCATGGCTCTCCGGCAATATTGTCGGCTCTCTCACCGCCATCAAGTCCATCTCCATCAGAGCGCTGGCGGAGTTGGAGATACCGGTCCTGGATTGGGGAAGACAGGAGGCAATCGGCCGGATGTGGCTGCTGCATAAAAAAAGACAGAGGTTATTGGGAGACCTGATGGCAGAAGACCGGCGGCTGATGTCGGCGGCAACGAGGAGCATCACCACAAGCGCTGAGGAGGAAGACTAGATGGCCACTGGCAGAAAAGAGATCGAGGCGGCACTCTGGCGTGGCGCCAATACCTTCAGGGGGGCTATCGATGCGGCGAACTACAAGGATTACATCCTGCCGATGCTCTTCGTCAAATACCTGAGTGATACCTATCTGCAGAGGGTTGACGAATTAAAGAAGCAATACGACAACCCGGTGAGGCTGGAAAGAGCGATCGTCAGGCTGCCTTTCGTGATCAGGGAGCGGCAGAGCTTCTCCTGGCTGTACACGAACCGGTACAGCGACAATCTGGGGGAGCTGATCAACGTGGCCCTGCGGGGCATCGAGGATGACAACCCCTCTCTGTTCACGGGGATATTCCGCAATATCGACTTCAACAGCGAGGCCATGCTGGGCAATCACAGCCAGAAAAACACCCGCCTGAGGGAACTGCTGGAGGATTTTGAATCCCTCGACCTGCGCCCGTCTGCCATCGAGCCGGAAGAGGGCAAGGTGGCGGCCGACACAATCGGCGACGCCTACGAGTATATGATCGGCCAGTTCGCCAGCCAGGCAGGCAAGAAGGCCGGCTCCTTCTTCACCCCGTCCGAGGTGTCGGAGCTGATAGCGCGCATTGTCGACCCCAAGATCAGCGACACCATCTACGATCCGACCTGCGGTTCCGGCTCGCTGCTGATCAAGACCGGAAATACCGCCAAGGAAAAGGAAAACGACCTGATCAAGAGCCTGGCGCTCTATGGCCAGGAGATGAACGGGTCATCCTGGTCGATGGCCAAGATGAACATGTTTCTCCACCAGATTATGGATGCCAGGATCTATTGGGGCGATACCCTGGCCAACCCCCTGCATCTGGATTCCGACGGCAACCTCATGCAGTTCGACGTCATCGTCTCCAACATGCCCTTTTCGCAGGATAAATGGGCGGCGGGTTTCAATAACAGCAGCTCTATGGCCGGCAACGGCAGGGAGTTCAAGATGGAGGCCGCGCTCGACCGGTATCACCGCTTCGATTGGGGTGTGCCACCGGCCAGCAAGGGGGACTGGGCGTTCCTGCTGCACATGATCGCCAGTCTCAGGAGCGGCGGCCGGATCGCCGCCGTCGTTCCCCACGGCGTGCTGTTCCGGGGCGCCTCGGAGGGCCGGATCAGGCAGGCGGTGATCGAGAAGAACCTGCTGGATGCGGTCATCGGCCTGCCGGCCAACCTGTTCTACGGTACCAGCATTCCGGCCTGCATCATCGTCTTTAAAAAGAACCGCAACCGCGACGACGTGCTGTTCATCGATGCCTCCGGCAGGGATGAACAGGGCAACCTCCGCTACAAGAAAGACAAGAACCAGAACCGCCTGGAACAGAAGCACATCGACGATATCGTGGCTGCCTACCATAATCGCCTGGATGTCGGGAAGTTTGCCCGCGTGGCCGGTGTCGACGAGATCAGGGCCAACGAGTACAATCTGAATATCACCCGCTATGTCGATACGCTTGAAGATGATGAGCAGGTAGATTTGAACCAGACAAAGGCCAATATCCGGAAGATCAAGGCGGAGCTGGCCGAAGTGGAGGCTGAGATGGCCAGATACCTCGATGAGCTTGGGTTATAGATGACAGTTATGAAAAGGGACTGCGAATATTCAGTGACCAGGAGAAACTTTCAAAATTACCCGCGTGATTGGACAGTTGTGAAATTGGATGATCTGCTCGAAAGAGTCAGAAGGCCCGTAGATGTTCTTCCTGACGATGAATACCGGGAGATCGGCATCCGTTCGCACGGAAAGGGGCTGTTCTACAAGGAGCCTGTCAGGGGGCGAGACCTGGGGAATAAGGCTGTTTTCTGGATCGAGGACGGCTGTCTGATCATCAACATTATCTTCGCCTGGGAGCGGGCGGTGGGCATTACCACCGCCCGCGAAAAGGGGCTGATCGCCTCGCACCGGTTTCCGATGTGGCGATCACGGGGTGATGTTGATTTACAATATTTGCTCAGCTTCTTTCTGACTCCGCTGGGCAAGCATCTTCTGGAACTGGCCTCTCCGGGCGGGGCGGGGAGGAATAGGACGCTCGGTCAGGATGAGTTCAACAGGATCAGGGTCTGTATCCCTTCGAAGATTAAGGAGCAGCGGCGAATAGTCCAAATCATCTCGACCTGGGATAGGGCCATCGAACTGGAAGAGCAACTCATCGCCGAAATAAAGCAGCAGAAAAAGTGGCTGCTGCAAAATTTGCTTACTGGTAAAAAACGCCTTCCTGGGTCCACTCTTAACTGGCAACAAAAGACTCTAGGTGATTGTTGTGATGGCCATGGACTATATGGAATAAATGCACCTGCGACAAAATTTTCCGAGCAATTGCCGCGATATCTTCGAATTACTGATATTGATGTTGACGGTAAGTATATTAAAAAAAATAATCTTTGCGTTGATAGTAAGGTCAGTTATAATTACAAGCTCAATGTTAATGACATTGTATTTGCGCGGACTGGCGCCTCCGTAGGAAAAAGCTATCTATATAATGTTAATGATGGAGAGTTAATATATGCGGGATACCTGATCAAGTTTAGAATTAATAGCCAATTAGCTGACGCAGATTTTATTAGACATGTGTGCAATTCAAAAAAATATTGGAATTGGGTAGGCGTGATTTCTGCAAGAAGTGGCCAGCCTGGCATTAATGCTGATGAGTATGCCAGTTTTTCATTTATGTGTCCTCCCCTCCCAGAGCAAACCGCTATTGCCGAAATATTATCCACGGCAGATCACGAGATCGAACTGCACGAAAAGCATCTTGAGGAATTGAAAAAACAGCAGAAGGCATTGCTGCAGCTGCTGCTGACAGGCATCGTGCGAGTGAACGTGCAGGAGGTATCTTGATGCTTGACCACACAATGTTCGACGAGCGTCCGGAGAGCCAGAACCGGGCGATAAAGGTGTTGGAGGGACTGGGCTGCCAGTACGTGGCCCGCTCGCAGGCGGAGATCCTGCGCGGGCGGCTGGACCGGGTGCTGTTTCCCGAGGTGCTGCGGGAATTTCTGCAGCGGCAGTCCTTCGTCTACCGGGGCCGGCAGACCCCCTTTTCCGACCGTTCCATCGGCAGGGCGATCGGCGATCTGGACGCTCCCCTGGCTAAGGGATTGATGTCGGCGAGCAAGGCCATCTACCACATGCTGATCGGCGGCGGCAGCTACGAGGAGGAACTGTTTGACGGCTGCCGCCAGTCCTTCGATCTGAAGTTCATCGACTGGGAGCAACCGGAGAACAACATCTGGCAGGTGGCCGAAGAGTTTTCGGTGGAGCGGCAGAACGGCAAGTATACCCGGCCGGATATCGTGCTGCTGGTCAACGGCATCCCCCTGGCGGTGATCGAATGCAAGCGGTCCGGCACCGGCGTGGATGGCGGGGTGGCCCAGCACGTGCGCAACTGGCTGCCTGACCATATTCCCCAACTGTACAAGTTCGCCCAGATCGTGATCGCCATTAACCCCAACGCCGTCAAGTACGGCACCTGCGGCACGCCCTCCGAGCACTTCAGCCTCTGGCGGGAGAGAGACCGCCAGTGGCAGCAGGAAAAATGCGCTAACGTCAGTCCCGACGGGCAGGTCACGGAGCAGGACCGGGCCATCGTCTCGCTGCTCTCCAGGGAGCGGCTGCTGGAGCTGATCCGCTATTTCATCCTGTATGACAACGGGGTGAAGAAGATCGCCCGCTACCAGCAGTATTTCGGCGTCCAGGCCGCCATGAGGCGCATTAGGGGCGAGGACGGCAGGAGCAGCCGGGGTGGCGTGATCTGGCACACGCAGGGCAGCGGCAAGTCCCTGACCATGGTGATGCTGGTCAGGAAGATCATCGCCGACCCGGAGATCGGCAATCCCCGCTTCGTGCTGGTCAACGACCGGATCAACCTGGACAAGCAGCTGAGAGACAATTTTGCCAGGACGGAATTCAGCCCGGCCCGCGCCAGGACGGGCAAACACCTGCTCGAGCTGCTGAGCGACAGGAGCAAGACCCTGATCACCACCCTCGTCCACAAATTCGACACTGCCGCCAGGGGCAAGGCCAGGATCATGGACGAGAACATCTTCCTGCTGGTGGACGAGAGCCATCGCACACAGTCGGGGCAGCTCCACAACTTCATGGTCGACGTGCTGCCCAACGCCGTCAAGATCGGGTTTACCGGCACGCCCCTGCTCAGAAAGGACCGGTCCAACACCTACGCCCGGTTCGGGCCGCTCATCGACAGCTATACCGTCGATACGGCCGTGCAGGACGGGGTGATCGTTCCCCTGGTCTACGAGGGCCGGATCATTCCCCAGGATGTGACCGGCGTCAAGATCGACGATTACCTGAAATATATCATCGCTCCGCTGAACGCTGAACAGCAGGAGGACATGAAGCGCAAGTGGAGCCGCTTCCTGCCCCTGGCCCAGACCCGCCAGCGCCTGGATATGGTGGCCTTCGATATTCATGAGCACTTTCTGGGCTATGTCAGGCCCAAGGGGTTCAAGGCCCTGATCGCCGCCTCCTCCCGCCCGGCCGCCATCGACCTGCACCGGTCGCTCGGAAAAATCGGCGGGGTGCGGACGGCGGTGGTGATCTCGCCGGATAACGAGGCGGAGAACGACGAACTGTCCGGAGAGAACAGGGAGAAGATCGGGGCGTTTTTCCGGTCGGAAGTGGAGCCGCGCTTCGGCAATAATTACGAGGATTATTATGACTGGGCCAAGAACAATTTCACCGGCGGCGGGGAGATCGACCTGCTGATCGTCAAGGACATGCTGCTGACCGGCTTTGATGCCCCGGTGGCCGCCGTGCTGTACGTGGACAAGCCGATGAAGGAGCACTCGCTGCTGCAGGCCATCGCCCGCGTCAACCGGGTCTATCCCGGCAAGGACTTCGGGCTGATCGTGGATTACTGGGGTATCTTCAGCAAGCTGAACACCGCCATGGACATGTACACTGACGCCAAATCCGGCCTGGACGGGTACGATCCGGCTGATATCGAAAACGCCCTGCTCGGCGCCGGCGACCAGCAGATCAGGCTGGAGATGGCGTACCGGGAACTGCTGGCGGTCTTCGAGGGGAGGGCGTTCGACCGGGGCAGCGCCGAGGGCTGGCAGGGCGTGCTGGCGGACGATGGCCTGCGGAAGGTGTTCTTTGAAAAACTGTCGGTCTTCTCCCGCCTGCTGGACCTGGCCATGGGGAGTTATGCCTTATATTCCGCCATCGGGCAGAGCCGGATTCGGCAATACAAACAGGGCCTGCTCGATTTCCAGAAACTGCGCGGGGCAGTGCTGCTGCGCTACAACGAGAGAGTGGACTTCAGAAAGTACGAGGACGGCATTCGCAATTTATTGAACAATTTCGTGCTTTCCGAACCGGGCCAGATCGTCATGGAGCCGGTCTCCATCCACGATGCCGAGGGGATGAGGGAACAGCTGGCCAGGCTGGAGAGCAAGGCCGCCAAGGGGGATGCCATCCGCACCCGCATGATCGGAGAGCTGGAAACCTGCCGCTATGACGACCCGCTGCTGTACAGGAGGTTCTCCGAACAGGTCAGGGAAACCCTGGATGAATACCGGGCGTCGCGCAACGATGATTCGTATTTCCTGGCGATGGAGCGGATGGCCGATGACTTCAAGAAGGGTTACGTGGGACACCACTACCCCGCCTGCATCGAAGACGACAGCGACGCCAAGGCCTTTTACGGATCGATTCAGACGATCATTGCCGGAGAGACCGGCGCCGTGCCGCTGGAACTGGATGAGGACATGGGACGGCTGGCCGTGGCGGTCAAGCAGGCCATAGCCGACCGGGCCAAGATCGAATGGCGCACCAACGTGGCGGTCTGCCGCGACATGGAACAGGCGCTGGACGATCTGATCTGGGATTTTATCGAGGCGCACGGGATCGATCTTCCTGTCGAGCAGATCGATCTGATCCTGGAAGGGCTCATGAAAACAGCCGTAGGCAGGTATTAGCGCATGGAGATCAGAAAACTGTGTCTGGCCAGGCCGTCAAGCGAGATTGAAGTAGTCGTCGAGCGCAAGAGAGTCAAAAAGATCCGGCTGAAGGTCTTTCCCGGCGGCATGGTCAAGCTGTCGGCGCCGCTGGGAGTGCCGGACGCCTGGATCGACGATTATCTCAAGAGCAAGGCCCAGTGGCTGGAAAAGTCTCTTCATTACTTCGAACAGGCCAGGGCCAGCGAGGTCGAAACGGGCATCCACAGCGGCGCCTCCACCCGGATTCTGGGCCGGCAGATCCGGATCATCGTCAGCGAGGCGAGGGTCTACCGGGTCGCACAGGATGGAGACTGTGTTTACATCCAATCTCCCGGGGCCGGAGACGGCCAGACCTTGCAGAGGCAGTTCCAGCGCTGGTGGCAGCGGCAGAGCAAGGCATATTTCCTGGCCGTCGTCGACCGGCTGTACCCGGTCATTGCCAAGCACGGCCTCGATAAGCCGGAACTGCAGGTGCGGAAAATGAAAACCCTCTGGGGAAGCTGCTCCGGGCAGCAATGCAAGATCAACCTGAATTACTTCCTATACAAGGCCCCGCCGCCCTGCATCGAGTACGTCGTCCTGCACGAGCTGGCGCACTTCCTCTATCCCAGGCATGACAGGGACTTCTACGGGTTTCTGAGCGTGCACATGCCGGACTGGAGAGAGCGCAAACGGATACTCGACCACGAGGTGGTAAAAGGCCTGGGCTATTAATCTACGCCCTGGTCTTTCCGGCATTGCTTCTTTTCCTTTCCTGGGATTGATCCTGGATTGAAAACTGGATTTTCAGCCTCTGGTTTGTCGCGCTCTGTTTCTGGACCATTATCTATTTGTATATTAATGACCCGGACTTGCTTGCAGAAAGCGGGATACGTTTTATACAACGCCAGTGAGTTGCAGAAGAGGAAAAAAGTGATAAAATGTCGAAGATTGTATAAAATATTCTCCAATGTGCTGGAAATGGACATCAGTTGAATGGTGGATTGTGCAATGCGTGAAAAGGGAAAATCTGGGGATGGGGGAAGATCGATGTCTTTGGAGATGATGAGAGACTATCTTAGTGGACTTCTCCCGAGGGTTGATGCGGACGCCTGCTGTCTTTATTTGAGAAGCGGCGCCGGGGACATGTTTGAATTGATCCTAGGCCTGGGCGTATCCCGAAGATACGTTTTGTTAACGCAGTATGTCCGGGTGGGCCATGGTTTTGTAGGACGGACGGCGGAAACCGGGGAGATGCGGGTGAGCGAGTGCGTCGATACGGACAGCCGGTTTCGGCGCCGGGTTACTGCGGCCGAGGGTTACCATTCCGCGATTAGCATGCCGTTGCTGGAAAACGGTTACGTTACAGGGGTGCTGTTATTATTATGGAAAGAGGCTCAAAAATACTCCAATACCTATATACGCGACTTGAAAAGGAAATCCGGAGAAGTAGCTGACGAAGTCAGGCTGGTTCGTGTGGTCACGGAAACGAGAAGGCGGTCAAGATCGTTAGAGATATTGTACCGCTTGGGCAGCGATATCTACGGTCTTCTGGATCACCGCCAAATTGGCGAGATCGCTGTCAATGAGATCAAGGCCTTTCTCGATGTAGATGCGTATATCTTATATATTTGCCGGGATAACAATGAAAGATATGTCATCAGCGGTGGGGTGTGGTCCGGGCACGAAAATCAGGTCATTGACGCCACCACCACCGACGAAACGGATAATTTGAAGGTAACCGCCCTGAAGTCAGACCTGCTCAAACTCCCTAAAAAAATAAGCGGCATGCAGATAATGGCCGTGCCCATCGTAGTTGGCAATCAAAATCTCGGCCGGATTATCGTTGGTTTTGTGGCCGGACTGGAGGCGTGGGAGAAGGAGTTTCTTCAGCAGGCGGGAAGAATTATTGGCGTGGCCGTTGCCAACTACAACATGTTTAAGGCGCAAGACACCCTGGCGACAACCCTGGAGCGCGGCCGGATCTCCAAAGAATTTCACGACTCTATAGGACAGATGCTGGGTGGCATCATGCTGGAGGTCAACCTTGCCAAAGAGATGCTGGAGCGGATGGAAATCGAACCATTAAAAGCAAAGTTCGAGCAGATCACTGATATGTTGGGCACCGCCTACGATGAGGTGAGGTCCATCATTATCGACTTAGAGGTCAGCAAGATGGCCGTCAATAAGGGATCCGACGATTTTGTTTCCATTTTGAGGGACTACTTGAAGAACTACATGTCCAGGACCGGTATACGGGTGTCTACGAGATTCCCTAGAAGAGACCTGAATCTGCCCAAATCTGCCGAGATCCAGTTATTGCGCATTATCCAGGAGGCCCTTAATAATACCTGGAAGCACGCCCGCGCATCAAAGGTTGAGGTCCAGTTGTCGGTGATCAATAAGAACCTGAATATCAAAGTACGGGACAACGGCTGTGGCATATCCGTTGATGAGGCAGCAGCGACCTCGGCGAATAGTCAGCACTTCGGTCTCTCCATCATGCGCGACCGGGCGGAGTCGATTGGCGGTAGCTTTTCTATAACCTCTTCACCGCACGAGGGGACATGTGTGATGGTTTCCTTTCCTCTGCAGCAGGCGAATTGAAGCATCAACGAGAGGAGTATGTCCAGTGAGAATCATGTTAGTGGACGACCACGCCATATTCAGGCTGGGCCTGAAGAATTTTTTAAACGATCAGCCCAACCTGGACGTGATCGGCGAGGCTGACAACGGAAATGAGGCGCTGGATCGTTGGCGGGGGTTAAAGCCGGATCTGATCATTATGGACGTGGAGTTGGGCGATCAGATAAGCGGTCTGGACGTTGCCAAGCATATCAAGTCGACCAACCCCAACGTGCGTATCATCATCTTAACCGTTTCCGATAACATTGATGATATCTTAGAGGCCAGCAGGATCGGCGTGGAAGGCTATCTAACCAAGAAAATAGATCCCAAGGAGTTCTTGGAGTGCATCAATTCGGCGATCAATGGCAATACCTATGTATGCAAAGAGATAGCCAGCCGCGTTTTCATCGATCTGTCCCAACTGCCCAGAGGTGCTGACTCACCGTATAATCTTACCAAAAGAGAGTTGGAGATCGTCAAATTGGTTGCCAGAGGTCAAACCAATATAGAGATTGCTGGCAATCTCTATATATCAATCAGCGCAGTCAAAAAGAATCTCAGCAGAGCTATGGAAAAGATGGGTGTCAAAAACCGTACCGAAGTTGCCAGCCTGGCGACATCTTTTTTTAAGAAAAACTGACAAACAGGTCGTTTGGCTGGACTAGACGCATGTCTTTATCTTGAGTAATTACCCGATTAGAAAAGTTTGCGCATAACAGACGCCCGGCCTTATCGCTGCGACCGCATCATACTCTTGAGCATCTGCATCATTTCAGGAGTGATTCCCTCCAGTAATTCGGCAGCGGTCATGTCGGGCCCCTGCTTTTTCAGCTGGAATTTGGTCAACATCTGCTTGAGCTGCAGGGATTGGCTGGAAAGTTCCTCGCTGGCAGAGGCCGATTCCTCGGCGCTGGCCGTCACCTGCTGGGTTACCTGGTCCACCTGGGAGAGACCCTGGTTGATCTGGGCGATGCCAATGGACTGTTCCTTTGATGCTGCAGCAATTTCCCCGATTAAGTCCGTCACCTTGGTTGATCCTAAAACGATCTCGTCCAAGGCTTTCGATGTATCTTCGGCAATTTTCATGCCAATTTCGGTCTTCTTGATAGATCCTTCGATCATCTCAGCGGTCTCCTTGGCTGCCGCAGCACTCCTCTGAGCCAGATTCCGGACTTCTTCGGCTACCACCGTGAACCCTTTGCCGTGTTTCCCGGCCCTGGCTGCCTCCACTGCAGCGTTCAAGGCCAGAAGATTGGTCTGGAAGGCGATCTCATCGATCGCCTTGATGATCTTGGAGATATTGAGCGCAGACTCGTTGATATTATACATGGCCTTCATCAGGGCTGCCATTTCTTCGTTGCCCTTTTCGGCGCTGGCTCTCGCCTGTGTTGCCAACTGGCTGGCCTGGGCGGCGTTTTCGGCGTTCATGCTGGTCTGGGACGTCAGTTCGTGCATCGAGGCGGTGATCTCTTCGAGAGAACTCGCCGATTCTGTGGCTGCTTTTGACAGAGATTGGCTGGAATCGGAAACTTGCCGCGCCCCGGAAGCTACCTGCTCCACGGCAATTGACACCTGGTTCAGGACGTCGTTCAGGGCTGCGAGGGTAACGTCGAGATTGTTTTTGATCAGGGCGTGATCGCCCTGATAGTCGCCTTTCATCTCTACTTGCAGGTTTCCGTCAGCTATCTCTCTCAGGCACTCAGACGCTTCTTTGATGGGCCTGATAACGGCATCGAGCGTGTTGTTCACGCCCTCGACGATCTTGCGAAAATCCCCCTCATGCCTGCCGGCATCCGCCCTGATGGCGAGGTTGCCTGCGACTGCTGCGTTGACCAGGCTATCGGTATCGGTGATCAGGGAGTTGATGGCTTCGATGCATTTGTTCAAATTATTCTTGATAGTGTTAAATTCGCCTCTGTAGCTGTCGGTGATCTTGTCGGGAATGGCGCCCTTGCTGATCCTTTCAACGTATTCTGCCGCCATGTTCAGCGGGTTGATTACGGCATCAAGCATCTCGTTGACGCCGTCTATCAGCAGCCGGTAGTCACCGGATACGTCTACTCTGGCCCTGGTCGCCAGCTCTCCGGCCCGGGCTCTGTCCGCCAATTCTCCGATAGCCTGCAGGGCCAGCTTCATATCTGTTCTGTCGCTGACCGTCTCAATGATTCCCGTGACATTTCCGGCGTCATCGAAGATTGGCGCCGGCCGATAGCTGAAGAAACGCTTCCGATCTCCCACACTCGCCCAGGACTGAACATTATCATACTTGCCGGTGCTCAGCGCCTGTTCCACACCGCTGATCTCAGACTTGATCAATGAAGTAAGCGATGCTCCATCCAGCTCGTCCTTTGATTTACCTGCGAGGCGGGCAAAAGGAGTGTTGCCATAAATGATATTTCTGCTCATGTTCACGGCGACTACTGGCACCGGAATGATATCCAATAGCGAAAAATCGTTTTTGTCGCCTTTGCCCACAGTTTGCTTGCCGCTGTCTACTTCCGTTTCAGACACCTCTTTCTTGAAAAATAATTTTTCAGTGCTCAGATGTTTATCTGCTTAAACAATCGTCATTGCCAGACATCACCAAAGGCTAAAGCGAGAGATCGCCTAGGCGATCTCTCGCTGATAGGGCTTTTAATTCAAAAATATCTCGTTAGTATTAGCAACTGATAGGCGATAAATGTTCCTACTATAGCGGCCACCACCATGATCGGGTACATCTTGACCAGTAGATCAGTGTACCGCTGCCTGTCGGTAACATCCATGGCCAGAAACACGTAATATGGTGGAATCTGATAGGGGAACAGCACGATCTTGTCCGTTATAATCGGAAGCAGGCCCAGGAAAGCAAGCACGGCGGCCATGGGCAGGTGAGCGGTTTTTAATCCCCAGGTGATCAGCAGGGGCAGCGACACGCTGAGATTGTTCGGCGACGGCAGCAATAGATGCGAGATGAACCCGATGACGATTACGCCTATGGCCACTCCCAGCAGTCCGAAATGAAACAGCGGTCCCAGCACCGGGGTAATCAGCACGTTCGATAATTGCGAGACCATACCGGTCTCGTTGAGAATACCGCCTACTCCCACAACGGCGCCGATCAGCAGGACGATGTTCCAGTTCAGCTTATTCAGGGCATCGATTTTCAGTACGCCCACGCCCGGCAGGAACAGTATGCTCATCACCACCAGGGCAGTAATGCCGGGCTCAAGCTGGATAGCACTTCCGACAATCCATAAGAATATGGACAGAAAGAACATCAGCAGCACCCGCCACTCTTTGTTGGTCATCCGGCCCAGTTCCTCAAAGGCCTGTCGGGTAACGTTGCCGTTCCGTACCTTGGCTACCAGTTCAGGCTCCGGCCGGGCGAAAATCATCGACCCGACAATACCAAAGATAGCAAAAACCACCGCCGGTACGAACATAACCACCAACCAGTGGCCCCAGCTCACCGTCTTTCCGGATAACACGGTGTAAACGCCTAGAAAAATGGCATTGGCAGCCCCACCCGTCAAAAACATGAGGCCGACAAAGGCATCGGTGGCGGTGCAGAATTGATAGGTCAGCCACCGGCTGAAGTTGCTTTTGCTGATTGGGCCCATGGTGTTGATGATCGATTTCAGGATCGGAGCCAGGATCCCGCTGCGAGCGGAACTGGATGGGACCGCCATGAGGCAGATATTGGTCAGATAAACGGCGGCCACCAAACCCCAGAAGCTATTTAAGCGGGAGAGGAGAAAGTAGGTGATCCGTTTTGACAAGCCTGTCTGTTCCATGGCTATGCCGATGGCAAAGGCGCCGGCCATCAACCACGGCAGGTGAGAGGCAAAGCCCTTGAAGGCAATTTCCATACTGGCTAATTTAAACGCCACAACCAGAGACAGAAATAGCATGGAGGCGATACCGACCGGTACCGCCTCCGTTGCCCATACCATAATGATCGGAATCAGCAGCCCCAGCACGCGCCAACCGTCGACAGTCATGCCATTAGGCGGTGCGGTGGAAAAAAACACAATTCCAATGATTACTCCGACAATCATCAGTACGTAGTTCAGATACTGATTTTTGGCTTTCAGGGTGCTCATCTTGCTACCCCCATCTCTAAGACTGCTGACAATTTTAGGTTATTATGGGATCAACTGAAATTAGTTATTATCATGTCTGGCAGCATATGCTTCAGCCTCTTACTGCTATAGCGCTGCCTCAATTGCCGTCTTCGCCAGCTCAAATAGGCATCCGGGGAACAACTCCGACCGATTCTGATTCTCCTTCCTTAATGTAAGAAAGAAAAAAAGCAACAACCATACCCTTCTATATAACCCTGATAACCCTGTTGTATATATTTGTCGGACCATGACGTATCATGCAATCCTACGTCGATTATATAATTAAACTCTCGTTCTGGCAGTGGCCACATGGAGTAAAAACATGACTAGAAGTATAACATTCGGGTGTACGATAGGGGACCTCAGAGTAGGCCATGTGGACACGACATAATGACCGTTGGTGCTGGTCTTTTAGGCTGCATGCCCACTGTCCGTGGCAGATGCCAATAACTATACTGAAAAATGAGGCAAGCAAGAATATCGTCTTCGTCATTATGTGTCGAGGAGGTGACTGCGGGGATAGCGCCGTTAGATTGCAAGCAAATGGTTACCAGTAAAAAAACCAGAATGGAGGAAGTTACATGAGCGAAGGTTCGGCACCAGACGTATTTACCAAAGTAAGATCATGGGTTCGCGAAGTCAAGGGCGTCTATGGTATGAAGGATTTGCGGGACAAGCTGTACGAACAGCCGCGGGTTATTGACCTGAGAAGCCGCAAGTACACCGGCGGGCCCCAGATGTGGAACAAGGACATCATGCAGCCGGATGACGGGATCATGCAGTCGATCGAGTCGCACATCGAATACCTGGCCCCGGGTGGGCACACCCAAAAACACGGCCATCAGAATAGCGCTGTCTTTTACATCCTGGACGGCGAGGGCTACGAGATCCATGACGGCAAAAAGTACCCCTGGAAGACCGGGGATTGCGCCATCGTTCACAACGGCTGCATCCACCAGCACTTCAACAGCAGCAAGACCAAGCCTTGCAAGATGCTGGTAGTCAAGGCAAAGCCGACCTACATCTTCTTCAACCTGCTGTGGCAGAAGAACGTCGAGATGCCGCCTGAAAAGCCGGCCGAGGGCGCAGATTACATTCCGCCAAAGGAAGACGAACTGTAGGAAGATGGGCTTGGGGCTTACACAATCTTATGGAGGTGGCATTAATGTCCGAGTTAGTACCTTTCGAAGAAGCACTGAAAAACAATGTCGGCACCAAAACAGCTGCGCACTATCAAACGTGGCTGGAAAAGGCGGAGAAATTCCGCGCCCTGGATGCAGTGGCGCCGAAAGTACTCGCCGCCGAGGACCAGCCCTGGGAACTGTCCCCGCAGGGCTGGCTGCGGCATTTGATCAACGAGCAATTGGGTCTGCGGGAATATGCGGTTAACATGTATATCCAGGAGATCGCTCCGGGTAGTCGTTCTGGCAAGCACAGGCACGCCAGCGAGGAAATGATTTTCGTTCTCGAGGGCGAAGGATACGACCTGCACTGGGATCCGGATCCCGAACTCCAGGACACCTACATCTGGAAGTGGGCTCAGGAGCCGAAGAAGCTTCCGTGGCAGGCAGGATTTTTCGTGTACATCCCACCGTTGGTAGAGCATCAACACTTCAATGCCAGCGCTACCAACAAGCTACGGTTCATCTCCAACACCTGCCGCACGCTCAAGGATCTCGGCTACGATTGGCTGGTGCAGTTGGAGAACGCTCCGGAGTTCGACGCTTTGCAGAGAAAATAGGTTGTAAAACGATGTGCGCGGGGGTTCTGTAAAGGCCCCCGCAAAGATCGCTTAATAAAAACAATTATGGGGAAATTTAAGATGGGGAAATTTAAGGAGGAGGCCCTGTGAGCGATCAGGCTTCGCGCAGCAATAGAGTTTACTTACTGTTATTGGCTGGAGTGATTGTCGGTGCAGCGTTCTTTTTCATACCGGCGCCGGCAGGAGTTAATGTAAACGGGTGGCATGTACTAGGATTGTTGATTCCGATCGTCATGGTCTGGGCGACGGAAGCGATTCCGGTGGGTGTCGCCTCTATGCTATTTCTTGCTCTGGTAGTGGCCTTCCAACTGGTAAAGCCGGAAGTGGCCTTCCAGGGTTTTACCAATCACTTGGTGTGGTTGATGGCGGGAGCTTTCGCCATCGGGGCGGCCATGCAGCAAACGGGGCTGTCCAAGCGGATGACCTACTTCCTGCTATCTAAACTCAACAGTTTCTGGGGGTTGAACATCGCCGCCTATGCCGCTAACGTCTGCCTGATGGCGGTACCCTCCAGTTCGGCCCGGAGCGGGATCCTGTCACCTGTTCTCAGCTCTATCATGGATACTATGGGACGGCCCAACAAGAGCAATTTCAGCCGTATTCTGACCTATAACTTCTGCAACGCCACCAATGCCTTCGTCGGCACGGCATTTCTGACCGGTGGAGCAGGCAACGCCGTCATGCTCGGCCTCTACACCCAGTTAACCGGTAAAACGCTAGGTTGGTCGCAGTGGTTTTTAGTCATGGTCATACCTTCGATCATCTATGCGGTCTTTGCCATTTGCGGTTCGGCCATGTTCGGGCGTCCGGAACCGGAATTGGTGGAAAAGGTAAAAGACAGCCGCGCAACAAAAGAGGCTTTTGCGGAGCTGGGACCCATGACCGCCAATGAGTGGAAGGTTCTGGGCATGTTCCTGTTGGCTATTGTGCTGTGGATTGCAGGGGATGCGCTTAAGCTGAGCCCGGGATTCGCCTCCCTGATCGTGATGGGATTGCTATTCCTTCCGGGCATCGGCGTGCTGCCGGGCAAGGCCCTGCGCGATATCAACTGGGATATCACGCTGTTGATCGGCGCAGTGGTAGGTGTGGCTGGCATTCTGAACGCCACCGGAATGACTAAGGTGTTGTCCAAGGCCCTGGTCGGACCAATCCTCGATCCTCTGGCACACTTCGGGCTGATCGGCATCGCTGTCGGCGCCGTCGTCATCAGCCTGATCGCCCATTTCCTGCTGCCCGCTCCGAACAACCTGACCCTGGCAGTGCCCTTGCTGATCACCTGGGGATTAAAAGCAGAACATCTGTCGGCGGCAGTGGTGCTGGCATTTCTCGGTCTGATCGCTGTGCTGAACGACAAACTGGTGATGTTCCCCTACCAGATGCCGCCCTATTATGTCTACCTGGCGCAGGATGTCACGGATGGTCCACGATTCAACTCCTTGCTGGTAAAAATGTATGTTCCACTGGCAATAGCTACAATCATCGGTGCTTTCGTGGCATATCTGATCGTTAGCGCTACCGGGTTCGGCATCTAAACGGCCTGCCAATTGGCTGGTACGGATTGTTTGTTTATAATGATTGACCGCTTGCACTATTAATTAAAGCTTCAAAACAATAGCCTGTGCGGGTGCCTGACACTGCTCCGTCTTTGGGTCGGACATGGATGAATGAGGGCGCTCCGGCAGGCTGTTGACAAGAAAGCTATTTTTGATGGCGAGCTTAGCGCCAGGGAAGGAGGCCATTATGCGATACGAATGCGATGTGCTGATCCTGGGCGGTGGCGGAGCGGCCGTTTCACCGCAGCGATTATCCATACGGGAGAGCAGGCCTGGCAGGACGCCATACCAGTGTATGCCTTGACCGGGGTGAGTACAGGACGGCCATGGCGCCTAGCCGCAAGTAATTATAATTTCGGAGGGGATCGCAGTGCTGGCCAATGGCAACGGAGATGGACTGAGAAGCTGGTTACAGGGGATACGCGACCGGGAAGACGTGATCGACATTCAGGGGGCCGATTGGCGCGATGAGGTGGGAGCGATCACGGAAATGCTGCAGAAGCAGCCTGGATCTCCGGCAGCGCTGTTTGATCATGTTTGCGACTACCCGGCGGGCTACAGGATACTCGTCAATGCTTTTAACTCGGTGCAACGCCTGGCTTATACCTTGGGCCTGGATGAAAAGCAGGACAAGCTTCTGCTGAGCCGTGCCTTATGTTCCCGTCTGGAACAGCTGGAACCGGTAAAGCCGGCAGTAATCAAAACGGGGCCGATTTTTGAAAACAGCCACGAGGGCAAAGAGATCGATCTGCTGGAGTTCCCCGTTCCCAAATGGCATCAGGGAGATGGCGGGCGTTATATCGGTACCGGCTGTAATGTGATCACCCAGAGCCATGACGGCTCATGGGTCAACCTGGGTACCTACCGCGTGATGGCTCTTTCCGGTAACCAGGCCACGGTGCATATTGTCCCCGGACATCACGGCTATCTGCATCTCCAAGAGTATTATGCCAGAAAAGAGCGTTGCCCGGTGGTGGTGGCGACTGGCGAGGACCCGCTCCTGTTTCTGGCGTCCTGCAACGATGTGCCTGCCGGGACCAGTGAATTGGACTGGGCCGGCGGACTGTGCGGCAGGCCGGTCAACGTGGTGATCGGGCCCAAAACGGGTCTGCCCATACCGGCCGAGGCGGAGATCGCCTTTGAGGGCTTTATTGAGCCCGACAATACGGCCAAGGAAGGCCCGTTCGGTGAATGGACGGGATATTACGGGGAAACAACGATAGCGCCGGTAATAGATATAGAGGCAGTGTATCATCGCCATAATCCGATCCTGTTGGGCACGCCGCACAGCAAGCCCCCCGACGAAACTGCCTTCTTAAAAGCGGTGTTCCGGTCTGCCATGCTGGAGAAAAGCTTGCGTCTCAGCGGCGTACCCAATATTCAGGGCTGTTGGGCGCACGAGATTGGTGGCGGACGCCTGCTGCTGGCGGTGGGCATCAAGCAGGAACATGTGGGACACGCATCCCAGGCCGGGCACGTCGCCGCATCCTGCCAGATAGGAGCGTTGCTTGGACGCTACATCGTGGTGGTGGATGAGGATATCGACGTCACCAGCCTGGAGGATGTGATGTGGGCGGTATTGACGCGTTCCGATCCGGCTTCTTCGGTAGATATCATCCACCGCGCCTGGGGCTCACCGCTCGACCCGCGTATGAGCCCATGCGATAAAAGAGGCCGGCGGTGGGCCACTTCCAGGGCGATAGTGGATGCCACCAGACCTTTCGAGTGGAAAGAGCATTACCCACGGGTGGTGGCCAATTGGGATGGGTCTCAGGTGGTAAAGAAGTGGCCGTTTCTGAGCGAGTATTCTAAGTATTAATCTTGAGCCGCCGTCTTTTTTATGGGGGAGGAAAACCAGTGCATATTCCTGATGGGTATTTGGGTCCTGCAACATGCGTGGTAGGCTACGTCGTCATGCTGCCATTCTGGGCGACGGCGGTCAAAAAAGTGAAGGAAACCCTGCAGACCAGGCTGATTCCGTTGATGGTGATCGGGGCGGCCTTCTCATTTATCCTGATGATGTTCAACGTGCCGATCCCTGACGGCACCACGGCGCATGCCGTGGGCAGCAGCCTCCTGGCCATCGTCCTGGGGCCCTGGGCGGCCACCATCTGCGTCACTATCGCCCTGGCCATCCAGGCCCTGCTGTTCGGCGACGGGGGCATTACCGCCTTTGGTTTCAACTGCTTTAACATGGCTGTGGTGCTGCCGTTCACTGCCTACTGGGTCTACCGCCTGATCGCCGGCAACACTGAAGCCACCTCATACAGGCGCTGGATCGGGGGACTGGCCGGCGGCTATGTCGGCATCAACCTGGCGGCCCTGGCCGCAGGGATCGAGTTCGGCCTGCAGCCGGCGATCTACGTGGGTCCGGTGTATGCCCCGTACACGATTGCTCAGGCGGTGCCGGCCATGCTGTTCGCCCACCTGACAGTTGCCGGCCCGGTCGAGGCGATTGTGACTGCACTGGCGGTGCGCTACTTCCAGGTGAGCGATCCGTCGCTGTTCTTGATCGGCATGCCGTCGAAGGCGCAAGCCGCGGTTAAAGAGGGATTCAACAAGCTGTGGTACGTTATGATTCTACTGATCGTGCTGACCCCGATCGGCCTGCTGGCTCCCGGCGGCGCCTGGGGCGAGTGGGGCACCGATGAGATCAGGGACAAGTTCGGGTTCATTCCCAAGGGAATGGCCGCCCTGAGCGATCGCTGGCACGCCCTGCTTCCGGATTACGGCATCCCGGGCCTGGGAGGGGAGAGCGCGGCCTTCTGGCAGAGCGCCTTTGGCTACATAATCTCTGCGGCGGTGGGCATCGCCATCATCGCCGGCCTCACCTACCTGTTCAGCCGGTTGATAGCGGCCAGGGAAGCGATAGACAAGAGCTGACAGAACAGAGAAAGGATAATCAACCCGATGGCTGACTATCAGATGCCAGCGTGGCTCCTGGAGTCCCAGGGGCCACTCCCCGGCCTTAACGGCTCCCATAAGCTGCGGCGCGGCTTCCTGGAAAAGACCATCGATGGATTCTCCCAGTTGATGATCGATGATTTTTTTGCCGAGCGGATCGCCGGTTCCAGAGGGCTCATGCAGGGCCTGCACCCGGGGATCAAAGTGATCACCACCCTGCTGCTCATCGTGGTGGCCGTCTGCCTTCGCACCTGGCCGGTGCTGCTGCTGGTCAACCTGTGGGTGCTGTGGCTGGTCTACATGTCCCGCATCCAGATGACCTCCTTTCTTAAAAGAGTGTGGCTGGTAGTGCCACTTTTTGCCGGTATCATCATCCTCCCGTCCCTCTTCAACGCAGTCCGTCCCGGGGATCCCCTGCTGACGCTGCTGCACTTTAGCACCCAGCACCGGTTTGGACCCTGGGTCTTCCCCGACACCCTGGCCATCACCAGGCAGGGAGTTCAGGCCGGGATCGTCTTCGTGCTGCGGGTCGGAGCCTGCGTCTCCCTGAGCGTGCTGCTGACCCTGACCACCCGCTGGCCAGCCCTCCTGAAAGGACTCGGCATGATCCGCATCCCATCGCTGTTTACCAAAATACTGGAGATGACCTACCGCTACATCTACGTCCTGCTGCAGAGCGCCAGCGACATGTTCCTGGCCCGGAAGAGCCGCACGGTCGGCCGGACCGGCACCAAAGAACAGCAGCGGTTCGTGGGCAGCGCCCTGGGCGCCCTCTGGACCAGAGCCTTCGCCCTGAGCGAGGAGGTCCACGCCGCCATGATCGCCCGGGGCTATAACGGCATTCCCCGCACCCTGTCCAGCTTCAAGATCGAGGGATTGGACTGGCTATGGACCGGCTTTACGGTACTGGTCAGCATAATGCTGCTATGGGGAGATGCGCTAGTTGGCTGGAGATGAGCTACTCTACGAACTAAAAAATGTCGGCTTTCACTACCCGAGCGGGGAACAGGCCCTGGAGAGCGTCGATCTGACCATCAACAGGGGAGAGAAGGTGGTCTTGCTGGGCGCCAATGGCAGCGGCAAATCCACCCTGCTCAAGCTGCTGAGCGGATTGCTGTATGCAGAAGAAGGCACCGTCAAGTTTCTTGGCCAATCCCTCGATGAAGAAAGCCTCTCTAACGAGGAGTTCTCCTTCGCCTTCCGGCGGCGGGTGGGGTTCGTGTTCCAGAATTCCGACGCCCAGCTGTTCAACTCCAATGTCTGGGAGGAGATTGCCTTCGGGCCTGTACAGTTGGGTCTCGATAGCGAGCAAGTGAGGGGAAGGGTAGAGAGCATGCTTCATTTGCTGGAGATTGAACACCTCAGGAACAGGCCTCCGTTTAAATTGAGCGGCGGAGAAAGGAAGAAGGTGGCCCTGGCATCGGTGCTTTCGGTCAACCCCGAAGTGCTGCTGCTGGACGAACCAACCATGGCGCTCGATCCGCGCACTCAGGGTTGGCTGGTGGAAATGCTGATCGAACTCAACCGTACCGGTAAAACGATCATAACGGCGACGCACGACCTAGCTATTGTACCGGTAATCGCCGATAAAATGTTCGTCTTCAACGAAGAGCACCGGGTAGTGGCTGAGGGGGAGCCTGTTGAATTGCTAGCGGATTATGACCTATTAGCCAGCGTGAATCTCATTGATAGGACCTTCCACGAGCATCGCCACCCAAAATACGCGCATCTTCACGCCCATTAAATACTGCGCCTGTTTCACGATGCAACTGCTGATACCGCCATAGAACATGGGAGGGGATAATTTGGTTACAGTACTCTGCGTAAGTTTAGGCTTGGCCATACTGGTGGCTTCTATGGCGCTCTTTTTTGACTGGCTGCTGAAATGAAAAGATCGCCAGAGCTATGAAAGTATATACGGGATTATTGCTTGCGCCTTATGATCACAGCGGGTGATGTATTCGCTCCAGCAAACGTCAGATCCTTTACGACATCCCGATCTATGACAAGCAGGTTCGGCATCCTGGTGGATTGGCGGCTTTATCGGGCGAGCCTGAAAAAAGACTGGAATATTAATAACGATACGGCATCCGATATTGTGGCTAAGTTTAGGTGCGGTTCCTTATTAAAAAAGATTCGCACTAAGGGCATGGTTGTAGTTTGACAGAACAGGAGATATGTTTTAAAATAACATCTGAACATATGCTCATATGTTAATGGCGTTAGTGGAGGGTTGTACTATGGAGCGGGAGATAATCGACCGTTGCGACACCACCTGCATTCATGAGGAAGCCGTCAGAGAGGCCCGGAAGCAGATGCTCAGCGATGAGACCGCCGGTTTTTTGGCCGAGTTGTTCCGGACGCTGGGCGACACCACGCGGGTGAAACTGCTTTTTGCCCTGATGCAGAGGGAACTGTGCGTCTGCGATGTCACTGCCGTGATCGGCATGTCCGAATCTGCAGTCTCCCACCAATTGAGGATTCTGCGCAACCAGAGGCTGGTCAGATACCGGCGCCAGGGCAAGATCCTCTATTACTCCCTGGCGGACAGCCATGTCGCCAGGCTGTTTGAGCAGGGGCTAGAACACGTCACCGAATAGAATCTGCCGCATAATTGTAGTTGGAGCAGGGGGAGTAAAAATGGATGAAGCCATTGCAGCCGCCACCGGAGTACTGCAGGTGCCTGGTATTGACTGCCCTGATTGTGCCGCCAAGATCGAAAAGGCCGTGCGGCAACTGCCTGGAGTGATCGAGGCGAACTTTGTATTCGCCATGGGTGCCCTGAAGATCGAATATGATCCTGACAGGGTAGCAATTCCACAAGCGATAGAGAGGGTGCGCTCCCTGGGTTACAAGGCGTGGGCTCAGGACAGTGGCGGTCCGGGGGGATCGGCGACCGTCAGCAGCACCACCATCAGGCTTGCCGGCCTGGACTGCGCCGACTGTGCCGCCAAGCTGGAGAGCAGGATCAGGGCGCTGCCGGGGGTGGCATCGGCCTCTCTCAACTTTGGGGCGGGCATCCTGCAGGTGACGCATTATGGAACCGCAGCGCCTATTCTCGCCGCCATCCATGACCAGGGACTGAAGGGGCAGCTGGAAGGAGCGAAGGGAGAAAAGCCGGAAGAATCATCGCTTTGGACTGTCAACAGCTACGCCAGGCCCACGATCATCTCCGGCGCGATCATCGCCATCGCCTTTACCATGGAGCGGTTCGGCGTTCCCATTCCCATCACCCATTCGATCTATGCCCTCGCCGCCGTCATCGGCGGTTATCTGCCGGCCAGAACCGGTGTGCTGGCGGTGCTCAGGGCGCGCCAACTCGATATGAACATCCTGATGACCATTGCCGCCCTTGGCGCCATTGCCCTGGGCCAGCTGGAAGAGGCCGCCGTGGTGACCTTCCTGTTTTCTCTGGGCAACGCCCTGCAGGTATTAGCCCTGGATAAGACCAGGAGTTCGATCCGCAGCCTGATGGACCTATCGCCGAAAGAGGCGCTGCTGCGCCGTAACGGGGGCGAGATCGTGCTGCCCGTCGCTGAGATCTGCCTGGATGACACCGTGATCATCCGGCCGGGCGAGAGGATCCCCATGGACGGACGGGTCATCTCAGGGGAATCTTCTGTCAATCAGGCCCCGATCACCGGAGAATCGCTGCCGGTGGTTAAAAAGCCGGTGGATGAGGTATACGCCGGCACCATTAATGAACGGGGTTCGCTGGAGATCAGAGTCACCAGGCTGGCCGGCGACAACACGATCGCCAGGATCATCAAGCTGGTGGAAGAGGCCCAGGGCCGGCGGGCGCCGTCGCAGCAGTTTATCGATCGATTTGCGCGCTACTACACCCCTGCGGTGATCCTGGCGGCAGCCCTGGTTGCGGCTGTGCCGCCGCTGATGTTGGGCCAGCCGTTTTCCAGGTGGTTTTATGAGGCTCTGGCAATGCTCCTGGTCGCCTGCCCGTGCGCCCTGGTGATCTCGACGCCCGTTTCTGTGGTTTCCGCCATTGGCAGCGCCGCCAGGAACGGTGTCCTGATCAAGGGGGGCGCCTACCTGGAGGAGATGGGCGCCCTTTCAGCAATCGCCTTCGACAAGACCGGCACCCTGACCCACGGGAGGCCCCGGGTGACCGATGTCATCCCGTTCGCCGATATGAACGAGAGCGAACTGCTATCCCTGGCGGCGGGTATCGAATCCCGTTCGGAACATCCCCTGGGGGAGGCGATTGTACGGCTGGCGAAGGAGCGCGGGCTGCTAATCCCCGCGGTGAGTGATTTTTTAGCTATAACCGGCAAGGGCGCCCGGGGGGAGATCGACGGACATCTGTATTTTATCGGCAGTGAGGCGCTGCTTATTGAAGAGGGCTTGCTGCCAGGGGATATTAAAAACGCTGTGGCCGGATTGCAAAAACAGGGCAAGACAGTGATGATTCTGAGCGATCAGGGGCACGTCCTGGGGCTGATCGCCGTGGCGGATACCTTGCGGGGCAACAGCCGGCAAACATTGGCGAATCTTAAAAAGGCGGGCATCGCCCATCTGATCATGCTGACCGGGGATAACGATACCACTGCCCGGGAGATTGCGGCGCATGCCGGCGTGGACGATTACATGGCCAATCTCCTCCCCGATGACAAGGTGCGGGCGGTCGGCGATCTGCTGGCCAGGCACGGCAAGGTGGCCATGGTGGGAGACGGGGTCAATGACGCCCCGGCTATGGCTACGGCCACGGTGAGCATCGCCATGGGAGTGGCCGGTACTGATGCCGCCCTGGAAACGGCGGACATCGTCCTGATGGGAGACGATCTTTCCAAATTGCCATCCACCGTTGAATTGAGCCGCCGCACCGTGGCTGTGATCAGGCAGAACGTCATCCTGGCACTGGCGATCAAGGCGGCGATTTTGGTGCTGGTCATTCCCGGGTGGCTGACTTTGTGGCTGGCGGTAGTGGGGGATATGGGCAGTTCGCTCCTGGTCACGCTCAACGGGATGAGGCTGCTCGGCATGAAAACCGGGCATTGATACCTTCATAAAAAAGCTCAGAGATTCAGAAACCATTGCTTAGAGATCGATACGGCGTTAGAGCGTTAGGAATTTTCGGCTCCTACGTCTCCGCCTTTTTCTTGCCCGGTACGGTAAGAAACCGCTGCGCTTCCTGCTGCGCTCTTATTAGCAGCAATAAATATTATTATGTCGAAAATTGTCTCATAATATTTTCCATCAATGAGAGGGATTTCATATTAGATCGTCGAAAAATATTATACCTTTTTCAATTATATAAGGGGGGATGAACGGGTGAAAAGAAAAATCTGCGTGGTATTGGTATTGTTCATGTTATTTACTCTTTGCGTTGGCAGTCTGGCACAGGCGGCGCCGCAGGGTGGCCAGGCCGACGCCTGCAAGATGTACAACAGTTTTGTCGGTCAGGCAACAGACAAGGCGGGGTGCAGTATTCAGAACCAGGTTGCCAGGAAGCAACTGACCGGCGACATCTATGAATATTCGCTAACCCTGAAGGTGGGCCCCGGCAGCTATGATAAGATCGGCCTGCACCGGGTGGCCAGGGAAAGGGCGCCGTGGATCCCTGTTCCAGCCAGGAATGCGGTGATGATGATTCATGGTGACACCTGCAACTTCGATATGGGATTTGCCACTCCCAATCCGTCGCAGGAATCCCTGGCCATTTACCTCGCCCAGCAGGGCGTGGACGTCTGGGGGATAGACCTCAGGTGGGCGCTGGTGCCGGACACCACGGCTGATTTCAGCTTCATGAAGAACTGGAATACTGCCCTGTACCTGAAAGACATCCAGACAGCGGTGCAGGTCTGCAGATCGGTAAGGTTCCTGACGGGAGGCGGATTTGACAAGGTCATCCTGCTGGGGCACAGCAGGGGGGCGCAGCTCTCCTATTCCTACGCCAACCAGCAGACTGCGCTGCCGGAAGGCCTTCAGGACGTGAAGGGGATCATCCCGATCGATCTTGCCTACAAGCTGAACCTGAACGACTACCCGAACGACCCCGTCGCCCAGGCTATCAAGCAGGGTGCCCAGACAAGATACAACACCCTGAAGGCGTTATACACATCCGGAACCTATGATGACAATGGCGGCGTCATGATGAAGGGACTATCCGGGCTTGCAGCCGTCGCTCCCAATGTTTATTCGCAATACAATCCGGTGATGACCAACCTCCAGTTTGCCCTGGCGGCGTTGACCGCCACCTATATGTCAGCTACGCCACAGATGCCGGCGGCCACCCCGTTCTTCCACTACCTGGCCGGCACCTTCGACCCCGGCACTCAGCTGCCCACCGGGCTGCAGTTTGCTGACCAAAACTACATTCTCAGCATTGGCATGGCCACACCAAGTTTCCAGAGCATCGGTGAGCAGATCGACGGCGATGCCATTCTCAGTGATAAACAGACGCCATACGATAACCACCTGAGACAAATCAAGATCCCGGTCTTCTATATCGGTGCTGGCGGCGGATTCGGGCAGTATGGCGCCAACACGTTAAAGTTCCTTGGCAGTACAGACAAGGAGACACTGATCATAAACACTTTCCCCACTATGCCCGTTCTCGACTATGGCCATGCCGACCTGCTCTGGGCGAGCAATGCCGAGGGCCAGGTCTGGAATCCCATAGCCAAGTGGATTGCCGCCCACTAGACCACCGGAACAAGCAACCAGCCCCTTTATCCAATTTGGTCCTTGCAGTCAGCCCCGGATTACCGGGGCTGCTGTTTCTCTCCCCCGGATAAGACTATCTAGCCGAAAAAGCTTGATAAGTTTTCGCTGAAAACAGCAATGGCAATGGCTTGATCGTGGATGCATCTTTAGGAAAGGGTTCAGGCGTGGGTCTGCGGCAGATCCGGAAAGCGTCTGTTGACCAGTTGGGCGGAGTTGAGCACCACCGCCACCGATCCCAGGTTATGAACGAGGGCGCCCATGATCGGGGTCAGGTATCCCCAACTGGAAGCGATGATCGCCAGGGCGTTGAAGATTAAGGCGAAAACCACGCTGGCATTGATGGTCTTCAGGGTGGCCCTGCCCAAGGCGAGCACGAAGGGGATCTTGTGGAGGTCGTCGGCCATCAGGGCTATGTCTGAGGATTCTATGGCCACATCGGCGCCCATGGTTCCCATGGCAAAACCGATATCGGCAGCGGCCAGAGAAGGAGCGTCGTTAATGCCGTCGCCTACCATGGCCACCTTATACCCCTGTTTCTGAAGATCTCTGATGTATGACAATTTTTGTTCGGGCAGGAGGCCGGCCTGATACTCCCGGATTCCGCCGATCTCTGCCGTGTGGGCTGCTGCCTGCAGGTTGTCGCCTGTGAGCAAACCTACTTTTTGAACGCCCAGTCTCTCTAATTTTGATATTACCGCACCGGTCTCGGGGCGCACTGCATCGGAAATTGTTATGTATCCGATCGGGAGATCGTTTTCCTCCACCACGAGGCAGGTCTTGGCGCATGCATCCGGCAGGCCGGCGCATTCGTGTTCGGAGGCCGCTCCGATGAACACCTTTTTTCCGTTGACCGAGGCTTCAACTCCCCTGCCGGGTACTTGGCAGAAATCATCGGGTTCGTCCAACAGGCAACCGGCAGCTCCGGCCTCATCGAGAATGGCCCTGGCGATAGGGTGCCGGGAGTATTTCTCTGCGGAAGCGGCTGCCTGTAATACGTATTGCCGCGGCGCCCGACCGGCGGCGATGATAGCGCTCACTTTTGGCGCCGCCATGGTCAAGGTCCCTGTCTTATCGAACATGACTGCGTTTATTCTGCCCAGCTCCTCCAGGATGGCGCCGCTCTTGACGAGCACCCCGTTTCTGGCCGCATTGCCCAGCGAGGCGGTCACTGCCGTGGGGGCGGCCAGGATGAAGGCGCAGGGGCAGCCCACGATCAGAACTGTGATCGCACGGGCCATATCGCCCGTGATCAGGTATACCAATAAACTGATTCCCGTGACAAACGGAGTGAAGTACCGGGCATACTTGTCCGCCACCCTCAGGATGGGGGCGCGTGTTTTTTCGGCCTCCTGCACCAGCCTGGTCAACTGGCCCAGAGTCGTATCCTCGCCCAGTTTTTCCGCCCGGACTACCAGCATGCCGGAGTAGCTGGCGGAACCGGCATAGACAAGATCGCCCACCCCTTTCTCCACGGGCAGAGATTCACCGGTCAGCGACGCCTGATTCATGGAGGCGCTGCCCCGCACAACTGCACCATCGACCGGAACCCGCTCCCCGGGCCTGATCAGTACCAGATCATCTATTTTTACCTCCGATACCGGCACGCTGATCTCCGCCTCCCCTTTCAGCACGGTGCACACGGTCGGGTTCAGGCGGATCAGGGACCGGATGGCGGTGCGGGCGCGCTGCGACGTGAGCTTCTCCAGCGTGGAGCCGAGGATCATGATAAAAGCCACCACTGCCGCGGAAAGATATTCACCGGCAACAATCGAGGCGACAATGGCCAGGCTGACCAGCTCGTCCACATTGAAGCGGCGTGTCCACAGGCCCCTCGCCGCTCCCAAGATTATCGGCCCGCCGAGGATGGACACGGCGATGAGGGCCATGACCTCAGCCAGAATGTGCGCGGACAGCGCTCGATCTAGCGTATAGCTGGCCAGGATCAGCGCTGCCCCGGCAACGGTGAGGTAAAATTCCTTCAAATCAAACAGTTCTCTGAAATTGCCCTGCTGGGCGAACCGCCCGATCATCGGCCTCTCCTCCTGATTTTTATTTTGCGGTCCATTTTGTTTAAAAGCCCTCGCCGTTGATCTTTTGGAGAATCTTCAACAATTGGGCTGCCTCATCTTCCGGGAGGGAGGCGAGCAGGTGCTCCGTGAGCCTGAGATGATACTGGTGATGTTCGGCGAAGGCCTGTTGGCCCCTTTCGGTCAGGCTGATCAGGTAGACCCGCCGGTCCTCCCTGGTAGAACCCCTCCTGGCGTACTCCTTTTTTTCCAGCCGGTCCACCGTCACCGTCACCGTGCCGGTAGTCACCCCGAGCTTCCGGGCAAGGTTTTTCATGTTCATCTGCTCATGCTGGCCCAGCACCTCGATGGCATGGGCCTCCGAAACCGTTAAGTCGCTGCTCCGGATCACCGAACTCTCCCAGGATGCAAAGCCATTATAAAAATGCAACAGTTCACTGGTTAACTCATCTCGAAGTTCCAAAAGCAGATACCTCCCAAATATATTTGATATTAATAATGTTTGATATTCAAATAATATAACAGAAATACTATTGATGCAAGTAGCAGGGCGACGGAATGTTGCGCACGCCCCTTGAGGTGCCCATCTCAGTTGTCGGCAACGGTTCGCCATGGCGCCAGAAAAAAGTATTGACGCCAAAAAAGCGGTGGTGTTTTGGGCAGCCCGGTCGTGGTGGCGCTCAACATCATCGATGAGGTGGAGGCCAGGGGGGATCAGATTGACGCCGCGGCGCTGGATGCGCTGCTCAAGGTGCCGGTGGTCCCAACGGTCGCCAGCCGGGGCCGGGGCGTCAAGGAACTGATGGACAGGGCCATTCAGACCGCGCAAGGTCGCGGAGCTGGGTTTACTCCGCCACTGCTGGAGATATTCCCCGAAAACATCCAAAACAGCATTGCAGAAATAGAAAATAAGATCATGCCCATGGTCGGGCCCGGGCTAGATAACCCCCGGTGGAAGGCCTTGAAGCTTCTGGAGGGGGATAAGAAAGTCCAGGAAAAGCTGCATGCGCCGGTTGATATCCTGGACCGGATCAGGCTGCAGCAGGAGGTTCTGAAGGCCGCCTACGGCAAGGAGGACATCGAGACGATCGTCGCCGACAGCCGGTACCAGTTTGCCTCCCGGGCGGTCGGACAGGCGGTGCGCAGGAACGCCAAGGCCTCCCAGTTGACGGTTTCGGACAGGCACCTTTATCTCGTTTGAGCATTGTCTTGATCGGAGGGCACGACGGGATGCACGAGGAGTACAAGGAGATCTGCTCCCGGCTGGGGCATCGCGTCAAGGTTTATAGCCAAATGCCTGCCAGGTTTGAAAAAGCCATTGGCAATCCCGATGGGATCGTGCTGTTCATCGGAACAGTATCCCACACGATGGTGGCGACGGCGGTAAAAAAGGCGAGGCAAAAGAGCATCCCGGTGTTGAGATGCCGCAACCGGAGTGTGGCATCCTTGGTGGAATTGCTGCAGCGGCTGGAAAAGAGTTTGCTGATATATGGATAAATAGATTCATGTAAAAAAGAGATACTAATTATAAAATCTAATTCAATAGGGAGGCTAAAAAGGTGCAGCAACAAGTCAATCCTTATATTCAACAGGCTGTGCAGATGCATCAACAGATCAATCCTCTTGTTCAGCAGGCTTTTCATCAGGGGCAGATGATGCTCGGTGAGGTGGCCAGAATTACGGCCATTTCCCAAAACATGGTTCCAGTTTGCGATGATGCGATCCAATCGATCAACTCGGGCAATACGCAGAGGGCACTGGCATCGGCCCAGGCTCTGAGAGGCATGTCCGGTCAATTGGCCCAATCCACTCAGTTCTTGAGCAGCGGCATCGCTCAGAGGATAGATACCGCTTTATTTGTCTTGAACACGGCCCAGCACCGTATCAATGAGCTTACGGGCGTCATCCAGGGCATCAGGCCACAGTTCGGCTTCACCGGGATCGACCCGCAATTTACCATGCAATTCCCGCAGACGGCAGCACCATATATGTCATAACCGCACAGAGACCGTATGTTCTGATCGATTGCTGAGATTTGCTTGGAAATATCGGACTATAAGCATTTTGTTAACAAGCCGAATCCCGTATTTCCGGCGCGATTCTCTAAAACAATGTTAATAACAGAGCTACTGGAGAGTTTCCAGTAGTTTTTTTATTGGTAAGGCTCAGATTATCTTTACTAATTCTGGGCGGATCTAAGATCGCCATGCTCTTGGTCTGTCAAATATTTGGAACGCTTGGAATTCTAGCGTCCAGGGAGCAGCCATGCGGATATGCCGTCAATCCCGTGCCGTGCATCCCGAACAGATTGCGCTGTTAAGTAGCGTAAACTGCCACCAGCGGGAATAGAATGATCTGGCAGCAAAGGTGGACAGGAGGGAGATGCGATGCCGGGGCGCATGGCTGCACAGCGACGGGCGGCGGTTTTGCCGGCTTGGAAGCTTTCATCCCGGTTGCCGATGCTGGTACTGATATTGCTGCTTCTTGGAGCGATCCAGTTTGGGCCGCGCTTTATTTCCCGGGAGAGTATCTGGCAGGACATCTCCTTTCGCAGTTGTCTGTCCTGGGAACTGCCGGATTTAGCGGTCGACAATGAGAATAGCCGCCCGGTACTGAATCTGGCCATGGTGAGCCTGGCAGGGATCGACCCCAACTACTTGCCGGGCATCCTTGAACATGGATTGCCGGCATCCATGGAATCCGAGGAGATGGCGATCGCTCCGAATGTCTCAGCCTTGGGAAATGAAGTAGAGCATTCGTTGGACACTGCCGGGCTGGCCCGCCAACTGCCGGATCTTTCCCAGAAGCCGGTTTTGGTTGCTATCTACCACACCCACAACGCTGAGACCTACATTCCTTATCAAGGCCAGGCAAAGGTCGAAGGCCAGAACGGGGGGGTTAGCCTGGCAGGAAACGAGATGGTGAAGGTATTGGCGGAGACGGGGATCCGGGCGGTGCACGACTTGACCATTCATGATTACCCCGACTTTCCCACGTCCTACATCAAGTCTGAGCCGACCGCCAGGAAGCTGGTGCAGCAGAACAAGGAACTGCAAGCCCTGCTTGATGTGCACCGGGATGCCGGTCTGCCGGTCAAGGAGACCGTGCGCGTGGGCAATGAGGATTCCGCACGGGTCATGATCGTGGTGGGAAATGGTCAGCGTGGGCTGCCGGATCCCAATTGGCGGGAGAACTATACTTTTGCCCAGGAGGTGGCTAATCGGCTCCAGGAACTGCATCCGGGTGTTCTTAAGAAGGTGATGCTGATGGAAGGCCGCTATAACCAGCACGTTTTCCCTCATGCCATTCTGGTGGAAGTGGGGAGCGAGAAGAACACCCTGGACGAGGTGCTGGTAGCGTCGCGCTGTTTTGCCGAGGCCCTGGCGGAGGTGATCAAGAAATAGAATTATACTCTGTGATTGGGGCATAATTATGGTATAATAATCCCATAGAAACATCAAGGAGTTGATGATTATGCCGCGGATCATTCCGATTAAAGATTTGAAAAATACAAGCCAAATCTCTCAAATGTGCCAAGAGGCAACCGAGCCGATATATATTACCAAAAATGGCTATGGTGATATGGTTATCATGAGCGTAAAAGTGTACGAAAGAAAATTATTTATGCTGGATGTGTATAACAAATTAGCTGCAGCCGAGGCGCAGATAGCGGAAGGAAAGGTGTTGGATGGAGACGCTTCTTTGAGGAGCATCAGAGAAAAATATAATGTATAGGCTGGTTATTTCGGGAGCTTGGTTAAGAGAATGCAGGATATGGTAAAAAGAGTTGCCCTTCTTTTGTTGATACTATCGCTGATATTGGCCGGCTCTTGGGGATGCCTGCGGCGGCCGAAGCCGGCGGATGCGCCCAGACCGGTCAAGATTGAGCAGGCCGCTCCGGCAACAGGTGTCGCTGTTCCGGTTCTATACTATCATTTAATTGATGACCACCTTTACGGCCCGTATCCGTCAATGTTTGTATCCCCCAAGGAATTTGACAAACAGATGGCTTATTTGAAGAGCAACGGCTATACGGTGATCTCCCTTGATGAGATCGAGCAGGCTGCCCGGTATACCAAGCCGGCGATCATCACCTTCGACGACGGTTATGCGGATAACTACACCAACGCCTACCCGATCCTGAAAAAATACAATTTTAAGGCTACGATCTTTCTGATCTCCGGTTTGATCGGCAAGCCCGGCTATCTCAACAAAGAGGAGATCGGGAAGATGCAGGACCTGGTCAGTTTTCAGAGCCACACTGTCAGCCATCCCTACCTGACCAAGTTGTCTGCCAAGTTGCAGGATTACGAGTTGGCAGAGTCGCAGAAAGAGATCGAGGCGATCGCAGGGCGCAAGGTGGACGCTCTGGCTTACCCGATCGGGGACTACAACCGGCAAGTTATCGACATTACCCGGCGCTATTACAAGTATGCCGTGTTAATGCTACCGGGCGGAATTTACCATACAGGCGATGACCCTTATCTGATAAAACGCCTCAATATCCAGAGAAGTCTGAGCATAGACGGTTTTTCCAAAAAGATCCGGGGGCTGCCTACTTAAGTTGGAACCATCTCAGGATACAGTGCGGTCACCGGGGTTGACCACGTTGAACCGACCGTTGATAAAGGAGGCGCCTGGCCCAGGCGCCTCCTTTATTGGATATCTCAAGCGAATAGATTGTCGGCAAAATTCAGCCCATCACTGGCGCTCTAGGCACTGTAGCGGTCTCCGCGTATGCATCCGTTTTGTCAACATGATTGCCGCCGATCACGATCTTGTTATCCAGGCCTGCCGCCATGATCGCCCTCAGAAAAATCTTCCTGGGAACATCCACACCGAGATCGAAAACATAATATCCGGAGCCCTTCAAGAGCATAACCATGATATTCTTGCCCAGATCGTGAATATTTACCTTTGCCTTGCCGATAACGATGGCGCCCTTGTATTCGCTGCCGGTTCCGGCAATGTGCGGCTCCAAGAGTCCGGGGCATCCTTCATGATCTCTGCGTACGTTACCGGTTTGCTCAAAAAAACTTGCCGGCTTAAACCGGGCGCCTGCCCCTACATCAAGTACTCCTTGACCCGAACGGACACCCGCTTCTCATTCAAGCCTGCAAGTTGGTTGCCTTCGACAAAGAAGAAGAGTTTCCCTTCAGGGTTGGCAACTGAAAAATGAAGAAAGAATAGTGTACCATACTGGTACTTAAAGATTAGAGAACCTGATTATCCTTTACGGCCAAACACTGCAATCGACGGTAGAGCGTGCGAAGCGGCATTCCCAGATATTTTGCAGTGACTGTTTTATTGCCATGGTGCATTTTCAGCGCCTCCAGAATGATATTGTCGATCTGCTTTTCAAGAGGCAGGGCATTCGCATGGAACGAGGCACCCGCCGCGGATGTATTTTTGCTTTTTTGAAAAAGTCGATTTAAGTGGTCTGTTTTCAACTGAGTATCATTGTACATTACAACCGCGCACTCGATTAGATTCTTTAGCTCTCTAATATTTCCCGGCCAATTGTAGGAGGTCAGAATGTTAGCGGCATCCTGGCTGATCTTCATGAAGTCCTTATTTTTATTCCTGGCAAAATTGGTAAGGAACATTTCTGCCAACGGGATGATTACATCTTTACGGTTTCTCAATGGTGGCAGGCAGATATGAGCGACATCAAGCCGGTAGAAAAGATCCCGGCGGAAGAGGCCCTGCTCCATTTTTTGTTCAATATCAACATTGGTGGTGCAGATGATACGAGCGTCGGTTTTGATCTTTTTTAGTCCGCCTACCCGATAGAACTCTTTTTCCTGTAGCACGCGTAAAAATTTTGCCTGTAATTCTATCGACATTTCTGTGATTTCATCAAGAAATAGCGTGCCCCCAGCTGCCAGATCAAACTTCCCCTTTTGGCCCTTTGGCTGGCCACCGGTAAAGGCGCCTGCTTCATAGCCAAACAGTTCGCTCTCAAAAATGTTTGGTGCAAAAGTGGCACAATTGAGGTCGATAAATGGGACGGACGCACCGCGCTCTCCGAAATGAATCAGTCTTGCAATTACCTCTTTTCCCGTGCCGGTCTCGCCCTCGATCAAGACAGGCAGCGATCGGTCACGGTGGAGCACTTTTGTCTGGTCAACAATTTTCATCATGGCAGCAGAATTAAAGATTATAGAATCAAGGCCTATGCTCTTTCCGTAAGTTTGGTTGAAGGATGAAAGCTTCTGCGGCATCTTATCCCTAACCGGTTCAGGCGCAGCAGCGACTTTGCCTGTTAAATTCTTGATACGCCCCTGGGCCAGGGGCGCTGAGGTTCGTCCATAGTCAAAAAGTTCTTGAGGTTTGGTCATTCTGCCCTGGCAGTTGCGGGTTATTAGATTCAATTTTTCGATGGTCATTTGTATATTGCCATGATTTTTAAAAAGAATAACTTCCGTCTCCTGATTTAATGGCAGGTCTCGAATTGTCTGTAAGATCTCTCCGCCAGGCAGGTGCGCCATCCGAATATCTGCAAGGATGAGGTAAAAACTCTCGCTGGAAATCAGATCGCGAGCGGTGCGCTCATCAGCGCACTCTGTCACCTGATGGCCCAGATCTCTTAGGAGGCTTCCCAGAACGCCTCTGCTTTCTTCTTCATCTTCCACGAGTAGAACGCGCATATCTATCTACCTTTTGGATCGATCGGCAGCGAAGGTTTTTGAGCTCTCGATCCGGATAAAGTTTGATAAAAAATGTGGCTGCTAGAGCCTGCTTGTATCGATGAATATATCTGTAGTAAATAACACAGATTTTTTATGAGAGCGGCTTGTGCCGGCGCAGGAGTCCTGAAGCTATTTCAGGGTTGTCACTAGCAGGGTAGTTGAGTATTCTGGACGTTGGTATCTCCAACCCGTCTCAATCAATGGGCATAAAGAGTAATAATGCTCAGGCAATTTTATTTAATTTTAAAAAATACGGTATACGTATACCGTAACCTACAAACATATATAATACGATCTTCACAAGATCTTTACAAGAGAGAGATGGTTGCATATTCGTTAATAAAAAGACTGTATGCTTTATTAAAGCACAAAGGAGATCGGTATATCCAATGTTTTTAAAATCAACAACCCGGAGGGCGAGATGTTTAGGATAGCGACTTTAATAGATCTACTAGCTATAGCTGAAAATAAAAACCAAACCGCAATGGCCAGTGAATTTTGTTTAAAAAAACCGACTTTTTATGCCTACTTTTACGGCAATAGATTTCAGAATAAAGATGTGTTTCCAGCCTTAAGAAAAAGGCTCGCCTCTTTTTTATTTCAGTATACAGGTGTGCCTGCGGAAAGAATTGAGGAATTGCTTGATCAGGCTTACCTTGAGGAAAAATCGATACGGGAGATGTACTTCTCTACGATGCAAACGCTTACGGCTTTTACGAGATTGGCGTATGAAATCATTGTAGATGTGGCAAATCAGGTGAGTGCTTCCTCGGATGATTTTACGCCGCCAAATGATGCCCGCGAGATACTGAGTTTATACGGCAAGCCGGATTCGCTTGAATATGCCCGTTTAATCACCAATTACTTATTACAAAGGATCGCTATCAAAGATGGCTATATATCAATTAATGTTGAAAGAATTGCCGGAAACATCGTGGAGCAAAAGGGAAGGGAGGTAAAAAAGCAACCTCTGCCGCTAGACAAGATGCTAGGCTCGGATCTGTTAGGGTCCGGTCTGCTGCGGTTCAATCGATTAAACCTTGATCCTGCTGATGCGGTGAGTGCTAAGCTATTAAGGCTGGACGGCATGATCGATCTTAAATTTTCAACTGCCATTGATATTTTTTTATATCTGGTCAAGGAGAAAAGCCTATATACCAATAGCGAAAGGGAAAGGTTCATTTCCTGCTCTGTTTATTTGCCGGACATGAAGAAGAGTATTTACGAAATTAATGCGGGGGTTCCTTTAATTAATGACTACAATGAATAGCCGGCAACCTGCATGAATGACCTAGATTGCCCTGGAGCGGGGCTTGCAGGAATACAGGCTGATCGCCGAGGCTGCTGAGGCATTCACATGGATAGAGCCGCATCTCTCCTGTGCCAACGGAAAAAATGGGCACTCCCTCAAATTATTTTGGTCTGCGCATATCTATCTAAAACGATCTACGCCCGATCATAAATTTGCATATATTTCCTAAAAGTACAGTCGTATGTCTGGACAAGGCTGTACTGTTTTGCCATCTTTATTCGACAAACAATAGGGAAAACGGGCAATTCAGCGCCGCTCAAATCCCGGAATAATAAAAAGCTGCAACGTTTCCCTCGTCTTGGGACGTTGCAGCTTCTTCATTCTAGAAAACAGGGGGATTTTATTATTTGAAGGGGAAGGGACTGGCCATCAGGATGCTGACGATGTGAACGGTAGCATGGCGGTTATGTCAAAAACAAATACATTTTGATTCTACGGTAATATTCACGACACGGCCTGGTCGCCGAGGTTGGCGCCCATGAACTGGCTGTTGTAGAGATCGGCATAGAATCCGCCCTTCGCCAGCAGTTCCTTGTGGGTGCCCTGTTCAATGATCGCTCCATGATTCATCACCAGGATCAGCTGCGCATCCCGGATGGTAGACAGCCGGTGGGCGATCACGAAACTGGTCCGGCCCTGCATCAGGTTGGCCATCGCTTTCTGGATCAGCACCTCAGTCCTGGTGTCCACGTTGCTGGTGGCCTCGTCGAGGATCAACATCGGCGGGTCGGCAAGCACCGCCCGGGCGATGGTCAGCAACTGCTTCTGCCCCTGCGAGATATTGGAGGCCTCCTCGTTCAACACGGTGTCGTAACCTTCAGGAAGTGTCCGGATGAAGCGATCGGCATAGGCAGCCTTGGCAGCCTCAACGATCTCCTCCTCGGTGGCCCCCTCCCGCCCGTAGGCGATGTTGTCCCTGATGGTGCCGTTGAAGAGCCAGGTATCCTGCAGCACCATACCGAACAGGAGGCGCAAGTCGCCGCGTCTCATCTCCCTGACGTCCACTCCGTCGACGGTGATTCGGCCGCCCTGCACCTCATAAAAGCGCATGATCAGGTTGACTAGGGTGGTCTTGCCTGCTCCGGTCGGCCCGACGATGGCGATCGTCTCGCCCTCCTGTACGTCGATGCTCATGTCCTCCATTAGCGGGGCGTCATCCTCGTATCCGAACCGGACGTGCTCGAACCGCACCCGGCCCTTCGGTAGGGAGAGCACCTGCGCATCCTCCCGGTCGGAGACTGCCTCGGGCTCGTCCAGAACCTCGAAGACTCGCTCGGCGGAGGCGATCGTCGATTGCAGGATATTGGCGATGTTGGCCACCTGCAGGATCGGCTGGGTGAACTGCTGGTTATACTGGATGAAGGCCTGGATGTCGCCGATCTCGATCACCCGCTTGGCCACCAGCAGGCCGCCGACGACACAGACCAGGACGTATCCGATGTTGCTCACCAGATTCAGGGCCGGGAAGATGATGCCGGACATGAACTGGGCCTTCCAGCCGACGCCGTAGAGCCTGGTGTTGATCTCCCGGAACTTGGCGATGGAGTCCTCCTCATGCCCGAAGGCCTTGACGATCTTGTGCCCGCCATACATCTCCTCCACATGGCCGTTCAACTCTCCGATATATTTCTGCTGATCGGCAAAAAACTTCTGCGAATTCTTGGCGATGAAGGCGGTGATCAGGCCGCTGGCCGGTATGGTCACCAGGGCGATCAGGGTCATCACAGGGCTGATCGTCAGCATCATGATCAGGATGCCGATCACGGTTACCAGGGAGGTGATCAGCTGGGTCAGGCTCTGTTGCAGCGTGGTGGCGATGTTGTCCATGTCGTTGGTGACGCGGCTCAGAATCTCGCCATAGGTGTGCTGGTCGAAGTACTTGAGCGGGAGGCTGTCGAGCTTCTCCTTGACATCGTTGCGCATCCGGTAGACAGTATACTGGGAGACGCTGGACATGATGTAGCCCATGACGTACATGCACAGTGCGCTGACCAGATAGAGCGCCACCAGCAGCAGCAGGATCCGCCAGATATAGCCGAAATCGAACATCAGAATCGGCTGGTGCCTCAGCTTGTCGATTGTTCCCGCCGGCATCTTCTTCTGGATCGCCGTGCTTAACTGCAGATAATAATAGATCCTGGCCAGGATACCCTCGCCCAGCTTGGTAGTGGCTTTCCCCATGATCTTGGGGCCGACGACCGAAAAGGCCGTGCTGGCGATGGCCAGGAAGAACACGGCGAAGATGCGTACTCGCTCGGGCCTGAGGTAGTTAACCAGTCTCCTGAGCGTTCCGGAGAAATCCTTGGGCTTTTCCACCGGCATGCCCATGGCGGGGCCGCGGCCAAAGCCGCCTGGGCCCTGTGGCCGATCGGATTTCTGCTGTTTCTGTGAACCCTGTTCACTCATCCTGCGATCTCCTCTTCCGATAGCTGTGAGGACACGATCTCCCGGTACACCTGACAGGTGGACAGGAGTTCCCTGTGTTTGCCCATGCCCACGATCTGGCCATTGTCCAACACGATGATCCGGTCGGCATCCATAACCGTGCTCACCCGCTGGGCAACGATGATCACGGTGGAAGCGGTGGTCTCCTGTTTGAGCCGCGCCCGCAGCCGGGCATCGGTCTTGAAATCGAGAGCGGAGAAGGTATCGTCCAGAATATAGATCCCGGGCTCCCTGACCAGGGCGCGGGCGATGGACAGCCGCTGCTTCTGGCCGCCGGACAGGTTGGTGCCGCCCTGTGAAACCATAGAGCCGTATCCGTCAGGCATGGTGGTGATGAACTCGCTGGCCTGGGCGACCTCGGCGGCATGAACGACCTCCTCGTCGGTAGCCTCGGCCTTGCCGTAGCGGATATTCTCGGCGATCGTCCCGCTGAACAGCACCGGGGTCTGCGGTACGAACCCGATCCGTGACCGGAGGTCGTGCATGGTCATCTCCCGGACATCCACACCGTCGATCAGGACACGCCCGCTGTCGACATCGTAGAACCTGGGGATCAGGTTGATCAGGCTAGACTTGCCCGACCCGGTGCCGCCGATGATAGCAGTCACCTCACCGGGGCCGGCAGTAAAAGCTATGTGGCTGATGGCGGGCATTTCGGCGCCCGGATAGCTGAAGGTGACATCCTGGAACTCCACCCGGCCTTGCTGGTCACCGGGCTGGCGGGCGGCCACCGGGTCGACGATCTCCGGCGCCAGGTCCAGCACCTCGTTGATGCGCAGGGCTGAGGCCTGTGCCCTGGGGATCATGATGAACATGATGGTCACCATGATGATGGAAAACATGATCAGCATGGCATACTGCAGAAACGCCATCATGTCGCCGATCTGCATCGCATTCTGGCCGACGAGCACGCCTCCGAACCAGATGATGGCGATGGTGGCGCAGTTCATGATCAGCATCATGATCGGCTGCATCATTGCCATGATCTGGTTGACCCTGATCGATACCCCGGTCAGATCGCGGTTGGCCGCATCGAAGCGCGCGTTCTCGCTGCGCTGCCGGTTAAAGGCCCGGATCACCCTGATGCCGGTCAGGTTCTCACGCAGCACCAGGTTGACCTTATCCAGCTTGGCCTGCATTGACTGGAACAGGGGGACGATCATCTTGGCGACGATCCCCATGAACAGAATCATAAACGGCAGGATTGTCAGCAGCACCATGGTCAGGTGCCGGTCCTTGGATATGGCCATGATAATACCCCCGATGCACATGATCGGGGAAAAGACCATGAAGCGCAGGCCCATGACCAGCACTGTCTGCACCTGCGTGATATCGTTGGTGGTCCTGGTGATCAGGGAGGCGGTCCCGATACGGTCGAACTCGTGCAGGGAATAATTCTCCACGTGGTCAAAAACCCGGGCACGGGTGTCCCGTCCGAAGCCGACACCGACGATCGACGCCAGGTAGCTGGCGACAACGGAGCAGAGGGTGCTTCCGAGGGCGACGATCAGCATGTACAGTCCGTACTTCACGATGTAGCCGGTATCGCCACTGATCATGCCGTTGTTGACGATATCCGACATCAGCGTGGGAAGATATAAGCTAGCTATGGCCTGGCCAAAGAGAAACGCCACCACCCAGAACAGGTCCCAGGCGTACGGCCTTAAAAACCGGAATAATCTCAACATTGACTGTTAGCTCCAATACCCGAGTACTCAGCATTCAGGAGTCAGTATTCAGGAGTTATGATCCTGAATGCCACGAGAATATGCTTCCAGTAACTTGTAACCTCTTGTAAAAGAAAAATTGCTTCGGAAATATCACCATATTCAAGTCTTCGAATGTTTTGCCGGTCTTCTCATTATGACTCCTGGCTACTGGCGCCTGAATCCTGAACAGGCATGTTGTCTGTGAGAGCATTGATATTGGTGATGGCAACCCGTTCACCGGCAGCGAGGCCCTTCGTGATCAGAGCGCCTTTATCGCTCTTGAGCCCGATGCTCACCAGGCGTTTGGAGGCCAGACCATCCTTGACCACGAATACGTAGCCGGCGCCGTTGTTCTGCACGACTGCCGATGAGGGAACGACGATCCCATCTGTCTGAACATTGATGGAGGCGTGAGCAGATAGCCCGGCCATCAGCTTGCCGTCGTTCTTGATCGTGACTTCGATCGGAAACATCTCGCCCGTGCTGACGGCGATGGGACCGATGCGAGAGATAGCGCCCTTGAAGCTGCTGCCGGGGAAGCTGTCGATCGTCACATCCATACCCTGGCCGTTCGCCAGCAGTGGCAGGACGTCCTGGGACACAGTGCTTTTCAGTTTCAGGCTGGAGGCGTCCACGACCGATATCACCGCCACTCCCGGAGAGACCACCTCGCCGGCACTGACATTCTGGCTGGTGAGGACCCCGTCCAGGGGGCTCTTGATGGTGGCATGGCTAAGTTGCACGTTGAGATTCCTGACGTTGGCCTGAGCGGTGCTGACGGCCGCCTGAGCCTGATCCTGGGCCGGGCCGGCAGCGCTATCGTACTGCGCGGTAGCAGTATCCAGCTTGTCTTTGGCATCATCCAACTGGCTCTGGGATACAGCGCCCGAATCGAAGAGGGATTTGGTCCGATCATAAGATTTCTGCGCCGCATCCAGAGTGATCTTGGCGACAGAGGTCTGGCTTTTGACTGCTTCCGCTGCTGCTTCGGCAGACTGCAGGCCGGCCTCTGCCTGTGCCAGTTGGGCGCTCAACGTTGCCGTATCCAATGTCATCAAGATATCCCCTGCCTTGACAGCGCTGCCGGCCTGAAAGCCCAGACTGGCTACCTGGCCGGAGATCTGGCTGGCGATATCGGTTGACTGGGCTGGCAACAGGACGCCGCTGAAATCGAGCGTTGTCGATAACTCCTGCTTGGCTGCCGTTGCTGTCGTCACTGCCACAACGCTGCGACTGGCGCACCCGGAGATGATGATCGCCAGCAATAGTATCGCCAGAGCTGCCAGAGACGCTTGGATTTGCTTGTGCATGCGGAAACCCCATTTCATTATTTGATGTGAATCTTGACCGTGGTATTCATCCCGAGCATCAGCGCCAGGTTGTCAGCGCCTGTGATGTCGATCTTGACAGGGATCAACTGCGTGACCTTGGAATAGGTCCCGCTGGTGTTCAGATTGGGCATGGAACTGAAGGCTGTCTGGGTGGCCTGGCCGATACTTTCGACGTAACCCTTGAAGGTCCTGTGCGGGTAGGCGTCGATCCCGATATCGACCGCCTGGCCCGGTCTGATTTTCAAGATAGAGGTCTCCTCGATGTTGGCCTTGATATAGATGTGCGATGTATCGGAGACGATGGCGATCTCCATGCCGGGCGAGATCACCTGGCCGGCGATGACATCGGACTCCACTACCTTGCCGTCGATCGGGGACTTGATATTCGCCTTGGCGATGATGGAATCCGCCGAGTCTGACAGCCCCTGGGGGCTGAGCGCAGTGCTGGTGACCAGCGTGCTGACATCCTGCACTCCGATGGTCTGTCCGGCTTTTACGAAATCTCCCTCCTTGACGTTCCAGTTCTTCAACTTGCCGGTGACCTCGGGCGTCAGGGTGATCGTGTCGGCAGCCACCTGTGCGTTCTGGGTAGAGAAGAAGTTGCTGCTCTCATACACGTAGTAGGCAATCCCGAGCAATCCACCGACGACTACAAGTACTCCTAATATCAGCAATGCCATTTTAAATCTTTTCATAACCATCAACCACCTTCAAGAAATTTCTAGAGTCTCTATGCCCCGGTCTGATTTTGGCCCGCTGCCAAATCTTACTGTCCCCATATCTTACTTTATGCCTTGCAGGATCTCGCAAATTCTCTTCATCAGCTGGTCCAGTTCCTCCAGTTCCGTCTCCGGCAGCGCCTCGAGCTTAGCTGCGAGAGCCTGCTTTACTTCCAACCATAGCATTTTAAACATTCCTCTTCCGGTCTCAGTGATTTCAATGTGCACGATTCGCCGGTCATGTCCGTCCACTTTTTTAGCAGCTAGACCGCTGCCAATCAGCTTGCAGATCAGGGGGGTAGACTGTTGCTTGGATATTTTCAGTTCATCCGCCAACTCGGAAATGGGCAGGGGGCCCTTGCGGCACAGGATCGACAGGGCGTGAAATTGGGCAGGACCAAGCATCGGGCGGGTGATCTTCTCGCTCGGCCTTAAGAACTTCCCGTGTATAACCCCGAACAAGGTGAGGAAGTCGTTGGCTACATGGTCCAGTTTACTCATCTCAACACCTGTGCATCAGTATTGTGATTTGGAAATGAACAACAATATATAGTATATGCGTATGAGCACTAATAGTAAATAGTAGTTTACTATAATTTATTTATCCGATAGAATTTAGCGATACAATTAAAGGCATATGTGTCGAACGCTTGGATCTTCCGTAGTGCCGGCAATGTTCTTCGGCAAGTATAGAAAGTGGTTTTTAGGATGCTTCTCTAGGCTGGCATATTCTCCTGGCCGTGCGTGAGAATGGGGATGGCAGCGGTTATCCCTAATACTGGTTTAAAGTGGATAACCAGATAATACCTTTAAGACGTGGTAGGTAATTGTCAGTTGATGTCGAAATGATCATCAGGATCTAAAAATTAGCAAAACTTAGATGGTGATTATAATGACAACTTATAAATATAGGCAGGTTGTTTGTAGCTTACCGGCAAAGATTGTGGCGCCGGCCACCCTTGTTGCTCTCCTCTTGTGGGGCCTGGCGTCCATATTTTCCGGCAGTGCGGCTTTTGCGGGCGGCTTAAAGGATGTTGGGCAGCATTGGGCTGCCGCCGAGATTGGGAAGGCAGTCTCCGCTGGTTACGTGATGGGTTACCCTGACGGCAGGTTTAAACCGGACGCCGGGGTAACCAGGTCTGAATTCATTGCCATGGCGGATGGTGCTTTCCAGGTCCCGGTCACCCAGGATCAGCAGTCTTTTAAGGATGTGCACAACAAGGACTGGTTTGCCAAGGACCTGCAGTCCGCCCTTGCAGCCGGTTTTGCGAGCGGCTATCCGGACGGAACCTTCAGGCCGCAACAGGCCGTTACACGCCAGGAGGCTGCCTGCCTGCTGGCCAAATTATTGAAGCTGGACGGGGGAGGCAGTACAGGTTTTTCCGATGCCGGCCGGATTGACAGCTGGGCCGAATCTTCTGTAGCCGAGTTGGTGGCCAGGGGGATAATGTCCGGCTATCCTAACGGTTCTTTCCAGCCCAAAAAAGTCATCAGTCGTGCCGAAGCGGTGGTGATGATCAACAACGCCCTGGTTTTGCAGTCGATTGTCCCGGTATCCGTGCAATTGCAGGTAGTTGATGCTATTGTCAACGTGCGCTCGGGACCAGGTACAGGTGAACCCAAGCTAGGACAGGCGCATCAGGGAGACATCCTCCAGGCAAAAGCAAAAAGTGGTGACGGGTGGTACCAGATCGCTTACCAGGGAGCAAACGCCTGGATTGCCGCATCGTGCGTTCAGGCCTATCAACCGGCGCCGCCTTCAAGTCCGGTACTCCCGGCAAACCCGGCGCCACCGCCGGCTCCGCCAAGCCCACCGGCAGAACCGGGCGGTGGCAGCCAGGGGGTACTTGATGTGCAGGTCAAGCAGAGTGGTACAGGGACCACCATCGATATCCAGGGGGCGAGTGGGAAATGCCAGTGGACGGATGGGACCGGCCCGCAACGTCTGGTAGTAACCGTGCCGGGCATCACCAGCGTACGAACGCCACTAGAAATTGATCCCGGAGTAGGTGGCCTGGACAAGATCGTCACCCGTTTTCCAGGGGCAGCAGCCGGAACCGCGGAGGTCGATATCTTTTTTCAGTCGTCGCCTGCGCCACTTGTCTATAGCGCAGTCTTGGGAAACTCTGGAGAGTTGCTGGTTACGCTACCGCCTCAGATATACAAAATCCAGGCGGGGTCTATAACCGATTTTCTGGCGATCAACATGTGGGGAACAGCGCCTCTTTCTTATCAGGTCACCAATCTGGATGACCCAACACCCCGGATAGCTTTTGATTTTACCGGTTTCACCCTTGCCTCCCCGCTGCAGGCATGGGAACAGAAGGCTGATCTCTTGGGGGTTAAAGGCATAAAACTTATCCAATATCAGCCAGGCGTGGTCAGGCTGACGGCGGAAGGCACCCTGGATATCTCTGCCACCTCCGACACCAGCTCTGGGGGCTGCCAGATCGTTCTGCGGCTGGGAAAGAAGTCAGCCGGTGACGCTCCGGCGCCTCAGATCACCCTTGCGGGCAAAAAAGTCGTGCTCGACGCCGGTCATGGGGGAGAAGACGCTGGGGCGATCGGTCCTCACGGTGTGAGGGAAAAGGATGTCAACCTGGCAATCACTTTAAAGGCGGCGGATATTCTCCGGCAGCAGGGTGCCGCTGTCACCCTGGCCCGCAGTGACGATTCCTATGTCGACCTGTACCAGCGGGCCGCTGTCGCCAACAATATCAACGCAGACGTTTTTGTCTGCATTCATGCGGACGCTACCCCTAATCGGACTATCGGAGGGACTGGAACCTATACATACGCCCCCGCGGGTACTGCTTTGAGCCAACAGCGGGGTCAGCGCCTCTCCCTGGCCCGGGACTTGCAAAATGAGGCCTCCGCCTCTCTGGGCCTGCACGACCGCGGTGTGTTTGAAGACAACTTCGAGGTGCTGAGATGCACACTGATGCCCGCCGCGCTGATAGAGGTGGCTTTTATCAGCAACCCGGCAGAGGAGAAGCTGCTGGCGGACGCAAGCTTCCAACAGCAGGCGGCCTCGGCTATCGCCCGTGGTATTGCCAAATTCCTTACTGGCAGCTAGGAAGGACTGCATGGATGCAGTCGTAACAGACCGTAAATAAGCTGCTGGTTGGCAAGTTGGGAAAATTGGTCAGGAAGCTTCAATAACTCGGCAAGCAATGGAGTTGCAGGCGAGTTAGCACAATGACATTCTCTCACCTGCATGGAAGACAAACGCCCGCCTGAACGCGGGTGGCATTTTTTAAGATAATTTCTTGGCTGTTAGCAGGGAAATGGAGTTTTATGTCGAAATTATCATTCCAGTGCTTAAACTGGAAGGAGAATACATAATGTTTTTGGTGACAACTTCTTTTCAAAAACGAGTTGCACAATCGGAGATCGCACAAAAAACGGCCAGAAGATCCATGCTGGCGGTCTTGACTGCGACTTTTTGTTTGAGTGCTGCCTTGATCATCAGCTATTCTACATACAGTGTCGCCTTTGCCGGCACCGCGGCTTCCGCAGCGCTTACTCCGGCGACCGGCCAGTGGCAGGCGTCCTATGACACAGTCAATGTGCGTTCGGGGCCGGGAACGAATAGCGGCATAATCGGACAGGTGCATAAGGGGGATATCATTCAGGCAAAGGCGAAAAATGCCAACGGTTGGTATCAGATCGCTTGGAAGGGCGGAACAGGTTGGATTGCCGGATGGTGCGTTAAGGCTTATCAGCAATCCTCAACTGCATCCGGGCAATCAGGGACGCAGAATGCCAGCCGGGGGTTGACTGCGGATATCATAAGCATTGCCAAGCGATTTCTGGGCAAGCCCTATAGTTATGGAGCAAATGGACCATCAAGCTTCGATTGCTCCGGTTTTGTGCGTTATGTCTATTCGCTCTGGGGGGTTAATCTGCCCCGCGTTGCCAACGACCAGGCCCGGGCAGGCCAAAAGGTATCCCCCTCGGTCCCGGGAGATCTGGTATTCTTCTCGGATCGGAAAGACGGGTATATCACTCACGTTGGGATCTATGTAGGAAATAACTCCTTCATCCACGCCGCCTCCTTCAAGGGAGTTACCATCACCTCGCTTGACGATTCCTGGTATAAGTCCCGCTATGTGGGAGCGCGCCGCATTTTATAGCATATCGTAGAAATACCGGCCTGACACTGCTGTTTAAAAGACAGGGATAATACATTGTCCACTTCCCCACCTAACAAAAGCCATAAGATCTTGCTGCTATTCATATTCTCTTTTCTGGTCCTCCTTGCCTTAGCTGGCTTTGGCTACGCCATATTAAGACAGGCGCCGGCTGAGGTTGATTCGCGCCCCCCCCTAGCCGTACCGGATGTTGCCGTTACCCAGCAAGTATATACGCCTCCGCGGGTAGTGGTGGAAGCCAAGTCTGAAAAGCCGGTTCTGCCGGTTGGATTGCCGCTGGCCAAGCTTGGTGTCGTCTGCAATGTTCCGCATGATCCGGAAAAAAGGGTGGCGTTGACCTTCGACGACGGCCCCTCGCTGTCCATGACCCCGGAATACCTGAAAATACTCCGGGATAAAGGGGTGCACGCCACATTCTTCCTGATCGGAAGCCAGGTCGAGCGCGAACCGTCACTGGCGGCCCTGATCGCCAACGACGGCAATGAGATCGGGAATCATACCTACAGCCATCTCAATCTGAAGAAGGCATCCCTGGCGGATGCCGCAAGCAATATCCTGGAAGGCCAAAAAGCGATCGAGCAGGATGCCCACCAGGAGCTATCGCTGTTGCGCCCCCCGGGGGGTGAGCTTAACGAGCCCGTAATTCATGAAATTCAAAAGATGGGCTATACTGTCGTGCTCTGGAACATAGACCCTCAGGACTGGAGGGAGAACGCCACCTCCAGCCAGATCATCAACAATGTGATGACCAATCTCTGGCCGGGTTCGATCATTCTGCTGCACGAAGGTAAAGCCCCGACGCTCAAGGCTCTGCCCCAGCTGATCGACGATATCACCAGGCGGGGTTACAAGATCGGCACCGTATCGGAACTGCTGTCAAAACCATCGCGTCCCGTATCCCCACCTGATAAGCCAACAACCGAAACTCCTCCTGCCGGACCAACCAATGTAACAACCGAAGCCCCTCCTGCCGGAGGCGTCTGATAACGGATGGCAATGAGATGCTTAACAATTCTGCGTATGATGAAGTTGAAAATGGCCGGCGGCCCTAGCTGAATATGCTGCTGGTCAAGATCATACCGGCCGGACGCCGCGGCCTGGGCTGTCTGTGGACCTGCCGGTGCTAACCAGCGTTGAGGAAGCGGTTGCCTTTATGAAAAAGGTGAGGTTCAGATATGAATTAGCTTACTGCCTGATTTGCTTTCAACATTCTCAGACTCAGATTATGGGACTGCGGTGACGTTGCAAGTCTCGCAGCTTAACTGGAAGGTAGTTGCGCCTGCGTATGCCAAAAGGGGAAGTAGCGTTTCTGGGGTCTGAATGTTATCCTTACAGAGATAAAGCGAGAATTGCTTCAGGTGAGTTTTTTCCCCATCTGAAGCCCATTTTAGCTAATCGCAGCATTTAACCGGAGGCGCTATAAGGTGCGCATTATCTCGCTTGTTCCCTCATGCACGGAGATTCTATTCTACCTCGGCCTTGGCGATCAGGTAGTGGGAGTGACCGCTAACTGCGACTTTCCATTAGAGGTCAGGCACAAGGAACAGGTGGGTTATTTTAGCAGCCCGAACATACCGAAGATCATCTCCATGAAGCCAGATCTGGTCATATCCGGCGGTGAGATTCACCGGGAGCACGGCGATCAACTGCACAAGGCGGGGATCGATCTCTTAGACTTTGATCCGTTGACCATAGACGCTCTGCTTGATGGGATGGTAGAATTGCTTTACCGCACCGGATTGCCGGTGAATACCGGCCGCGTCGATCTGCTCAAAATGAAGCGGGGGTCTATAGAGGCAGAGTTCAGCCATATGGGCATCCGCCGTCCACGCCTAGCCTTTGTGCTCGGTGAAGGCACCCTGGCTGCACCCGGACCTGCCAACTGCCAGTACGATGCCCTGAAGATCTGCGGCGCCCTGCCGATGCCGTCTGCCCGCAATGATTCTTTCATGCTGATCACATGGGAGAACGTGGCGGCTTTCAATCCGGAAATTATCCTGGCCTGCGGCTGCGGACCGGACGAGAAGCCACGCCGCCGATGTCCCGGCTGCACCGTTGAGAAGCGCTCCTGCGCCCGCGATATCGTGGACGTCAAGCGCAACCCCAGCCTGAGCAATGTCATTGCAGTGATGAGGGGCCGGGTCTACGCCGTTCCCTGCCACTTCTTCTGCCGCCCCGGTCCGCGCCTGTTCCAGGGCATGGAATGGCTCGCCGGCCTGATCAAGCAGTTATAAAGAACCGAAGCTGGACAGGCTGGCTGAGTTGAATGGGAAAGAATCGTGAAATTAGCTCCGTGAATGGTGCTATAGGGGGAGAGACGATGAAGGAAAACAGGGCAACGGTGATACGCACCCATCTGCCTCGATCGCAGCGGCTTGATTGCTGCAACTCCTGCCCGGTTCAATCAAAGAAGCAATCGCCGGTGGCCTGATTTTCAATGGTTGATTGCCCCTAGCTGCCTGTCGAGCCAGCCAGACAGATCCGCCAGCACCTCTTCCCGGTTCAGATCGTCGAAGGGCCGGTGCGGAGTCTGGGCGTACTCGTGCTGTTCCTTATTGGCATAGGATACAGAATGGAAAAAGCTGCGGGTTCCTTCGGCCGGGGTGATCCGGTCGGATAATCCATAGAGCGCCAGCAGCGGCACATGCAGATCGCCGGCATGCATCCTCACCCATCTCTGCGAGTCGTAAAGCGCCAGCCCTAATCTTGCGCTTATACGCTCGTGCCGCAGCGTGTCTGCAATCAGCAGCTTGATCACATCTGTATCACGGGTGAGCTTGGCGTAGTCAGGCTGCTGTTCCACTATAAAATCCTGTTTGATGAGAGAGAGTATCCTGATCGCCATAACTGTGAACCGGGAGAACATGGCGCTGCTCAGCGGCGGGCCGATGGCGATGACCCCACTCAGGTCTTCCGGGCAGCGTATGGCGTACTCCAGGCTGATCAGGGCTCCCAGGCTGTGCCCGAGCAGAAAGACCGGCAAATCGGCCTCACGGCTCCTGATCCATCTTAGAAAGGCTTGCAGGTCGCCCTGGAGGTCGGACCATTTTTGGATATGCCCCCGCAGGCCTGGTGAGCGACCGTGTCCTCTCAGGTCGAACCCGTACCAGGCATAACCTAGAGGCACCAGATACTGAATGATGTTGCGCAGGCCTCCGCTATGATCTCCGTGGCCGTGCATTCCTACTATTACCGCCCTCGGGGCATTGGACAGGCGCCACTGTTGGAAGAAAAGTTCTGCGCCGTGCGTGCCTTGAAAAGTTCCCTCGCTATGCTGCAAAAGATATTCCCCTCCGAAAACCTGTCTGCTTGAATGTATATGTTCTTGGGAAGTTCGTGAAATGATATGAGCGGGCGTGGTTGTGCCTATCCGTTTTCCGATATTTCCATAGTTATACTACTGCGTCAAAGTTATTTCAACAGATACACGGCGTATCATTTGATGAAGCAAGCACAACATTCGGAGATCCTCTTGCGATCACAATTGGCGATCCGCTTCACTCTAAGGGAGAACAACGCTATGTTTTAATTGGGCAATCCCAGCAAAATCGTCTCTTAGTCGTAGTACATACCGAAAGAGGAGACCAGATCCGTATCATCAGCGCCAGATTAGCGACAAAGAAGGAGAGACATAGCTATGAAGAAAGTAAAGAATGATGAAGACATGCTTGAAGAATACGATTTCAGCGGTGGTGTTCGAGGTAAGTATGCTGAACGATATGCCGAAGGCGCCAATGTCGTGGTAATAGAACCCGACGTCGCTGAATATTTTCCTGATCATGACGCGGTCAACGAAGCGCTCCGTGGCCTAGCAGCAATTATTAAAAGGCAGAGGAAAGATAACCAAAATCCGGCAGACGCCGTATAAGCTGGCCTCTGTTGCGGATGTGGAAAACCCATATTGATCAAGCACTTCTCAGAATCCCCGGCAACGGGTTGGTTTAATTCTGAGAGGATATATCGAGCTCGGCGGTAAACACCGTGCTGCCGTCCTTCTCGTTGACGCCCCTGACGAATGCCTTGCCCGATTGGTCGACATTGTCCAGCTTATACAAGGCAACGGTATCCCCCGGGAAAACCTCACCCAGAAAGTTGATCTGCAGCGATGTTACCTGGTATCTCCGGTGCTGCCCGATGCTGAAGCAATCGGTGATCAGGCTGATGTACCTGGCGCTGTTCAGATGTTCGTGCATGTCGATGTCGCTGCAGCCGATCTCCCTCCTGCAGGCCAGTTCCAGATCGGCTGGCAGCCTGATCTTGCTCAGTGTGCAATCGAGCGCCCGCTCGGAATCTGTTTCCTGATAATCCGTATCGAGCAGGATGGTCGGCTTGAGCCTTCTGGTTCCGATGTCCAGGATCACCCAGATCGAGGCCGCCCGGGCAATGATGTTGCCCTGCGCATCCCTCATCAGGTAATCCCTGTCGAACTCATATTTCCGAGGCTTCTGCGGCCAGGTTTCAATGGTAATTTCCTCGTCCAAGAGCGGATATCTTGCGACATCGACTCTCATCCGCGTTATTGCCCAGAACACGCCGTGCTGCTGGTCGATAGCCTGGATGCCTATCCCCCGGTCATGGGTATGCCTGCCGGACATGCCGATAAAGTAGTTGACAATGGCACTCAATTTCATCCTCCTGGCGAACCCCACATCACCAACCGCCACCCAGAAATGCTTCGACAGCTTGAACAACGATTCCATGTAAAAGCTCCCCTCCAGCGCTACTGTTCTATTCCTGAGGTTATGCATGCAGTCAATATTGTCATTATAGACCTATCCGGTGTTTGATGGCAGATTGCGCTGCTTGTACAAGCTGTTGAGATATTGGGTCAGGGATCAATCAATCTCCCATTTCTTTGATCATTTTAATTATCTTGAGCGCTCTTTGCAGTTTATCATCGCTCAATTCTTTCAATTGATCAAAAACCTGTGACAGGAGTGGCCGCTCTTTCAACTCTTTAAGGAAAGAGGCCAGGGCATCGGCTTGGGAATCATCAATTGCCTGTTGCTTTGCGGGCTGATTATTGATCACGGCTTCAGGAATATCAGGCTCAGAAAATGATCCCATATAACCTGCGGCAATCATTAATTCTGACACTGTCACCTTATTTAAGGCTTTCTCGGCAATCTTTGCAATAATCATTGCGCTGGGAGGATTGACTGTACGGCATCTCAAAAGCCTGGAGATATAGCCGGAATCAACTTTGGTCTCATCCCCGAACCTGTTAATGGAGCGGTCGCCTTTTGCCTTCTTCAAGAGGTCTGCAAACAAAACTCTGTCAAACTCCATGCTAACCAGCCTCCTCTGCATATATCTATTTTAAGCAAACAGATGTCTGCAGACAATGACTATTTAAACATGGCATTGCTTATTGACAATACACGATTTGTTCGTAGGAGGGGTGTTGTCTGCTGACAATATTACACTGCTTTGGCAAACTGGCTGTAGTACAGGTCGTAGTAGAAGCCCTTTTGCGCCAGCAATGACTCGTGGTTGCCCCGCTCGATGATCTCGCCATGATCGAGCACCAGGATCATGTCGGCTTCCCTGATGGTGCTCAGGCGGTGGGCGATAATGAAGCTGGTGCGGCCCTGCATCAGAGTGAGCATGGCCTTCTGGATATACTTCTCGGTGCGGGTGTCCACGCTGCTGGTGGCCTCGTCCAGCACCAGAATGTCCGGATCGGCCAGGATGGTCCTGGTGATGGAGAGCAGTTGTCGCTGGCCATGGCTCAGATTGCTGCCTTCTTCGGACAGGATGGTATCGTAGCCGTCAGGCAGGCGCCTGATGAAATAATCGGAATTAGCCATGTTGGCAGCCTGCTCGATCTCCTCGTCGGTGGCCTCCGGGCGGCCGTACCGGATATTTTCCCGTACCGTTCCCTTGAATAAATAGGTATCCTGCAGCACGATGCCCAGCTTGCGGCGCACGCTGTCCTTGTCCAGATGGCGGATATCCTCGCCGTCGATGCTGATAACGCCGCTGTCCACGTCGTAGAATCTGGTAAGCAGGTTGACGATGGTGGTCTTGCCCGCTCCGGTATGACCGACCAGAGCGATGATCTGTCCTGGCTGGGCCTCGAACGTGATCTCCTTGAGCACGGGCGTCTTCTGATCGTAGCTGAAGCAGACGTGGTCAAAGACCACCTGGCCCTTGACCTGTTCGATCTTTTTATCCTTTTCATCCTTATACTCACCCTGCTCGTCCATTACCTGAAACACCCGCTCGCCTCCGGCCAGCGCCGATTGTACAGTATTGTAGAGAGTGGCGATCTGATTCAGGGGGTTGGCGAACTGCTTCGCATAGCTGACAAAGCTGGCGATCACCCCGATGGTGGCCAGTCCCTTGATGGTCATCCAGCCGCCGATGCCCACGATCAGGGCAAAGGTGATATTGTTCAGGAAGTTGCCCATCGGCATGATGAAGCCGGAGAAGACCTGGGCGCGCAGGGCGGACTGCTTCAGTTTCAGGTTGGCGGTTCGGAATTCGGCGATGGATTCCTGCTGGTGGCAGAAGGCCGTGATCACCTTCTGCCCGGTCACATTCTCTTCGGCAATCCCGTTCAAGACTCCCAGGTTGGCCTGCTGGTCGATGAACCCCTGCAGCGTGTACCTGGCGATCGCTCTGGTGACCAGCGTGAAGATGGGGATGCTGAGCAGGCAGACAAGGGCCAGGCGCCAGTTGATCAGCAGTATGACCACAGTCACACCGGTGACCGTGAGCAAGCTGGAGATGAGTTGAACGAGGCTCTGGTTGATGGTGGTGTTGATGTTCTCGATGTCGTTGGTGAACCGGCTCATCAGTTCTCCATGCGGCCTCAGGTCGAAGAATTTGATCGGCAGCGACTGTACCTTGGCAAACAGATCGTTCCTCATGCCCTTCACAGTGTGCTGGGCCACTTCGATCATCGAGAAGGAGGAGAGCAGGCTGATAGCGGCGTCAGTCAGGTAGACCAATAATAGTACCAGCGAGATGGCGGCCAGGCCACCCAGCTTTTTGGGGATGATATAGCTGTCGATGGCAATCTGCATCAGGTAGGGCGCCAGCAGCTCCAGTCCAGTGCTGAGGGTCACCAGCAGCAGCACTGCGATCAGGCCGCGCCTCTGCCGGCCCAGATATCCCAGTATTCTTTTAAAGGTGCCCCCGAGGTTCTGGGGTTTTTCGGCGCCGGCCATGGCTGCAATACTGGACATCGGGCCGTGTCCGCCGCCGCCAGGGCCGGGCCTGCCCGGTCTCGCCGGTCTGATCGGCCGATCTGTTTTGTCGTCAGGCATACTGCAGATCTCCTTCTCCCAGTTGTGAATTGTAAATATCCTGGTAGATCTCGCTGGTCTTCATCAATTGTTCATGGGTGCCGATGGAGTCGATCATACCGTCATTCAGGAGGATGATCTTATCGGCGTGGAGCACTGAGGTGATCCGCTGGGCGATCACGAAACGGGTGGAATCTTGCAGAACCGTGCTTAAAGCCTGTTGGATCTTGGATTCGGTGGTCAGATCGACGGCGCTGGTGCTGTCATCCAGGATCAGGATCCGGGGCTTGATTAAAATGGCCCGGGCGATCGCCAGCCTCTGTTTCTGCCCGCCGGACAGGTTCACGCCCCGCTGTCCCAATTGCGTATCGTAGCCTTCCGGCAGCCCGTCAATGAATTCGTGGGCCTGGGCGACCCTGGCTGCGGCGATCACTTCTTCTTCGGAGGCCTCCGGACTCCCGAAGCGGATGTTGTCCCTGACGGTGCCCGAGAACAGGATGGCCTGCTGCAGGCAGATGCCGATGCTGCGGCGCAGGTCCTCGCTGCTGTAATCCCGGATGTCGATTCCGTCGACCAGGACCTGCCCGGCCACCACGTCGTACAGCCGTGGAATCAACTGCACCAGGCTGGACTTGCCCGAACCGGTGGCGCCGAGGATGGCGACAGTCTCGCCCGGGCTGGCGGTGAAGCTGATATCTTTCAGGACCGGCGCCTCAACCCTTCCGTTGTAGCCGAAGGTCACGTGGTCGAAGGCAACCTCACCCCGGATCTCGCGCTGCGCGGTCTGCTCCTTATCTGTAATGTCCGGTCTGGTCTCCAGCACGTTGACGATGCGGTCTGCCGAGGCCTGGGCCCGGGAGATGAACATCAGAATGAAGGCCACCACCATTAATGAGAACAGCAGCATCAGCAAATAGTTGATGAAGGCCATGATCTTGCCCACGTCCAGGGCGCCGCCGATCACCTGCAGGCCTCCGAACCAGATCACTGCCACCACGCCAAGGTTCGTGCTGATCATCATGAATGGCATGAGCAGGGCGATAGTCTTGGACGCCCTGACGGTGGTATTCGTCAGGTCGTCGTTGCCCCGGTGAAATTTATCGATCTCGTAATCCGCCCTCACAAAGGCCTTGACCAGTCTGATACCGGACAGGTTTTCCTGAACGATGGTGTTCAAGTTATCCAGCCGGCCCTGCACCTGCTTGAACAGCGGGTAGGCTTTTCTGGTCAGATACAGCAGCACGGCCATCAATGACGGTACCAGGACGAAGAATATTAACGACAGCCGGGGGCTGATCAGCACAGACAGCACCAAGCTCCCGACGATCTGCATCGGCACCCGGGCCAGAACTCGCAGGGACATCATGACGATCGTCTGGATCTGGGTCACGTCGTTGGTCAGCACCGTGATCAGGTGTCCGGTATTCAACTGGTCGAGGTTCTTAAAGGATAAGGATTGGATTTGAGTAAACAGGTCGTCGCGGAGATCGGTGCTCAGGCCAAGACCGGCGGTGGTGGAAAAATAGATGCTGCCCAGACCGCAGACCAGGCTGACCAGGGCCAGGGCGATCATCCACGTGCCGCTATGGATGACATAGCCCAGATTCCTGGATACGATGCCGATGTCGACCACGTTCTGCATCAGTTTCGGCTGCGTCAGGTCCGCGGCCACCCCCAGGATCATCAGCAGGGGCGCCAGGACGGCTGCCACCCGGTATGGCTTCAGATATTTCAGGATCTTCGCGAAGACATTCATGGCTAGCGCTCCTTCTTTAGGGTGCCCGGTCGTCTTGGCAATGAGACATATCTAAATCTAATATTCCCCTGGCTATGTATATTAAATATATTTGTTTAGCTATCCTGCCATCAGGGTTGGCGGCGGGTGAGAAAGCAGTCATGTTTCATCCGGTCGATCAGTTTGCCGGCCGGCCATGCTCTGGCCGTTGGCAGTGCACGATACGAGCAAAAAAGAAAGCAACCCGTGGCCCGCGATCTGAAACCGCAGGCCCGGGTTGCGAACCGGGCTGATCTTATTCCAACCAGACCTCAACCTTTTTACCGGAATTTTCGTCGGTCGCTTCCACTATTTTTCCTTCAGCATTCTCATCGATATTCTCTACGTCAAAGAAAACATTTTTAAATTTCTGGGACAGGGATTTGCCGATCTTTTCTCTCCACTTGAGCAGGCCGAGGGGCAGGCTGAGGTTGACCAGCAGCTGCTCGGTCTTGCTGTCCGATACCCTGATCCGCAGCATTCGTCCCCTTTCTCTTCCTTCCCCGCGCGGGTGTTCCCCCCAGTGCGGATGATGATGGGAGAACCATTCCCAGGGGGGATACCCTTTACCGGGGCCGTTGCTATTCAGGGCCTCCAGCAGGGATGCGCCCTCTTGCGGGGTGATCTTGCCCGATGCAATCATATCCAGGACCTTCATCTGTTCTTCTTGCATGCGTACGACCTCCTCTGTTTTTACTTACAGCTGTTTCAACAGTTTGGCGGCCTCATCTGCCGTCAGTTCGCCCTTGTCCAGGGCCTCCAAAACATTGTTGCGGTGCTGGCTGAGATCCTCGGCGGACATTTCGGACTGGTAACCCAGCGCCTCCAGGATACTGTCCAGACGGCCGCGCACTGTCGGATACGAGATGCCCAGCTCGCGTTCCACCTCCTTGATGTTTCCCCGGCCCTTCAGAAAGACTTCCACAAACACCTGCTGTTCCTGGCTGAGCTGGCAGAACCTGCAGGTGTCAAAGCGTCCCTCCAGCGTGGAATCACAGGAGTCGCAGTGCAGTCGGGTGACATTCATCCTGCTTCCGCAAATCGGACAGCGTCCTAGCATCGGCCTACTCAAAAAAACCATCCTTTCGTTGCAATATAAAGCTGAATGTAAATATTATAAATAATAGTATTAAATAAATCAATACATATATTAATATTATTAATATAAAAAAGTATGATGCTGATTGTATGGTGAGCATTGATCAGGGATCAACGGCAGTTCCCCGGTGATGATCGTTGAGCCGCAAGACGGTATGGCGTGATCGGGATCTGATGGCAGCCGAGAATCTTGGCGGTAGACTGGCGAAACACCCGGTGTTAATTTACAATAGAAGTGCGGCGTTATCGTGCAGGGCCATGATCTGGTATAATCGTATCGGTTCGGGGAGCAAAGGGGAGAGTATGAAGTGGATGGCCGGATTGAATTTGCATACCGTTAAAAAAAGAATCCTGCCATTCATCGGCAGGTTGCTGGCGATCAGCGCCGGGGCGGTGATTATGGCGGTTGTGTACAACGCCCTGGTCATTCCTTATGGACTGCTATCCGGAGGGGTGGCCGGGATCGCCCTGATCGGCAATTACCTGCTGCACATTCCGTTTTATCTCGGCGTTCTGGTCCTGAACATCCCCATCTTTCTACTGGGCATGAAAGAGTTGAGTTGGAAGTTTATCATGTACAGCCTGATCGGCACTGCCGCCATGGTTATAGCCCTGCCGCTGATCAAGCCTTATACTCCCACACCGAACGTGGATCTGTTTCTGGCAGCGGTTTTCTCCGGCGCCGTCGGGGGTATCGGAGAGGGCCTCATCCTGAAATACGGGGCTTCCACCGGGGGCACGGACATCCTCTCCATCATCGCCAAGAAGCGCTGGAATCTCTCTGTGGGGGCATTTTCCTTCTACTGCAACCTGATAATCATCCTGGCATCGTTCTTCCTCTTCAACCCCAGGATCGTCCTGTATACCATCGTCAGCATGTGGGTGAGCGGCAAGGTGATCGATCTGGTGATCGACGGACTGAACAGCAATAAGTCTGTGATGATCATCTCTGAGCACAGCGGTGAGATTGCTGACCGGATTATGAACGAGGTCAGCCGGGGTGTCACCTTCCTGGAGGGGAGGGGCGCCTATTCCGGCGATCCCAAGAAGGTGATCAACTGCGTGGTCAACCACTTCGAGATCCCCAAGGTGAAAGAGATCGTTCTGGACGTGGACTCCCAGGCCTTCATGTTTGTTACCGAGACCGTAGAGGTCACCGGCCAGGGATTCACGGCCTGATCAGGCGTTCCTTCTTTGCGCGCGGCAGTTTCTTGATCTCCAGCTCTCTTTTCAAGGCAGCGCTGCAGTTGCCGCACTCTTCGGCATAGACCAGTGACAGCGGCCCCCGGCCCCTGGTGTACTTGGCGCCCCGGCCTTCCCGGTGGGCGGCCAGTCTGGCTTCCAGGTCATCCGTCCATCCGGTATAGAGGGTCCCATCGCCGCATCTGAGCATGTAGACATAACAGGCGCTTTTCTTCTGTATTTCTTTCGCCTCCGTTTTTCACCACCGTAGCAGATAAGATGCCGCTAAAAAAGCCTTAGGCCACCCTGTAGAGTGGCCTAGGCGGGTGTTATGGCTGCTGTTAGAGCCCTTTCTTCTCATTAGGCCTGTCCAGGATTTTAGTCCCGGCCTTCTTGGCCCTGGGGGCGCTTTTGCGAGGTCCCCTGGCTTCGGTGGCTGTTCGATCAGGTGTTGCCTTGGCGTTTTTTACTGCCGGCGTTGCCGTGTTTTTATTGAGACGGACTTTTTTAGCCGGCGGCTGTGCCGTCTTCATGGCTGCGGGCGCATCCGCTCTGGCTGCGGTGATCGTTTCAGTTGCGGCAGCGGGCACAGCCGCGAGGGGGACTACCGCCTGATTGCCGTAAACCTTGGCCTCATCAACGAGCTTGTCCAGTTCTCCCTTAGCCTCAGTGGTTAGCCTGCTCATCTCGTCTCTGGCGTCTACAGTTACTTTTTTGATCCCGTCGCCGAGGGTGAGAGCCCCGGCAATGGTGGAGACGGCCAGGCGACGAGCGCCCTTGCGTACGGCCGGAACGGCCAATAATACCGAGATTGCCCCTGCCGCCAATAATCCTACCGGCCCCATGACTCGTCCCAGGTTCTTTTCTATGCCAAACATTGCTATGCCTCCTTCGATGTAGCAGTTTATTTGTTTATTATAACCGGGTTGCCTGTACTTTTTGCATTCCTGTGCAAGAAAAGATAGGAGTGCGCGCTAAAAATGATCAAATATGCAGGATAGGGCAAAATGGCAGGATTGCTCATGGCCGATAGGGATTATTGCGCATCTGCAGTTGGAGTACAATAAGGTTATCTTTATGTTAGAAAAATGTCCGCAGCGCAATACCGGATCGCCCTGATCAATTCAACCGTTATTTTGAGGGGGAGACTAGTGGCAAATACTATTGACCTGGCTTCGTATATCGATCACACTAACCTGAAACCGACTGCCACCGGCGAGGAGATCGGCCTACTCTGCGTAGAGGCGCGCCAGTATCATTTTGCTTCGGTCTGCGTCAACTCCTGTTATGCCGTGGCCGCTAAAAAAATACTCCTGGGGTCGGGAGTGCGAGTGGCGGTGGTGATCGACTTTCCCCTGGGCGCCGCCACCACCCTTACCAAGGCCTTTGAGGCCGGCCAGGCGGCTGCTGGCGGCGCCGATGAACTCGACATGGTGATCAACATCGGGGCCTTGAAAGAGGGCCGCGACTCCTTCGTGGAGGAGGATATCCGGACAGTGGTCGAGGCTGCCGGTTCGGCGGCGGTCAAGGCGATCATCGAAACCTGCTACTTGACCGATGAACAGATCGTGCGCGCCTGCAAGCTGGCAGTCAGGGCGGGAGCGGGTTTCGTCAAGACATCCACCGGTCTCGGGCCGGCCGGCGCCAGGGTGGAACACGTACGGTTGATGCGGGCGGCGGTTGGTCCGGAGATTGGCGTCAAAGCCTCCGGCGGCATCCGAACCTGCCGGGAAGCCCTGGCCATGATCGCCGCCGGAGCCAATCGTATCGGCACCAGTGCCAGTATCGCCATCATGCGGGAGGCAGGAGGAGATACGTGATTGGTAACAGGCTGACCATGGAAGGAGTTTGTGCCAGGCATAGCTGGCTGGGAACCGGCAGCGTTATTAAAAACAAGAGACACCGAAAGGACCGGAAATGAAAACGAGACTGGAACAAATAATCGCACTGGTCAAAGAGGTCGGCGCCATGCAGATTGATAATTTCGAAAAAAAGCATCAGATTGCCAAAAAATCCACCCGGTTTGACCTGGTTACGGAAGTGGATAAGCTTTCAGAAAAAATGATCACCGATTTTATCGGCGCCCGCTATCCAGAAGATTCCATCCTGGCCGAGGAGAGTGGCCGGGTGGATGGGCAATCGGAGTATACCTGGGTGGTTGATCCCCTTGACGGGACAACCAACTACAGTCACCGGTTTCCCGTTTACTCCATTTCCATCGGGTTGCAGAGAGGCGATCAGGCCGTGCTGGGTGTTGTCTACGCTCCTATGATGGGAGAGCTTTTCCATGCGGTGCGGAGCCGGGGAGCTTTTTTAAACGGTCAGCCGATTGCGGTGTCGGGCTGTGCCAATTTAGAGGATTCTCTGCTCGGAACCGGTTTTCTCTATACCGGCAGTGGGCTCGATAATAATCTGTTGCAATTTAATCATCTCTGCCCCATGGTTCAGGGCATCAGGCGGACCGGGAGCGCGGCTTACGACCTGTGCTGCGTAGCTGCGGGGATATATGACGGTTTCTGGGAGTACCGGCTGCATCCATGGGATGTGGCGGCGGCGACCCTGATCATCGAAGAGGCCGGAGGATCGGTGATCTATTTATCCAGGGAGGGTTTGAATGTGTCCCTGGTAGCAGGTAACAGACAGATCTGCGACCAAATTCAGGTGGAACTGCAGAAGATTGCTGGCGCTTTACCGGCTGGCGATCTGGCCGGGTCGTGATCTCAGAGCAGGAGCCCGGTTTCCGACTCCACCTTGTCGACCAGCGATCCGGACAGCAATTGGTCGTGGACGCGGTGCAGGTCCTGGTTGAGAATCCGATCCTCATTCCAGTGGGGCGCGACCTCTCTGATCTGGCCGGCAGCAGTGCGGCTGCCCCGCCCCGGGGTGTGGCATGTGAAATCCAGGGCCTGAGCGCCTGCCAGCAGTTCGCCGGCGATGATCCAGGAGACATTTTCAATTACGGCGCCTACCTTGCGGGCGGCGATGGAGCCCATGCTTACATGATCCTCCTGGCAGCCGGAGGTGGGGATGGAGTCCACGCTGGCCGGATGCGCCAATACCTTGTTCTCTGAAGCCAGGGCCGCAGCCGTATATTGCAAGATCATCAGGCCGGAGTTCAGGCCGCCGTGCTCGGTCAGGAAGGGTGGCAGTCCGCTCAGGGCCGGATTGACCATCCGCTCGATCCGGCGCTCGGAGATACTGCCGAGTTCCGATACAGCCAGGGCCAGAAAATCAAGGGCCAGGGCCAGAGGTTGCCCGTGGAAATTACCGCCGCTGATGACATCGCCGGTATCTGGAAAGATCAGGGGGTTGTCGGTGGCCGAGTTGATCTCGGTCTCCAGCACCTGCTTCACGTAGTTGATCGCATCCAGCGAGGCGCCCAATACCTGGGGGATGCACCTGAGGGTGTAAGCGTCCTGCACTCGCCGGTGTTTCTTCCGGGTCAGCAGGTCGCTGCCCTCCAGCAGTTGCCTCATGACCCCCGCGATGGCAGCCTGGCCCCTGTGCGGCCGGACAGCCTGGATCCGGGGATCGAAGGCGTTAGGTATTCCCTCCAACGCCTCAAAGGAGACACAGGCGGCAATACAGGCCGCCTTCAGTAGCTGCAGCGCATCGTGTACCGCCAGGCTACCCAGGGCGCTCATATATTGGGTGCCGTTGATCAGGGCCAGGCCCTCCTTGGCGGTGAGGGCGACCGGCTTCAGCCCGGCCATCCGCAGAGCTTCTGGCGCCGGCATGATGTGGCCGCGATATTCCACCTCTCCCAGTCCGATCATGGCCAGGGCGATATGGGCCAGGGGCACCAGGTCGCCGCTGGCGCCCACAGAACCCTTGCAGGGGACCATAGGATGGATGCCGTTGTTGAGCATGTTCAGGAGCAACTGCACTGTTGTCAGCCGGATGCCGGAGTAGCCCTTGGCCAGGGAGTTTACCCGCAGCAGCATGATCGCCCGTACAGCATCCCGGGGCAGTGGTTCGCCTACGCCCGCGGCGTGGCTCATGATCAGGTTCTGCTGCAGGGCGCTGCTATCCTCGCGGGAGACCGGGGTGTCGCAAAACTTGCCAAAGCCGGTGGTCACCCCGTAGACAACTTGGTTGGAATCGAGGATCTGTTCTACTACTTGCCGCGACCGGAGAAGGTTAGTCTTTCCACTGGTGTGCAACGCTACCGGAGCCTGCGAGCGGGCCACCGCGACCACTTGCTCCAGGGTCAGGCTGTTGCCGTCGATGAAGACGGTGCCCAGGGTGGATTGGATCTCGATCATGGTCTTGCCTCCTCTAAAAACCCCAGATAAAACCCTGTAAAAACAAAAGAAGCAGAGCGCGATTGCTCGCCTCTACTCCCTGTGCGACTGATGCCTATGAGTAGGATCTATCTATTCACTTATAGCACACTTTTACGGTTATAGGAAGTGGCTGCTTGAATAGGCCGGTAGTCCACCTGCCCGGCGGGTTAGATGTGGTTCACCCCCAGGCCGCACACCTCGTGTTCGAAGCCCTTCTTGGGCGCTCCGATAGTGCCATACAGAGCTACTGCCAGCCATTCGCCGTCTGTAGCCGCCTCTGGGCTGCGGATGCCCCGTACCACCGCGAAGTTGAGGCCGACCGTGCGCAGCAGGTTACCCAACTCCAATTGCCCCCGGCATACGCCGTAGATCGCCTCGATCACGGCGTGGTAGAGGGAGTGCTCGTGGCGATAGGTCTCTGCCAGCAGGCCCTCCCGGCCGACTGCGGTCTCGATGGCCGCCACGATCTTCTCTGCGGCCATGGAACCCACCCTGCCGACCACCACCCGGTATCCCTGCCCCTTTGCCTTATTGATGATGTCCGGTTGGGACTCGCTATCCGCCAGCGCCAGCCTGATCGCCGTACTTCCGATAGTTATGGTGATTCACCTCACATTATTTGGATGTTAGCTGCAAATTATTATTCTCCGCGGGGAGGGCTGTTTACCTGCTCGTAGATTTTTGCTTCTCTTATTCGGGCGCAGCAATCTGCGCGGAATTCCGCAAATGTGGAATTCCAAATTTACGGAACAATTAGATCTAGGATTCCGTATTCTCGATAAACAAATTCTTTATTCAGGTGAGGTTTTAACCCCATCTGAATCTTAGAAGATGTTATCCCACCCAAAGGGTACCCGGCTAACCGCCGCTTACCTGTGCCGTTTTCTTTCAGGCCGGGCGTCAGCCCGGATACGGCGCTCCCGCTTCAAGAAGCGGGAGTCTTAGCGGCGGTTAGCTCCTGGATAAAACGATGCCCGACAATGTGAAAACACTGTCTGCGGCGTGAACTTCCGGTGCAGTTGGTATTGGCACGAAACTTGCAATATTGCATCATAGATAAAATATATTCGATATTCAGGGTCGGAGAGGATGATGATCTACATGGGGGTAGAGTGTGCACACTGGAAAGAGTATGATTCCATCGGGGGCCCAGTCAACTTCTGTGAGCTAGCTGCTTTTGGCAAAAAACTGACGCCCCAAGAACTGAATCTTATCGGGTGCACTGCTGAAAAACGCCAGGCTTGCAGCACGGTTATGGAAATGAACGTTGGCGCCGCAGCCGTTCCCCTGGCAGTGCCTGCGCCTCCGCCTACTTCATGCGATCTGCCCAAGACTGTGGCTGCAACCAGTGTGGGGGTTGCTGAAAAAAAGGCCACTTCGCCGTTATTTACCCTGCTTGTGCTGGGAATTCTGGCCGGCTGCTATATTGCCCTTGCCGGGGCCCTGTCGACTGTGGTCACGAACGACTTGGCCAAATTTGTGGGGGACGGGATGTCACGGCTGATCAGCGGCATGGTCTTCTCTCTGGGCCTGATTCTCGTTGTGATCGGCGGAGCGGAGCTGTTCACCGGAAACACGCTGATGGTTACGGGCTGGCTGGAGGGGAAGATAACCGGTCGCCAGTTGGTCAGAAACTGGACCATAGTCTATATTGCCAACTTTTTAGGCTCGATATTATTGGCCTGGCTTTTCTTTGGCAGCGGTATTTGGAAGCTTAATGGCGATATGGTTGGAGTCAAGGCGATTTTAACAGCGAATGCCAAGGTAAATTTGACATGGACCGAGGCCCTGGTACGCGGCATCCTTTGCAATTGGCTGGTCTGTCTGGCCGTCTGGCTGGCGAGCGCCACCAAGGACGGCATAAGCAAGATATTTGCCATAGTTTTTCCGGTGACGGCGTTCGTTGCCTGCGGATTTGAGCATAGTATTGCCAATATGTATTTCATCCCCTTTGCTATTTTCCTGAAGGGCCAGGCGGCCGTATTGGCCGCAGCCGCTCCTGCGCTTGGAACCACTCCGGCCGGCGTGGCAACGGCGCTGGCAAATCTTAATTGGGGGTCGTTCTTGATCAAGAATCTGATTCCGGTCACGATCGGCAATATCATCGGCGGCGCCTTCTTTGTCGGCGCCTTTTACTGGAGCGTCTTTTTAAGGCCCTCCTGGAAGAGCCCCCGGCTTTTATTGGCGGGCGCAACCCTGGGCCGTATCTTTTCTTCCCTGTTCAATTAGCGTGAACTGTTCTGCAAGTTGGCCAGATGCCCCGGGTAATCCGGGGCATCTGGCCAACTAATCTTCTCCGCGCCTGGGCAGGGGCGGCGGATGACGGTGAATGCGCCGATGCTGCTGTCCCTGCCCGGTCCCGCTGCTGAGGAAGATCGCCAGCAACAGCACACCGCTGGCCGCGAAGCCGCAACGGGCCTCGATGGCCAGGTTGTTTACCAGCAGGTAGGCGGAGGTGCCCAAGGTAAAACCGAAGGCCAACACCCAGGCCAACCGGTTGATGGATCTGGTGTTGACGGTAATGGTATTCTCTAATTCTTGTAGGGATACCTTGATCTGCAGGTCACCCCGCTCTGCCTTGCGGAGCACCCGTTCCGTCAGGGGCGGCAGCTCGATCAGCGACATACCGATGGCGGTGGCTTTCTGCTTGACAATATCCCACAGCTTCACGTTCTCCCTGGTGAATTCGTTCACATAAGGGCGGGCCTCATCCAGGAAGTTGATCGTCGGGTCGAGGCCGACGCACAGCCCATAGACTGTTCCCAGGGCTTTGCCCAGGAAGGTGAAGTTGGCGGGAATCTGGAAAGGCTGCTCATATAGCAGGGACTCCATGTTCTCCAGGATCTCCCCCAGGTTGCCGCTGAACAGGTCATCCCCCTTACCCAAAAATTGTTCCATAAACACCCCGATCGCCTGTACCAGCAATCCGACGTCTGCGCCGCGGCGTATGAAGCCGACCTTTTTAAGCAGGGTCGTTACCTGATCGAAGTCCCGTTGCACCATGGCCTGGGCGAGTTGCACCAGGTTTTCCCGCAGCGGCCTGGAGATCACACCCACCATGCCGAAGTCGATCAGGATGATCTTCCCGGCAGGCGTCACGAACAGATTCCCCGGGTGCAGGTCGGCGTGGAAGAAGCCGTCCGCCAGGATCTGTTTGACGCAGATCTGCAGCAGTCTCCGGGCTAGTTGGCGCCGGTCGACTCCGGCCTGTTCCAGACCCGAGTAATCGGTGATTTTCAGCCCCTGTTCGAACTCCAGGGTGAGCACCCGCCTGGTGGTATATTCCCAGAAAATCCGGGGGATGATCACCTCCGGGTTACCGGCGCTGTTGGCGGCGATGGTCTCGGCATTATGGCCCTCGTGGATGTAATCCAGCTCTTCGTGCACGGTATCTGAAAACTCGCTGTAGATGACGTCAAGGTCGGCGAATTTCGACCAGTCGGTGAAGATCTTGATCAGGTCGATGACTCGCCGTACCGCCTTCAGGTCGGTATCCACCAGGCCCTCGATTCCCGGTCGCTGAATCTTGACCGCTACTGTCTGACCGAGTTCTCCGGGCACACCCTTGTCGGGCACACGCAGCCGGCCGCAATGCACCTGCCCCAGGGAGGCGGCAGCCAGAGGCGCCTCATCCAGATCCCCAAAGATCTCTTCTAATGGCCTCCCGAATTCCGCCTCGGCTTCCGCCTTCAATTCCCGGAAATCCACCGGCGCCACCTCGTCCTGCAGCCCGGCCAACTCCTTGGTGACTGCCTGGGGCAGGACGTCCACCCGGGTGCTGAAGAACTGCCCCAGTTTGATCATCAGCCCGCCCAGGTCTACAGCGGTGAGGCGGAAGCGCCGGGCCTGGGAGGTGAACAGCTGGCGCTGCCTTTCCTTGTACCAGGTTTCCGAACGCCAGAGTTTTTTGAGCTTGAGGGAGTAGAAGGCCCAGAAGATGGACAGGAACAGGTTAATCACGGTAAGAAAGCGGATCATGCCCGACCGGGGCTTGGCCATAATTGGCACCTCTTTATCTGCTATTGCGTATATTATCTGTCATTTCTTTGTTGCCGTTGCTATTATGATAACCCCGTTTTACGCTAATAGAAGTTTCTAGTCAGTATAAAGATTAACACTATATTTTACAGGCTTCAATTCAGGATATTAAAGGGCGCTTGTTTGCCAGATGCAAAAACAGGGTCATGGGTAGTACAATGGTACTATAAAGAGTTATGAAGGCGGTGTTGCGGCATGTTCTACCTGGGCGTGCTGATCGTGGCGATCGTGGCAGCGGTCTGGGCCATTCCTGCCCTGATCGGCCTACGCAGCCGGCAGGAAATGGGGCGGTTGAAACAGCGGTACCGGAAGCTTACCTTTGCGTCGCCTAAGGTGGCTGATGAAGCCCTGCGACTGCAGATTGTCAGGCTGAAAAACATGGCTCCGGGCCGCTCCGAGCAGTGGTATCTGGAGCGGGTGGTTCGTGAGTTGGAAAGCGGACGCATGCGCCACCGGCAACAGGATGAATGAGCCTGGCGCTTTTAAAAACCACTGGCGATCTGCTTCGAAGGGAGAAGATAATATGCGTGCGATGGTTTTAGATGCTCCGGGCCAGCCTTTGCGCCTGACTGACCTGCCGGTACCGGAACCCGGCGGGGACCAGGTGCTGATCCGTGTGCATGCCTGCGGGATCTGCCGCACCGACCTGCACATTCTGGATGGGGAATTGAAAGAGCCCAGACTCCCGCTCATTCTAGGCCACCAGATTGTGGGCACGGTGGTGAGCGCCGGAGCGCAGGTGGGCCGGTTGACGCCCGGACAGCGGGTGGGTGTGCCCTGGTTGGGCTCATCCTGCAACCATTGTCAGCATTGCCTTAACGGCCGGGAAAACCTCTGCGATCAGGCCCGTTTCACCGGATACCAGATCGACGGGGGCTTCGCCGAGTATACTGTCGCCGATCACCGATTCTGTTTTCCGGTTCCGGATGACTATCCCGACCTGCAGGCGGCGCCCCTGCTCTGTGCCGGGCTGATCGGCTACCGCTCGCTGATGATGACGGGGGCGGCAGAACGTCTGGGCATCTACGGTTTTGGCGCTGCAGCCCATATCGTCGCGCAGGTGGCCCGGTACCAGGGCCGCCGGATCTATGCCTTCACCCGTCCCGGAGACGTGCCGGCTCAGCGTTTTGCTCGCGATATGGGGGCGGACTGGGTTGGTGGTTCCCTGGAGGCGCCTCCGGTAGCGCTGGACGCCGCCATCATCTTCGCTCCGGCAGGCGAACTGGTGCCGGCAGCGCTGAAAGCCGTGGGCAAGGGCGGCACGGTGGTCTGCGGTGGGATTCATATGAGCGATATCCCATCCTTCCCCTACGAACTTCTCTGGGGGGAGCGGGTGGTGCGGTCGGTGGCCAACCTGACCAGGAGGGACGGGGAGGAGTTTCTGGCTCTGGCGCCCAAGGTTCCGGTGCGCACCGAGGTGCATCCATGGCCTCTGGAAGAAGCGAATGCAGCGCTGGAAGCCCTGAGGCGCGGCGATATCCGGGGGGCCGGGGTGCTGGTGGTCGACTAAGCTGGGGAAGAAAGAGGGTGACGATAATGAGTGATCGCAGGGAAGATCGTACCTGGACTGAAGAGATTCAGATCATGGGCAGTGAACTGGTGGAGTGGGTCAAGCAGGTGATCCAGGAGGGGAATGTCCGGCGGCTGATCATCCGGAACCAGGATGATGAGGTCATGCTGGAGATACCGCTGAACGCCGGGGTTGCTGTCGGCGGTGTTCTAACCGTCTTTGCTCCGGTGCTGGTAGCCCTGGGGGCGATGGCGTCTTTGCTGGCCAACGTCAAAGTGCAGGTGGTGCGCTCCGGAAAAGAGGGCCGGAAACGCTAGCCCTTGAACCTGATCTGGATGCGTGTTCCGGTAACCGGCTGTGCCTTGGAAGAGGCCTCTCCGGAGACGCGGGATTCGTCAATCTTCCCGTGTTCCGGCGTTTTTTCCGGAGGTTTTGGCTTTGGTTTTCCCAGATCGATAGATTGTTTAACCGGCTTTTCCTGACGGTCTTTTTTTTCCAGGGGTTGCTGCGACGTCTTGGCGCTGCCTTTCGAGTCTGCTCTGATCAGTTTTCCTCCGTAATTGAATCCGATGCTGAGCATGCCGCTCAGGTCTCTGACGTCGATAGCGCCCAAGTTCAACTCGACCTTGTCGGTCTGCAGCCGTTCGATGACGATCTTATCGACTGACCAGCTTTTTTCGGCCAGGCCCTGATTCAGCTCCCGGCGAATCTGGGCCAGCTCCAGTAAACACTGATCAAAATTATTGACCGTCTGCTCATCCCTTTTCCCTGAGAAAAAATTTGCCACCTGTTTTCTAAGCCATTCCAGCATGCCGATCTCCCTTGCCCGAGTCGTCAACCTACTCTACTTTATTCCGGCGCGGCATAATTGTTGAGAACACCATTTGGCCGCCCTGATAATATTATGGTAGCAGGTATGGCAATTTAGGAGGTTGAACCCATGTTAGACAATGCATGGCTGGATGGCGCCCTGGAACTGCATAAAAAAATGAAAGAGATGGCGGACCATAGCTGGCACTTTGACAAGTCCTGGTTGGATAAAGCCATGGAGATGCAGAAGATGATCACCGGCCCGGGCATCAATTCCAAATGGTATCAAGAGTTGCTGGACAGCGCCATGAAGGGGTATCCGGGATCCGGCTTTTTTAGCGCTCAGGAGTCGGACTCCCAACCTGATGCCGCTGTTGTGGAGCATTCCTCATCGAACCATCGGCCGCCTTCCGGAGGGTGGCAACCGCAATTCACCATCACTGAGACCGGTAGCCAGGTCACGCTCACTTCCTATATACCCGGAATTAAAGATAAGGAAGATGTATCCATCCGGTTGGATGGCGGCAACCTGATCATTTCGGGGAGGAATATGAGATTTTCTGGCGGGCAAGACGGGCAGGATGGCCGGATCGAGGAGTTTTACCGGGAGATCAGGCTGCCGTCCGACGTGCGTGGCGACGGAACCGCCGCTTACTATGCGAACGGATCGCTGACCATAAAAATTCCCAAGTCTAAGCCGGCATCTATCGATCTCCACTTTTCACAGTAGGGCGCCCAACCGGGTTTTATGCACGGCTGAAAATATATGGTTGTCCGGCAAGGGGTGGGTGCTTGTGCCCAGGGAATTCACCATCAACATCAACATCGTGCGTATTGCCGATGTGGACACAGGTTCGGCGGTGGCCATCGGCAACAACTATTTCTTCGACTGGCGCACCTATGCCAAGGCCAACAGCGGGTTTGGCCGCCTGAACGGCGACCGGGCTGCCATTGCCGATCTGGTCAGTATGGTCGAGGACCCCGATCTGTTAGACATGATCATCAATGAGCCGCCGGAATTGAAACCCCCCGAGGGAGAAGGAAGCTGGCTGGCGGAGGATAGGGATGAAAACTGAGATCATCATCGGTCAGGTGCAGATCAACGAGATCAGGAATAACGCCAATTCATTGAATGGCGATAATGTTTTACCCGGCTGGAGATCCCACTCCAAGGTCAACTATTCCCTGGGACGAGTCAATGGCGATGCCAACATGGTCGCCAGCAGGCTCAATTATCTGAGCGATCCGGACGGTATCGACGTCCAGGTGTGCACGGCCGACTGTAACGATCGGCAGGCTGGAGCACCGTCAAAAGGCGTGTCGATCCCTAATGACGGGGTATAAATAAGCCTGTTATTTTCTATGATTAAAGTTCTGAAGGAAGTAAAAGGATTGAAAGGTTGTGCGACATGGCTGTATGGGTGTGGGTAGGGGCCATCCAGATCGGAGAGATCCGTAACAACTCCAGCCTGAACCAGGGCAAGCAGGTGCAGAATGCCTGGACCCTATTCACCAAGGGCAATGATAACATTGCTCAGGTGAACGGCAATTTTAACCTCGTTCCCTCGGGCGTGAATATTGTCAACGACTGCGACCTCATTGATTTCAACCTGCCCAATGCCGGTGGCCAGAGTCCTGCTTTGGGAAGCAACATCGAGGCTGTTTGACGGTCGGGCGGCTCGCTCTCGATCGACTTTTACCGCACTGCGTAAAGGCAGTGTTTTTTTATTATTTTTATTATCGCTCTCCTCGTGTTATTATTTAATGTGTTGTAAATGCCAAAGGCAGGAGTGAAGTCTTTTGAAGCGCTGCAAAGTGACCTTTCAACCAGTCAATCAGGAGATCTATGTCTCCCCGGGGATCACGGTCAAGGATGCGATCAACCTGGCCGGGTTCGAATTTGATTTTCCGTGCGGGGGGCGGGGCAAGTGCGGCAAATGCCGCCTGCAGATCCCGACGGGAGCGGTAGCGCCAACTCCGGCGGAGCAGGAACTTTTGGATGAGGAATCATTGGCTAAGGACTTCCGGTTGGCCTGTCTGGCCAGGATCACCGGAGATACGGTGGTGGAGCTTCCCTACGTGACCACCCCAAAACACCAGATCCTGATCGCGGCGGTAGAAAAACAGATCAGGCTGGAGCCTCATTTGAATAAGATTTACCTGGAAATGGACCCCCCGGACTTGCAGCACCAGCAACCTGATTGGGAGCACCTGCGCGACTCAACCGAACAGGCCGGACTAACGGCTGGGGACAAGCCTGCCCTGGAACTGTTGCGTGCACTGCCTCAAACTCTCAGGGCGGCAAACTGGCGCGTTACGGTGCTGGCAGATCAGGAAAAAATATGGGGCGTGGAACCGCTAAACACCACAGACAGACTGTTGGGGATCGCCTTTGACATCGGGACCACCACTGTGGTCGGTTATTTGTTGGATCTCCGAACGGGACAGGAGCTAGCCGCAGTATCGGCTTTAAACCCCCAGACCAGGTACGGCGCTGATGTGATCACCCGCATCGCTTTTGCATCGCATGAAGAGGGCGGTCTATCGGAACTGCATGAGGCCATCATTTCGGAACTTAACGGCCTGATCGGTGAGGCGGCCGGACAGGCGGGAATGCAACGCGAGGATATCTATACTGTCTCCGTGGTCGGAAACACCACCATGCACCACCTGTTCCTGGGGATCAACCCCGGGAATCTGGCCCTGGCGCCCTACATCCCCGTGCTCCAACAGCCGATGGTATTGACTGCGAGGGAATTGGGACTGCAGGTTAACCCGGCCGGTATGATCTACGCCCTGCCCAATATTGCGGGTTATGTAGGGGCGGACACGGTAGGGGTGCTGCTGGCCACAGACCTCGATTGGAGCGAGGGCATTAAACTGGCGATCGATATCGGCACCAATGGGGAGATTGTATTGGGCTCCAAGGAACGCCTGGTTGCCTGCTCCACAGCGGCCGGGCCTGCCTTTGAAGGCTCCCAGATCAGTGGCGGCATGCGCGGCACGATCGGGGCGATCGATCACGTGCGTTTCGATGACGGCTTGAAATTCACCGTTATCGGAGGCGGCCGGGCTCAGGGCATCTGCGGGTCAGGCCTGTTGGATGCGGTAGCCGGACTCCTGCAGCAGGGTATTATGGATTTCAGGGGACGGATTCTATCTCCGGATCAGTTGACGGCGGAGGCGGAACGTTATGCCGATCGGAGCGTGAAGCTGGAAAGCGGCGTCAAGGCCTTTGTGCTGGCAACTGCACCGGAGACGGTAGACGGCCGCCCGATCATGATCACCCAGGGAGACATCCGGGAGCTGCAGTTGGCCAAGGGGGCCATTGCTGCCGGGATCCAGGTGCTCTTGGAACGTCTCGGCTGCGACCTCGATGCAGTGGCAGAGGTACTGTTGGCAGGCGCCTTCGGTAATTACCTCGACCCCCATAGCGCCTGCGCCATTGGCCTGATTCCCCAGGCACTGGAGAGCCGGGTGAGGCCTGTTGGCAATGCCGCCGGAGCCGGGGCCAAGGCCGCATTGCTGTCGCGCAGTGAATACCGGCGGGCAGGGATGATCGCCGACTTTACCGAGTATGTGGAACTCAGCGCCTATCCGAACTTCAGCCACCTGTTCGCATCCTGCCTGAATTTTCCTTTAGGTTAAGGCCCTAGGCCTACTGAAACGTAAAAATGCCCTCTTGTCTTTGATGAGATAAGAGGGCATTTGTTGTTGCCACTGTGATCTTACATCCATCAGGTCTGCTTAGAAATAGCGCTTCAGTAAGCCTTCCAAGGCATGGGCGTGCCGGGCCTCGTCGCGGGAAGATTCGTTCAGGATGTCGCTGGCGTGATCGCTCCCCAGCTCTCTGGCCTTGATGGCAGCCTTCCTCTTGCCGACGTTTGCCTGACGTTCGCCTTTGAGCATCTTCTCGATATTTTCCTTGGTACTCTCGGAGATGACACCGTTAAGCTCGGCGAAATGGGCGGCGTGCCAGGCTTCTTCCAGGGCGATGGACTCCAGCACCCGGGCCGCCTCCGGCAAACCCTCGCGCTGTGCCTGCCGGGCCATCGCCAGATATGCTCCCACTTCCCAGGTTTCGCCTCGAAACTCCATCGCTACGTCGTTCTCCAGCTCCGTTCCCTTGCAGATACCTACTTTGGCCTCGTTGCTCAACTCATCCATTTGCTTGCCTCCTTTGGTTTTTTATTGATCTTGGTTACCTGGCGCACATTGTGGGCAGTAACCGAAAAAATGCAGATTGACAAACCTCAATCGATTGGGAGTGGACCTGGCCGCGCTCTCTAAGTAATCATTGAGGTCGGCCGGAAACTCCTTCAGGTCATCCACTCTCCCGCAGTTCAGGCAGATAAAATGGGGGTGCGGATGAACGTTGGCGTCGTAACGGTAGACGTTGGCGCCCGTGTTGAATCGCTGCAGCAGCCCCGCTTCCTCCAGGGTCTGCATGGTTTTATAGACGGTGGTAAAACTGATGGAGGAGAAGGTTTGCCGTACCTGCTGATAGACCTGCTCGGCATTGGGGTGGGCCTTGCTGCCGGCAAGCACCCGGAAGATCGCTTCCCGTTGGGGGGTGGCCCTCAGGCCCTTCTGCTTAAATAGCATCCGGATCTCATCCATGATACCCACCTAATCAACAATAATTATTATAATGTAACCATTATTACATAGATAGATCCAATTGTCAATATTCTTGGTGAATATTTTTTGGCTATTCGTCATATCGTGTTGATTTTTCCCTATGAATATGGAAAGTAAATATTTTGTCAGTTGCTTGGGCACTTTAACTTACAAGGCAGCTTTGGAGTTTATCCAAAGCTGCCTTGCCTCACCATTGAGTGCCGTAGCGTGAGCTTTCAACGGCATCATCCTTGCAGCGCCTATACGGAATTACTTGCCCAAGACACTGAGCAGCTTGTAGACCATCGCCGCCGCCTGGGCTCTAGTGGCGTTAGCCAGGGGAGCGAGCGTGTTGGCGGTGGTACCGCTGACGATACCCGCCTTCACAGCCTCTTCCATGCCGGTGATCGCCCAACTGCTGACATCCGGCCTGTCGCTGAAGGCGTTCAGTTCGGTCCCAGTGACGGCAGGAGCCTTGCTCCCCAGAGCCTTGGCGACCATCACGGCCATCTGCTCCCTGGTGATCAGGGCGCCCGGAGCAAACAGGTGATCACCCATGCCGGAGACCAGTCCTGCATAGACGGCAGCATTGACGGAGCTGTAACACCAGTCACCGGATGCGACGTCTGTGAAGCTGCCGGTAGTTCCAACGTTCAGTCCGAGGGCTTTAACAAGCATGGCGGCGAACTCCGCCCTGGTGATCTTGGCGCTTGGTTTGAAGCTGCCGTCCGGGTAACCGGAAACGATGCCCCTGGAACTCAAACTGCCGATGGCACTGTAGGCCCAGTAGGATGTAGAGACGTCGGAGAAGGTTGTTGATGTGGATGCGGTAGCCGTTGACTCTGCGCTCTTGGTGGCGAGCACGGCAAACTCAGTGAAGTGGTTGACGCTTACCGTGATCGTGTCGTTCGTCCAGTTCACCGTGCCCCCGATGTCCACCCATTGGCCCTTGGCGTCATCGTAGTAGTAGACAGTCGGGGCCTGACCAGCCGGCAGCTTGGCCGGGTCGAAGGAGATGGCGATGGTGACTGCACCGCCGAAGGTGTAGTGACTCGCTCCGCCCACGGTGAACTGGTAGACGCTGCCCAGCAGCATGAACCCGGATGGCGCGGCCGGGGGCGAGGGATCCTCGGTCACCGCCACCGCTACGGAAGTATCCCCTGCCAGGACGCCCTTGGGGATGGTAACCGAGACATCGCTGCCCAGCGAGACTGTCCCACCGGTGGCAGGGGTGAGCGTGGCCGTGCCGGTGTTGTTGACCGGGTGCGAGGTACCGCCACCACCGCTGCTGCTGCTGGTGCTGATGGTAAACGTGGCGCTGGTGAAGCTGCTCCAGCCCCCCGCAGTGTCGTAGACCCCCGCCGTGACCGTTTCTGTCCGGCTCACGGTGAAAGCGCCGGTGTACGGCGTGCTGGAGAGTGTCGGGCCGGTACTGCCCGTGGTGTAGTAGGCGGTGTCCCCGGTGGGGATATTGCCGATGGTGACTGTCTGGGCCGAGGAGTAGGTTCCGGTGCCCGGGCTGATCGTAGGCGCCGCCGGGTGCTGCGTCTGGGTGGTGACCGTGAACGTCAGTGGGTTGCTCAGGCCGGAGGCTACGTTGTAGACAGCCACGCTGACGCTTCCGGGCGAGAGACTCATTGGCACGGTTGCCTGGGCGCCGGAGTCGGACCAGCTGCTGCCGGCCACCACATGCTGGCTGCCGCTCTGGGTGAAATAGACTGCGCCGGCCACCGAGCCGAAATTGGATCCGCTGAGCGTCACGTTGGCGCCTGCCAGCCCGGAAGAGGGAGTGATGCCCTGGAGAACGGGACTGCCGGGCTGCTGCACCGTGCAGGTGACCGTCCAGTTCTGGGTCGAGCTGTCCTGGGCGGTGACGGTGTAGGTCACCGGGTTGGTGAAGTTCCCCGCTGTTCCCGACGCTGGGGAGACCGTGGCGGATGATGATACCGTGATCACCGGCGCCAATGAGTTCACGCTGGTCCCGGACGGCATGTAGAAGGTGACGGTGTGGCTGGCCGTGTCGATCAGCGAGGAGCCCACCTGGCCGGCAACGCTGAAGGTCAGGATATCTCTGGCGCTGGACAGGGATGCCGCCCGGTCTATGGTCACCTCGTAATAGAGTGTGGTGGTTGTGTCCTGCGGCACGACCTTGATATAGACGCTGGTCTCCCCGCCGGCCGTCAGGCTGACACTGCCCGTCTCGGGAGTGGTGAAGCTGCTGTCGGTGCCGTAGAAGGTCACCGTGGCGTTGGAATCATCGGCGACGATGTTGCCAGATGCCACAGAGGAATCGGAGTTCGCCACGTTGATGGTCGCCAGTTTCGGGTCGGAAGTAGAAGATCCCGTTCCGCCGGTGGCGCTGATCGCCTGGCCGAGCAAGCTGGCCAGGGTGGCGTCGCTGGACAGGGGCAGCACCGGCTCGAAATAGAGCCCTGAATCCTGCCAGTCCTCTGTAATGTTCTGGGCGGCTGAGCCAACGACGCCGTAGTGGCCGCGGAACTCGATCTCGTAGATCGTGCCGGAGTCGTAGTGGGTGACGGCGCCCAGGCCGATCTGCAGCCGGGTGCTGCTGAAGCCGTCCTGTTCCGTGACGAAGGTGTCGAAGTTGCTTTCACTTCCCGAATAGACGGCGGCATCCACGCTGGTCAGGTAGAAATTCCCGGAAGTATCGGCCGCAATCGGCAGGTACACACTGCTGACTACCGTATTGTTCGTGACCACGCCGCTGCTGTCGCATTGCACCAAGACGTCCGAGGACGGGGCGTTGCCGGCGTATGCCGGATGAGCCAGGAATCCGAACAGGCCGAGCACAAAGAGCACCGGCAGCACTTTCCACAGTTGGGGCCTTACTCGCTTCATCATATTGTCACCCCCGCCGGTCTCAATAAAACGACCTGGACTTGTCCAGGGTGGTCGAGGGCGGACTGACGGCCTGGACTTCGATCGTGCCGGACCCGAGGTGGATATCCGTGGGAGTGGTGGTCGAGAGTCCGCTCAGGGTGCCCGAGATGACATTGCCGTTATTGCCACCGGCAATACTCGTCAGGGTGCCGTAAGTGGTGTTGGTGCCGGTCAGGGTGCCGCCGGTGTCGTTGACGGTCACGGAAAACGATACACCGTTCACTACAGTGATCACCGGAATAGACTGGAAGTTGGCCGACAGAGTTGTAGCCGCGGTACCCATCGTGAAGCTGTACGAGGCGGCGGCGCTGACCTGCGTCCCGCTGGCATCTGTCCAGCCAGTGAAATCATAACCGCTGTTGGGAGTGGCCGTAACCTGCACCGCAGTTCCGTCGGTATATGCCCCCCCGCCCGTAACCGTGCCACCCGCAGCAGAATTGATCAATACGCTAACGCTTTCATATGCTCCTCCGATCACGGCACCTCCATGACCGCCAGATACCAAGATTCCAGGATTCAGATACAAAGCGGGACGGACGGCGTAGACGTTGAGGGCGTTGACGACGTCCGGGCCGCCGCCGGTAGTCACGAGACAGACGGCGCTGGAGTGGCCAGAATAGGGAGTGCGGAGCCACCAATCATAACTTGAATTTACTACGCCGGTAACGCTTTGATAGGTGTTATATTCGCTGTAACTGAGCAGGCCGATCTTTGCACCGACGCTGCCTGACGATTCGTTGGTTTCATTCCCGGTGGTCCAGGGATAGGTCTGGATCAATGCCCGATCAGCGGTAGGCAGGCTATTGTAAAACGTATTTTTGAGATAGTAGGCAACGTTGGTTGAACTGGTAGGATCAAACGTGTTGGTGGCATTCGAATCAAACTGCCGGTAGCTCAAAGAACCCTGCATCAGCAGGTAGCCCGTGCCGGGGTCCAGCACGATCCAGGTGTAACCGGCGAAGGTCACCGTATCACCCTGGGCCAGGGACGACAATGGTTCCAGTGCGCCCGCCCGGGCGCCTCCGGGCCAGGCAAGCAGGGCCCCTGCCAACAGCACCACGGCCAGCAACAGGTAAACGAACCGCTGGACATGTTTCTTCATGCTCCATTCCTCCTCAAGATCAATTTTCCTAACAATTTCCGCCGCAGGTTATAGGTGTCGCCATGCCCGGCGTGACCGCTCCAGGAAGCGAGGCACTGCCGGACCTGTTCCCCGCAGATCATCCCTTCCCGGGCAAACTCCCTCTTGAAATGTCTGATCTTCCTTTTCATCCGCCGCACGCTGTCCCGGCGCAGCTTTCTGATCACCTTTCCCGTCTCCGTCAGGTAGGTGTGGAAACCGAGAAAGTCTACTCCCTGGCGGAGCGGGAAGATCTGCGTCTTCGGGTTCAGCTTGAGCCTGATTCCGGCCAGGTGACATTCTATCTCCACCCGGCAGTGTTTCAGGTATGCCCTGTCGTGGTGCAGCAGCGTGAGATCATCCATGTAGCGGAGGTAGTGCTTGATGCGCAGCTTTTCCTTGATCAGGTGGTCCATGTCGGGCAGGTAATAGTTCGCA
>JAHFCR010000114.1 GCA_023249405.1 Peptococcaceae bacterium | reverse complement strand
GCTTGACAGGGACGCCTATTTTTTTTAAAATGGTGTTAAGGGATATACCTTTACAGCATGGTGGTAACGATGATTCTGGATAAGCTAGGACGTGTCGCCCAGTTATACGATCTTTACGGGCCGCTCCTGACGCCCAAGCAGCAGGAGGCGGTGCGGCTCTACTATGAGCAGGACCTGTCTCTGGGAGAGATCGCCTCCGAGTGCCAGGTGAGCAGGCAGGCCGTCTATGACCTGTTGCGGCGCTCCGAGGCGGCGCTGGAAAAATACGAACAAAAACTCGGCCTGCTGGCAGGCCGCCTGGATCATCCCGACTCCCGGCAAACAGCGAAGGGGATGCCATAATGCTTCTAGAGGGATTGGCCGAAAGGCTGCAAAATACTTTTAAAAAACTCCGGGGCAAGGGCAAGCTGACGGAGACCGACATCAACGAGGCCATGCGCGAGGTCAGGCTGGCGCTGCTGGAGGCGGATGTCAGTCTGCCCATCGTCAAGTCGTTTATCCAGCGGATCAAGGAGCGCAGCCTGGGCGCCGAGGTATTGGAGAGCCTCACCCCGGCCCAGCAGATCATCAAGATCGTCGATCAGGAGCTTACTCAACTGATGGGCGCCGAACAGGGCAAGGCGCAGTTCAGCACCACCGGCGACGCCACCGTTTTCATGCTGGCAGGCCTGCAGGGCAGCGGCAAGACCACTACTGCCGGCAAGCTGGCCCTGTACTATCGAAAACAGGGGCATCAGCCGCTCCTGGTGGGGGTGGACGTGTACCGCCCGGCGGCCATCAAGCAGCTGGAAGTCCTGGCCAAACAGGTCAATGTCCCTTTTTTCAGCCTGGGCGAACAGGTCAGCCCCCTGAAGACTGCCAGGGCCTCCCTGGAACAGGCCAAAGCGCAGGGCTGCGACCTGATCATCATCGATACCGCCGGCAGATTGCAGATCGACACCGTGCTGATGGAGGAACTGGCGCAGTTGAAGGGGATTCTCTCCCCGCAGGAGACCTTTCTGGTGGTGGACTCCATGGCCGGGCAGGATGCGGTCAATGTGGCCCGAAGCTTCAACGAGGACCTGGGCCTGACCGGTGTCATCCTGACCAAGCTGGATAGCGACACCAGGGGTGGCGCTGCTCTGTCTGTCAAGGCGGTGACCGGCTGCCCCATCAAATTTATCGGTATGGGTGAGAAACTCGACGCCCTGGAACCCTTTTATCCGGACCGGATGGCGGCGCGCATCCTGGGAATGGGAGACATGCTCAGCCTGATCGAAAAGGCCCAGGCCTCCTTTGACCAGCAGAAGGCCCAGGAACTCGAGCGCAAGCTGCGCAAGGCGGAGTTCACCCTGGATGATTTCCTGGAGCAGATCGGCCAGGTGCGATCCATGGGCTCCCTGGACCAGGTGCTGGGGATGATCCCGGGCCTGGGAAATGTCAAACAGCTGCGCCAGATTAAAGAGGGCTTTGACGAGAAGGATTTTGGGAGGATCGAGGCGATCATCAGGTCCATGACGCCGGGGGAGAGAAGAGACACCGGCATCATCACCGGGAGCAGACGCCGGCGGATCGCCCTGGGCAGCGGCACCACGGTGCAGGATGTGAACCGCCTCTTGAAACAATACGACCAGACCAAGAAAATGTTCAAGCAGTTCGGCGAGAACATCTCGGGGAAAGCCGGACGCAAGGCGAAGCCGTTCAAGTTACCATTTTAAAATAACTATTTCACAAGGAGGCAACTGTTTTGGCGACAAGGATCAGATTGAAAAGAATCGGGGCCAAGAAGAGTCCCTCATACCGGGTGGTGGTGGCAGATTCCCGCTCACCCCGCGATGGGCGCTTTATCGAGGAGATCGGCTACTACCAGCCGGTAGCCAACCCTGTGGTCATCAAGATCAATGAGGTGAGGGCACTGGACTGGCTGTCCAAGGGCGCTCAACCGTCGGATACGGTCAGGGCGCTGTTTAAAAAGGCGGGCGTCTGGCAAAAACGTCTTGCCAAAGAGATCACGGAAGAGATCACAGAGGGCGCCGAGCAATAAGCGCCGGAGGGATGACGATGAAGGAACTAGTCGAATTGTTGGCGAAAGCCCTGGTTGACAACCCGGAAGCGGTGGCCGTCCACACCCAGGAGGATGATAGCGGTGTCACCATCGAACTCCGGGTGGCCAACGAGGATATGGGTAAGATCATTGGCAAGCAGGGCAAGATTGCCAGGGCGATCAGAACACTGGCCAAAGCCCGGGGGGCCAAAACCGGCAAGAGAGTATCGGTGGAGATCCAGCCCTGACCTGGCGGAACAGCCAGGTTGGCTATGACGGGTTCGCGAAGGAGTCAACTAAACTTCAGTGGGGGATAAAACCCTGCCTGGAGTAAGTTCCTTATATAGGTGAGGCCATGGAGCAACAGTATATCACCATCGGAGAGATTACCGCCCCTTACGGTTACCACGGTGATCTGCGTGTAAGGCCGCTGACTGATTTTCCACAGCGCTTCAAGAGCCTGGGCCGGGTATTCGTAAATAAAGCAGGCCAGCTCCTGGAGAGGGCGGTGGAGAGGACCGCCGTGCAGCAGGGCCAGATCGTGCTAAAGCTGGCGGGTATTGACTCCCCCGAACAGGTCAAGCAATTCCGGGGTTCCCTCTTGCAGGTGCCGCGGGAGGAATTGTGGCCGCTGGAGGAGGGGGCTTATTATCAGTTTGAAATTATCGGCTTGCGGGTGGTTACCGTGGATGGACAGGCGCTGGGAGAGATCTCGGAGATCCTGACCACCGGCGGCAATGATGTCTACGTGGTCAGGGACGGGACTGGCCAAGAATGCCTGGTGCCTGCGCTCAGGACGATTGTCAGGGAGATCGATACCTCGGCCGGACGGATGGTGATCGACCCGCCGCCGGGACTGTTGGATGGTGATCAATGATGGTGATCGACATCCTGACCCTGTTTCCGGAGATGTTCGAGGGGCCTTTTCAGAGCAGTATTCTGAAGCGTGCCTGCGACCGGATGTTGCTGGCCATCAATATCATCGACATCAGAAATTTCTCTGAAGACAAACACCACAAGGTTGATGACTACCCCTTCGGCGGGGGAGCGGGCATGGTATTAAAGCCGGAACCGCTGTTTCGCTGCCTGGAATCCCTGTTGCTGCCGTCAGAATCGCGGGTGATTCTGCTCTCGCCCCAGGGCGAGACTTTTAACCAGGCGAAAGCCGGGGAATTGGCCCGGGAGCAACGGCTCACGATCATCTGCGGCCATTACGAGGGGATCGACGAACGGGTAAGACAACTGGCGACCGAGGAGGTCTCCGTCGGTGACTACGTGCTGACGGGGGGCGAGGCGGCGGCGATCGTGGTTACGGATTGTGTGGCCCGCCTGGTAGATGGGGTGGTGGATGCGGGTTCGCTGCAACAGGAATCGTTCACGGCCGGCCTGCTCGAATACCCGCAGTATACTCGGCCGCGCCAGTTCCATGAGCGGGAGGTGCCGGAGATTCTTTTGAACGGCAATCACCAGGCGGTAGAACGGTGGCGCCGGGATCAGGCCGTGCGCCGTACCTTTCTGCGCCGCCCGGACCTGCTTGCCGGTGTCTCCCTTAGTGAGGAGGATCGCCGGGCGATCGATGCTCTGTTTGACCAGTAAGATTACCGACGCCATTCTTGATCGCAGCGGGTAGTAACTGGGAAAATGTTGTGGTTTAATGGCCCCTGTGCTATAATTATCGGCAGTGTTTGTGCACTGCCCCGGATACCGGTTATAAGGAGGATGACGAATATGGCAGACCTGATCAAGATGATCGAACAGGATTATATGAAAAAAGAGATTCCACCCTTTCGCCCAGGTGATACCGTAAAGGTGCATGTCAAGGTTGTTGAGGGAAGCCGGGAGAGAACCCAGGTGTTCGAGGGTACCGTGATCAGAAGGCGTGGCAGCAGTCTGAGCGAGACTTTTACAGTGCGCCGGATATCCTATGGAGTGGGTGTCGAGCGTACTTTCCCCGTACATTCACCGAGATTGGAAAAGATCGAGATCATGCGCAGGGGCAGAATTCGGCGTGCCCGTCTTTACTACCTGCGCGACCGGATTGGCAAGGCTGCCCGAATCAAGGAAAGGAAGTATTAGGATTTGTCTCAGCCTATTCAAGCAGGAGATGTGCCCATCTGGCGGGATCTACTGGAGTCCGTTGTGCTGGCTGTTGTCCTGGCAGCGGTACTCCGGTTTTTTATCATCCAGCCTTTCTATATCCCCTCGGCCTCCATGGAGCCAACCCTGCTTATAAATGATCGGATTATTGTCAACATGCTGATCTATCGCTTCAGTCCGCCGAAGCGGGGCGATATCGTCGTGTTCCGTTATCCGGTCGACCCCTCTCGCGATTTCATCAAGCGCGTTGTCGCTCTTGAAGGAGAAACCGTGGAGGTCAAACAGGGTTACCTGTTTGTCAATGGCAGACGGCTGGACGAGCCTTACCTGCCGAAACAGGTGATGATCGACTTCGGCCCTAAAAAGGTGCCGCCCGGCAATTTATTTGTCATGGGCGACAACCGGAACAACAGTGACGACAGCCGTGTCTGGGGTCCTCTTCCCAAACAGAACATCATCGGTAAGGCCTTTGTGATCTTCTGGCCACCCGGGCGGATGAGGATACTCAGATGACCAGCACCGGAGGGCTGAATATTCACCAACAGAAGGTGGCCCTGCTGGCCACCTACTTAAAGGTGGTAGACCTGATCTGCGAGTTGGTGGATGCGCGTTGCCCCCTGGCCTCCAGCAGTCCAACGGTAGCCAAGCTGATTCACAACAAACAGCATGTGATCGTATTGAACAAAGCCGGGCTGGCTGATCAGCAGATCACCAATGCCTGGCTTGAATATTTTCAGGAACAGGGTAAAATGGCGGTGGCGGTAGACTCCAAAAACGGCCAGGGATGGCGGGAGCTTTGGAAACTGCTCACTGCCCGGACTCTTGAGGTGAACGAGTCGCTGCAATCAAGGGGCCGCCGCCGGCGGGGCCTGCGGCTGGCGGTTCTGGGCATTCCCAATACCGGAAAGTCTACCTACCTGAACAGATTGATCGGCCAAACGTCTATGCGGGCAGGCAACAAGCCCGGCATAACCAGGGGGTCCCAATGGGTGCACCTGAGCGAGACCATCTCCGTGCTGGATACCCCCGGCATTATTGCGATATCTAAAGTCAGCGCCGTTGATAAATTGAAGCTGGCGGCGGTCGGTTCGCTCGATCTGCAGGAGTATCAGCCGGAGGCGGTCTCCGAATGGCTGCTCGATTTCCTGCAGGAACAGTATCCGGCGGTTATTGAAAGAACCTTCCGGCTAGGACCGGAACACCCGTGTTCATTTGAGGAGATTGCCCTGGCCAGGGGATTCCTGATGAGCAATGGCATAGCAGACGCTCAGCGCGCCTGGACCTTTTTGCTGGAACAGTTTCGTAGCGGCAAGCTGGGTCCGATCTCGCTGGAAGTTCCCCGCTGACGGAATCGGACTTGCTTTATTCTAGTACAGGCTTCTCTCTACAAACCCCCGCTCAGGGCGATCTCCTGACCGGGGGTTTTATTTGGAGAGGATTCCGATGATCATCCACGAATTAGTATATTAGACCAGATCTTTGAATGCTTTGCAACAACGGCTGGATGCCTGCGCAAGTTGCTGAAGTGAATCGGTTGACGGGAGAGAAGAACAGTGATCCTGGAATGTGGATGCGATGAGGTGGGTATCGGCGCCGGAGCGGCCGAAGTCTATGTCTGTGCGGTGATCCTGGACCCACAATGCCCGATCGAAGGGCTCGCCGACTCTAAAAAGTTGAGCGCCCGCAAACGTGAGCAGCTTAGCGCCATTATAAAGGAGCGCGCCCTGTGCTGGAGCATTGCGAAGGCCAGTTTGGAAGAGATCAGAAGGCTTAACGTGCTGCGGGCGACGCTGATGGTGATGAAGCGCGCCGTGGAGAGCTTGAGTATCAGGCCGGACAAGGTTCTTGTCGACGGGAAGTATACACCGTCACTGGATATCCCTGCAGAGGCGATTATCGACGGGGATGACCAGATTCCCGTCATCAGCGCCGCCTCGATTGTGGCAAAAGTGAGCCGCGATCGGGCCATGGTGGAGTATCATCAGATTTATCCGGAGTATGGCTTCAACAATCATAAGGGCTACTTCACCAGGGAACACCTGGAAGCGCTTAGAAAATACGGTCCGTGTCCCATACACCGGGTAACCTATGCTCCGATACGCCATCTGTTAAATCTTGCCTGATTGCAGTGAGGGGGCCATCAGTTTCACCGCTTCCATTTTTAATGCCCTAATCATCGCCATACCGCTGCTAGAAACAAACAGGCACATGACCAGGGATTAAGGGGAGATCGGCAACCAGATCTCTCGAAAGCTTGTGATCGCCGCGACTTAACGATGCTTTCGGCGCTCATGATACGGGTGGCGAGTATGACTGTTACTTATCACTATTGGTGAAGTTGGTTATCCAGGGAGAGTTGTCTTAACTCTCCCTGGATAACCAGTCAATACGTCTATTTCTGGAGATTATGCTTCGGCAGTAACAATTATTTGAGGGAG
>JAHFCR010000113.1 GCA_023249405.1 Peptococcaceae bacterium | reverse complement strand
ACCAGGTCTTCCAGCAACTCTGCATCCTCCGGGTCAATGACCGACTTGTCGATCTTAACCTGTTTGATCTCCTGGTGACAGTTGGCTACCACCTGGACAGCGCCACCGCCGGCGCTCCCCTCCACGTTGACGTTGCCCAGTTCATCCTGCAAGCGCGCCATATCCGCCTGCATCTTCTGCACCTGCTTCATCATCTTCTGCATGTTGCCGCCAAAACCCATCCGTAAAACCTCCGTTCTATTGATCAGTTGATGATCTTGCCGTTAAACAAAGTCAGGGCCACCCCCACCGGGTCGATCGCCTGGCCGGGATCGCTCTGGTGATCCGCGTACTGTTGCGCCACAGACTGCTGGTGGTGGCCGGGACCCGGATCTGATCCCGACTGCCGTTCTCCATCCTGGCCAGGCAAAGCTTCATCATGATCGCCATGACCGGCGCCCAGATCGGCCACCGGGACTGTTTCCTGCGCCTGCATCTTAACCCGTTCCGGTCCCAGGCCATCTTCAATGTTAACAGGTCCGCCCATCTGGGTTTCCCTGTGATCTTCCCGCCCGGTATCAACTGATGGGCGCTGCGTCTCCTCTGCGGGCAGTGTATCCCGTGGGGAATCCCGGAGCGAAGAGGTCTGCCGCGGCGCCTGTGACACTGGAGGCGCCTGGGCCGGAGCGCTTCTCTCCCCTAAAGTTCCCGTCTCGCAGGCGGTCTCCAACGACAGGGTGAGGCCATGCTGCTCGAGAGCATCCTGCAGCCGGTGACGGATCTCCTCTTTCGAGAGGGTCTCCAACTGAAAGGTGTTCGGCGCCTTCAAGTCGATCCTGCTCCCATCCCGTTCCAGCTTGCAGGCTCCCAGGGCCTGTACCGCAAACGGCAGCCCCTGCAGGCTCCGGGTCAGGATCTTCCTGATGTTGCCGAGATTCCCCGCGGCCGTCGGCTGCTGCCGCGAAGCTGGCTGCCCGGCAGTCACGCTGGTAGCAGCCTCTGCCGGTACTGCAGTTGCTGTAGTTTTTCCGGTGGTGCCCGGTTCGGCCATCGCCGCTTTAGGTCTTGCCACTGGAGCCGCCACAGCCGCCTGGGCGCCGCTCGGCTCAGAGGGACCTGCCTGCAGCCGTACCCCTCGTTCCGTAGCGGAGATCGCCTGTGTATCGGCAAATCGCACCAGAGCCAACTCCAGCACCAGGTCCGGACGGCTGGCGCCTTTCAGGTTCACCTCCGCTGCAGCCAGACCGCGCAGCAGGTTGGCATAACCGGTGCGCTCAGGCCCCGGTACGGCAGCGGTAAACAGGTATTCCCGCGCCTGCTCGATCAGTTGGATCAGCAGTTGCCGGGGTTCACAGCCCGCGGCGGACAGGTCATCCAACTGCCGCAGCAGGGAGGGCACATCGCCCGCCATGACCGCAGTCAGCAGCGTGCTCAAGCCTTCAGGGTCCATGGCGCCGGTCAGTGCTTCCAGGTCAGTCCGGGTAATAATGCCGCCTGTATAACTGGCAGCCTGCTCCAGCAGACCCAGGGCATCCCGCAAAGCGCCGCCGGCGTGCCGGCTCAGCAGCTCCAGAGCCTCATCGTCGATCTGCCAGCCCTCCTCTCCGGCCACCCGGCGCAGGTGTTCCCCGATCACGCCCCGGCCCAGCCGGCGGAAGTCGAAACGCTGGCAGCGGGACATGATGGTCAGGGGCACCTTGTGGGCCTCAGTGGTGGCCAGCACGAAGATGGTATGCCGGGGTGGTTCCTCCAGGGTCTTCAGGAGGGCGTTGAAGGCCTCCCCGGTCAGCATGTGCACCTCATCGATGATGAACAACCGGGACTTGCCGGCAGTGGGCGCGAAGCAGACCTTCTGGTTGAGTTCCCGGATCTCCTCGATCCCCCGGTGGGAGGCAGCGTCCATCTCGACCACGTCCAGGGAGACGCCAGAAGTAGTATCCTTGCAGGCTGAGCAGTTATTGCAGGGTTCACCGTCCTCATTGTCAGGGCAATTGACCGCCTTGGCCAGGATGCGGGCGGTACTGGTCTTGCCAGTGCCCCGGGGTCCGCAGAACAGGTAGGCATGGGCGACCCGTCCCAGGCGCACGGCGTTCCGCAACGTCCGGCAGACGTGCTCCTGCCCGATCACCTCGCGGAAAAACTGCGGCCGCCGTGACCGGTACAAGGCCAGATGCTCCATGCTCAAGCCCCCTTTCAGCACAACCGTGTCCTCAAATCAGGCAGATTTTCTTAACGCTACAGATATTATACCCCTTTGATGCCAGGGGTCATCTTTGATCTGCATTAAGCAAAAAGCTTGCTTCAGGTGAGATTGTACCCCGCCATCCTTTAAGCAACGCATTAATGCTTACCGGGTAATCTCTTAATATAAGTAATTTCGACTCCAACAACGGTTTCCCTGCACCGATCTTGATCCTGAAGCCATCTCCGATCAGGAGCGAACAAGGGTGAACAGATGGACACGTAAAAAATCGGGAAAAAGGAAAAGAACGCTTTTACCCGAATATTGTATCAGACTGCACTATAATCCAGCCAACAGCGGAGCGAAGATTATGAAAAAGACCCGCACCTCGGACTTCGGGGTATCCAAACGAGAGTCTCACGACGCCAGCGCCTTTTACGCCCGCAACCTGTACGGCCAAGAGGGAGACGGCATTCCCCGCCTGTTCATCGATCAGGCCGCCCCTTCCCAGGGACAGTCAACCGTCAGGACAATCCCGGAGCAACCACTGGCAGATTGGGCAGACCGCATCTATTGCCATACCTCGGAAGAGATGTCGCAGGTGCCCGATCGCAGCGTCGCCCTGGCCTTCACCTCGCCGCCCTACAATACCGGTAAGAAATACGAGCCCGACCTGTGCCTGAACGATTATCTGGACCTGATCCGGCGGGTGGCTGCCGAGGTCTACCGGGTGCTGCTGCCTGGCGGCCGTTATGTGGTCAACGTGGCCAACCTCGGCCGCAAGCCTTACATTCCCATCCACGCCTACTTCTACGCCGTCCATACCGCCGTCGGTTTCCTGCCGGCGGGGGAGATCATCTGGCGCAAGGGCCGCGGGGCCAGCGGCAACTGTGCCTGGGGCAGTTGGAAATCCGCCAAGTCCCCCCGGCTGCGCGACCTCCACGAATACCTGCTGGTCTTTACCAAGGAACTGTATGGCCGCCCGGATAAGGGAGAATCGGACATCTCCCGGGATGAATTTATGGAATCCACCCTGTCTGTCTGGGAGATCCCCCCGGAGCGGGCGAAACGCGTTGGGCATCCCGCTCCCTTCCCGGTAGAACTGGCCAGCCGGGTGATCAGGCTCTACTCCTACGTCGGTGACGTGGTACTCGACCCCTTCTGCGGCAGCGGCACTACCTGTGTGGCCGCTAAGACCGGCAGCCGTCATTGGATAGGCTACGACATCGCCCCCGAGTACTGCAAACTCGCCGAGAGCAGGGTAGTTTCAGCTGCATTCGACTTTAAATAATCTCGCAGATATCAGATGATCGACAGGCAGAGACGCATCCACAATGCGCTATCCGCCAGGGCGTCCACGGCAGGCGCCCGCCATCAGGCTATCGCAGCCCCGTTGCCGCCGGTCATTTGGCCGACCTGCCAAACAGCACATGCAATCAGCCGCGAGGCAATCATCATGCCCAAGAAGAAGCGCCCGAAGATCGTCCTGCTCAGATACTGCCAGCCAACAGGCCTGAAAAGCAGGAGCCCCAGGCTGGAGACGTTGTGCAACAGCCTGAAGGGCGGCAAGAAGAACGGGAAATAGAAGAAACTATTCTCCCTTAAAAACCGGGCTTCTTTTTTCTTTAAAAGCGGCCAGGCCTTCCCTGTGGTCCGCTGTCTGCAGGGCAATGCACATGAGATCGGCCTCATAATCGCAACAAGCGGCCATACTCATCTCATGCAGGCGGTTGCCGATAGTCTTGATGTAAGCGATGGCTATCGGGGCCTTTCCGGCCAGTTCCTGCGCAAACGCCATCGCCTCATCACCCAGTTTATCAGCCGGAACGACCTTCAAGACCATGCCGTAGCCAAGAGCCTCTTCGGCTCCTACAAAACGCCCAGTCATGGCGAGTTCCTTGGCGCGGGTAACTCCCACATGCTTCGCCAATGACCACATGCCGCCCGTATCCGGGACAAGACCGATACCGATAAAGGCCTGGCTAAATTTCGCCCGGTCAGAGGCGATGACAAAGTCGCAGGAAAGCGCCAGATTCGCCCCACCGCCCACCGCCGGTCCGTCGACTGCTGCGATCCAGGGCTTGCCCATCTCGCCGATCTTGATCATGGTGTTGCCGATCTGCCTGATGGTGGCCCGCGCCTTGAGGACTGTCTGGAGTGCTCTGAGGAGTTCGAAGTCCCCGCCTGCGGAGAAGGTTCTTCCGTTGGCCTTGAGCAAGACGGCCCTGACGTCCGGATCGGCGGCCACACGATCCACCGCCTGATCGTATTCATCGATAAATTTCGGAGTGATGGTATTCATCCTGTCGGGGCGATCTAGAGTAATAACACCGACTGCACCAACTTTTTCATATAAAATCGTCTCGTATGCCAATCTAAGCTCCCCCTCATTATATCTTCACGCGGCTGCCCCCTAATTCAAATCCCTAAAACTACGTTCCCGTCCTCGCAGAAACATCCGACGGCCAGGCCCGTACCCGGGGCGCTTCCTACAAGAGGCCATCTGGGCACTCGTGGACGTCGCTCAGGGGGCCCTCCCGCCTGACGGCGCAGCCATCTAACAACATAATATAACATAATATCGTTTTGCCCTGGCCATCTGGTCCACTGAAACATTGCCAATCAAGAGCACCACCTTTCCCCATCCCGTGGTTATTTGACACGGGCCGAATAGATGATAAGATGAAATAAGATAGGCGCTGGAAAAACAAGGTACCAATTTCCAGGGATAAGACATTGCGGGGGAGGAACGATAATGCCGCGCTGGCTGATCAGATGGATTATCAATATCGCAGGAATAATCTTAACCTCTCATGTCGTCAAGGGATTTAACGTGACTGTGCTGGGTTCCATAGTCGGCTCCGTGCTGCTCGGCCTGGCCAACGCCACCATCCGCCCGGTAATCCTGCTGCTCACCATTCCCATCAACGTACTGACCCTGGGGTTGTTCACGCTGGTCATCAACGGACTAATGCTGTGGCTGGTCAGCCTGGTTGTAAGGGGGTTTACCATCCAGGGCTTCGGCTCCGCCATCATCGCCGCTCTGATGCTGATGATCATCAGCTCAGCCATCAGCTTCCTGGTCAAGGATTAGCCCATCGCATCCAACTAGAATAGCCTCTTCGCTGTTTATGCCTGCTTAGAGGCCCGCCCGCTTCCCGATTTCTTTTCAGCCGGCCTGATCCCGGATTAAAAAAAGACAGCGCCAATGGCTGTCTTTTCAGTAATATTAAGGCCGTGCACCTGCCTCCGAATGAAACCTTCCGGGCGTTACCGTGGTAGCCAGCTCGATTCAGGCGCTCCCGCGGCACCCGAAAAGCACCACTTACCGCTGCTTCCTTCCGGACCTGACGGGGTTCATGGGTTCTCGCTGCGCAGGACCCAAATGTCTTCACCGCTTGCCACGGGCAGCCCCACAAGATCAACCCTCGGGCAGGAATTCAACCCCGCTCTAGCGGATTGCGGGCTACAGGGTGCCGCTACCCCCCCGTCTAGCACGACCAAACCTGGCACATCAATTTTTTTATTCCCCAGAAAGAGACGGACGCCAAATACCCGGCATCCTGCTCAGCCATTATAGCATACTTTTTACGTGCTGCAAAATTGCCCTTCAAACAAGTAAGCGTGCTTTCCGGTTATTGTTGGTGTAAATAACCGCCCACGGGTGAGAGAGGCATCTTGGCGCAGGAACTACCCAGAGACGATCCTGGAGACAGATGTCGAGTAGATAGAGAAGCCTTGGCCTTTACAGCGGTCAGAGCACTGGCCGGCCTGAACTCAGGCCGGCCAGCTTCAGTCCAGGCTAGAACCCAGCGATCAGCCGATAGTTTTGCCGACGGAGAAGGCCTTGCCCAGCTGCTGGCCGGCTGCGTAATAAGAACGGCTGCCGGGGGCAAAGAAGAACGGCCTAATTTTCTCGATGACCGGCTCCCTGCCGTCGCTCAGGGCGGCCGGGTCGACCTTCACGTCCAGGATCTCACCGATGAACTGTGTATGCAGGCCGATTTCAATATGCTGGAGCAGCCTGCACTCCAGAATGAACGGGAACTCCTGCACGTAAGGAGCATCCACCAGTTCGCTCCTCACCGGCGTCAGCCCGGTAGCGGCAAACTTATCAGTGTTCCGGCCGGAGGCAATTCCGAAATAATCGGCCTCGTTGATGTAATCCTCGGTGGGAATGGATACCGTGAAGGCTTTTTTTTGCAAGATATTCTCATAGGCATAGGTAGCCTTCCGGAACGAGACCGCCACCGCCGGCGGGACTGAGCAGCACATCCCCACCCAGGCAGCGGTGCTGGCATTGGGCTTGCCCGCCTGATCGTAGGTGCCGATGACCCAGACCGGCGTCACGCAAACAGGGCCCTTGTTCCCCAGAGACACTTTGTCCATCATCTAACCCTCCTAAATTTCATTCTGCTCATATTAT
>JAHFCR010000112.1 GCA_023249405.1 Peptococcaceae bacterium | reverse complement strand
TGAAAATAAACAATTTTCATTCTCTGATGGCGCCGCCGGGCGGCGTGATGTCTTAGAAGATGTTATCCCGCCCAGGGGGCACCCGGCTTAGCGCCGCTTACCTGTGCCGTTTTCTTTCAGGCCGGGCGTCAGCCCGGATACGGCGCTCCCGCTTCAAGAAGCGGGAGTCTTAGCGGCGGTTAGCTATCGGATAAATCGAAACTCGCATCTTATGGTCTCGACCCCGCATCATGCCTAGCCCAGCTATCAAATAAATCCGTTCTCGATCAACAAGTCTGCGGTAACCCCCTGTCGATCCGGAATCGTGCTCCGCTGCAACAGCCTATTCACATACTTGCCCAACAGATCGGTCTCTATGTTTAAAAGGTCTCCCACTCTCTTGCCGCCAAGAGCGGTCGTCTCCTTGGTATGGGGAATCAGGCCGACCATCAGGGTTCCGGTCTCGATAGCGGCGATAGTCAGGCTCACCCCGTCCAGGGCCACTGAACCCTGAGGGATCACAAACTGCTGCAGTTCCGAAGGCAGCAGCACCCGGATCTCGGTAGCGATGCCCCTGCTTTGCAGGCCGGCGATCGCTCCGGTACCGTCCACGTGGCCGGTAACCAGATGCCCGCCCAGTCTGTCTCCCAGCGCCAGCGCCCGCTCCAGGTTAACCCGGTCTCCCGTTTGCAGACTGCCGAGATTGGTCTTGCGCAGGGTTTCCGGCATCACATCGGCAGTGATACTCCTGGCAGAGAACCCGGTCACCGTCAGGCAGACGCCGTTAATGGCAATGCTGTCCCCCACTCTGACTCGTTCCAGCACCACGGCCGCATCCACTGTCAAGACGGCTGAAGACTGCCCGCCGGCCAGGCTCCTGACCACGCCGATCTCTTCTACAATGCCGGTAAACATGCACATACCCCCTCCTACCCGGTCAACTCCGGATAACCCGTGATCAACAGGTCGGAACCGACTCTCTGATATTGCAACGACTTCAGATCAAGCGCCTGCTGCAAAACTTCGATCCCCTCGCCGCCGATAGGACCGGGCGCCCTATCGCCTCCGATGATCCTGGGGGCGATAAAGAAAAGATACTTATCGATGGCCCTTGCCTCGTGAAAGCTGGCGTTAAGGGTGCTGCCGCCCTCCAGGAGCAGTCCGGCCACCTCCCGGTAGCCCAATTTGTCCAGCAGGGCTTGGATCGCCACCTGACCGCCCGATGCCGGCAACTCCCAGACCTCTACGCCGCGCCCGGACAGCAGTTCCTTCTTGCCGACCGAACACCGTCCCTTCACACCGGCCACCACCGTAGGGTAATCCCGCGCCGTCTTTACGATCTGGGACTCCAACGGAATCCGCAGGCTGCTGTCTACCACCACCCGCAACGGTTTCTTCTCCTCGCCGGGCAGCCTGACCGTCAGCAGGGGGTCGTCCGCCAGCACCGTTCCGATGCCCGCCAGCACCGCATCATTCTCCACTCGCAACTGCTGCGCCAGGTCACGGGCCTCAGATCCGGTGATCCACTTGGAGTCTCCCGATCTGGTAGCGATCTTGCCGTCCAGGCTCATGGCCGCCTTGAGGGTGACAAAGGGCTGCCTGGCAAGGATATACTTGAAAAATATCTCGTTGAGACGCCGGGCTTCCTTTTCCAACACTCCCGACTGCACTGACAGTCCAGCCCGCTGCAAGATCTGCAGGCCTTTTCCGGCCACCAGGGGATTGGGATCGGGTGCGGCTGCCACCAGCCTGCTCACACCGGCTTTAATAATAGCCTCCGTGCAGGGTGGCGTACGCCCGAAGTGGCAGCAGGGCTCCAGTGAGACATACAGAGTTGCTCCCCGGCTGCGCTCCCCCGCCTGTCCGAGGGCCAGGACCTCGGCATGGGGCGTGCCGGCCTGGTGGTGATAGCCCTCGCCCACCACCTGCCCATCTTTGACGATGACCGCTCCCACCATGGGATTGGGGCTTGTTTTTCCCCTGGCCAGGGCTGCCAGCCGCAGCGCCCGGGCCATATATTCGGTATCTGTCGACACTGGCGTCTCTCCTATCATCCAGCCGTGCGCAATGCGAGAACCGTTCCCGCATTGCGCAATAAAAAAACCCACACCGAAGGGTGAGGGGTTTATGGCAAAGTCAGCACAAACAAGAGCGCCCCTCTCCCCTCCAGACTCTACTGTCGGCTCCGGATTCCCACCGGATCAACCCTGCGCCTGTCCGCTCTGTTTTACCAGATGCCAGACGCTGGGCTCGCGGGCTCATCCTCCATCAGAGGCATCACCGCCGGTGCGGGAATTACACCCGCCCCCGAGGAACTTCACCAATATTGATTTTACACCCAAGCGACAAGCAACGTCAACAAATTCGATGAGAGAACATTATGCCGGCAGCATCCTGGCCGCCCGCATAACTTCAGCTGCCCTATCACTCCCAACTGCCGCTGCCGTCTCCGATCACCAGCGCATGTCAGCAGCACTGGTCCATTCCCTCTCCGTACACGTTCACCAGGCGTCCCTGCTCCAGGGCGTAGATGGCATAACCATAGGCACCGTCCTTCTTTCCGGAGACAATCACCTCGTTGACTCCCCTATTCCCGGCGCCTCCGATACTGACCACCTGGTCAGACACCGGCGCCGGCAGGGGCTCAGTCACCCTGATGCCCTCCGCCAGATCGAGCACCGCCGCCAGCTGGCATTTGTTGCCGCCCACCCGGTAGATGATCACCGCATCCTGGCGGCTGTCCCCGTTCAGGTCTCCGTCCGCCCATTTCACCAGTTGGGAACCCGGGTTACGCTGTTGCCAATAGGAAACCAGCGGGGATGGAGTTGTCTCCCCCGGCGTGCCCTCGTTTTCCGCCGGGGGCGGCGGCAACTGCGCATGTTTCTCCGCCGTCCTGCCGCATCCGCCTGTCATCAACAACAGCAGCACCAGCAACACGGCCAGGGCCGTCTGCGTTCTTTTGGCCAGCCGCCTCAATCCGGGCCATAGGGCGTAGAGGCACAGGCCCAGCACTACCAGGGAGCACAGATAGCGCACCAGCTCCGGCGAGGTGAGAGTGATGCTGCCGGCCAGTCCGATGGCCTGCCTGCTCCTGGACAGATTGAAGTAGGGGACGAATCCGGGCATCAGCAGGCGGTTGGTGAGCCAGCCGGAGATCAGAGAGATCCCTACCACGCCCACATTGTAGATTACCGCCGCCCGCCGTCCGATCAGGTTGTAGATACTGATCAACTCAGGCAGGTTGGTGGCGGCGCCGGTCATCAGGAAAGTCACCGCCACGCCGGGCGCCGCCCCGCTGGCCACCATGGCGGCGATGAAGGGGATGTGCCCAACGGCACAGACATACATCACCGCCCCGATCAGGGCGATACCACCGATGGAGACCAGCCCAGGATTGCCCAGATAGCGCTGGATCGTTGAGGACGGAACCGCCGCCGTGATCAGCCCGGCCAACAAGATGCCGGGTACGATGTACTTGCTCACCTGGACCCCGAGATCGGCAAACCCCCACTGCAGTCCACTCCACAGTCTGGCCTGGAGAGGGATGGTTTCGACAGCATCCAGGGTTACCTGCACTACCGGGATATCCATCCCCGGGGCGCGCAATTCCGGTCCGGCCAGGACATTGCCCAAAAGACCGATCAGAAATGAGGACACCAGCCCGGTCACCAGGTAGCAGGTGGCCAGTTGCGGCCCTAACAGCCCATAGGCCATCAGCACCGCCGCCGGATTGATGATCGGGCAGGCGGTCATGAAGGCCAGGGCCGGGCCGAGGTAGGCTCCTGAAAAATACAGCCCCAGGCTCAGGGGGACCACCCCGCAGCTGCAGATCGGCAACAGCAGGCCGGAGGCGATGGCTTTCCAGATCGAGGAGACCTTCCTGTTGCCCAGCATCCGCTGCATCCGGTCCGGGCTCAGGATGTTGTGCAGCAGCCCGGCCAGGGCGAAGCTGAGCACCAGCCACACTGAGGAGCTGTTAAGAAAGAGCAGGGCTGCCGCCAGCGCCTGGCCGGCGATGTTCAATAACCCGCTCACGGCGCCGGGGTGCTTACGGCCTCGATGATCACCCGCTCGATCAACTCGCTGGTGAGGTTGTCGTATTTCTTATGGCCGTCGATGATCAGTGTGCCCTTGCTTACCGGCCCATACTTGCGCAAATAGTCGAAGTCCCGCCCGGCGTGGTAGATCCGGACTTCCACGTCATCCCCGAACCGGTCGGCCACCGCCTTCACGGTCTCCTCGTACCCGGCGCAGTGCGGGCAGGTATTGATAAACTCCACCGTTACCCTGGCCATCCCCACATCACCGCCTCTGCAAGCTTTTTTTATTTTAGCGCTAAAAGACAGCAGGGTGCACCCTGAGCGAAATCCTGCTTAAAGGGTGATCACCTGATCGACGCCGCCGGCATTTCCCAGGGCCACGTAGAGGCTCGGGAAACACCCCACGTGCGCCGCCGGGATCAGCTTGCCGGTGATGCCCCGCTCCTCGGCGCACTGGTCGCAGGCCATCAAGAGCATCCCGGTCTTCTCCTGCATCGCCTGCAGCCTCTCTCCCATTTCAGTTCCCTCCAGCAGGAAAAAGGTGTTGTCCATGAAGAAGAACATCCCCACCACATCGGCCCCGTGCCCATCCGTCTCCAACTGTGGCACGATCATCTTGTCCAGAATCTTCTGGGCGTTGGTAGTGGCAAAAACATAAGCAACTCTCATCCATATGACCTCCTTTTCATTTTTATGTGCGGACAGTTATGCCGCTCTGATCAGCCGCTGCCGGACAGCGCCGCTATCACGGATACTCTACTGTTTTCCGGTCGCGGCGCCAACCTGATCGAGCTGCCCGGCCATCCATTGCAGATAATTCTTCCCTGCCGGTTCAGTTTCAGTCACCTTGACGATCGGAATTCCGTTGGCCTCGGCCAACTGCGCCACATTCTTCACGGTCGGGCTGTCTGTCTGGATATTATAGACGAAGAACTTGATCCGCTTGTTTTTAATATCATTCTGCAGGCCGGCAACATCGCTGGCGCTCGGGTCGTTTCCCTCTTCAACCGCCTTGGCGAACTTCTGGTCATTGGTTGTCAAATTCAGGGCCTCCGCCATATAGCCAAAAACGGGCTCAGAAACGTCGATCATCGCTGGAGCGGTTTGTTTCAGTTTGGCTATGCTGCCGGTCAGCGGCGCCAGCGTCTGGACATAGTCCCGCGCCCGGTTCTGGTAAGCAGCGGCGTTATCAGGGTCGATCTTCCCCAAAACATCGGCTAGCCTCGCCGCCAGTTTGGGCATCGCCGTAGGATCGTACCAGACGTGCGGATTGTCGCCGTCTGCCTTGCCCAGCAGATCGCTGCCAACAGCCACCAACTGCCTGCTCTTGTTATCCGCCTTGATCAGCTTGTCCATCCAGTCATCATACCCGATACCCGTATAAACAACCACCCGGGCATCCGCAACGGCTTTAGACGCATCGGCAGTAGGTTCATAATCGTGGGGGTCCTGCTCCGGATTGGTGAGGATCGAAGTCACGTCAACCCGATCGCCCCCGACAGCCTGGGCCACCTCGCCATAGAAGTTTTCCGCCGCCACCACTCTGATCTTCACCTTCCGGGCGGCGCCGCCGGCGTTGGATGCGCCCTGTCTGTTGCTGCAACCGGACATCAGCCATACCGCCAGTACAGCTAAAAGATGCGGTGTGCATGCCTGGCGATGAGGTTCACGTCGTGGGTGACGAACAGTACCCCGATGCCCTTCTCCTGATTCAGGCGGTGAACCAATAAGGCTATGTTCTCCTGCGATCCCGGGTCCAGGTTGGATGTCGGCTCGTCCAACAACAGGACCTGGGGGTCCCTGACCAGGGCCTGGGCGATAAAAAGACGCTGCCGTTCACCGCCGGATAGCTTGCCGACCGGCCGATCCGAATAATGGTAAGAATCGGTGGCCAGCATAGCCTCCCGGATACTGCGGCGATCAGATCCGGTTGGCCACGGGGGAAACCATCCGGGCAGCCCGAAGCTCACAAAATCCCAGGCCCGCACCGGAGTATCCACATCGATCTGGCGTGACTGCGGCGCATACCCCAGCAGCGGGGAGAATGACGATCGGGTATCCTTTCTCCCCACAGTGATCCGGCCGCTCTCTGGTGGGATCATGCCGAGCAAGGCGCGCAGCAGGGTGGTCTTACCCGCTCCGTTGGGGCCGATGATGCCGACAAACTCCCCCGGCCTCACGTCGAAAGAAAGGTCCTGCAATACCCAACTTCCGCCGAGGCGTACATTCAAGCGATCAACAACGACCTCACATCCCATGGTTTTCACCCTTGCCAAACCTCCAGCCTGCCCGTATAGCATCCTCTGATCTCAAAATCAAGAGTAATCATACTTAATACTAATTGATATTAATTACTATTTAATAGTATGACTTATTTATATTTGATGTCAAGTAATATTTACTATTATCTAGAAGATTTTCTTTGAACCGCATAAGAAAAACCCCTGGCGTCAGGGGTTGGAGCCCGGAGGCTCTCAAGTCTTGACCAAAGCCTATTCTTTTGGTTTTCCAGCTGCGACAAGCTCTTCCACTGACCACGCAAGCAATTCATGAGCCTTCATAACCTTCCATCCGATGATTATCATCAAAACATAGCCAGCGAGTATTGCGAGCATGAATATCCCATAAATGACAAAAAACATTATTGGAAACACTGGAT
>JAHFCR010000050.1 GCA_023249405.1 Peptococcaceae bacterium | reverse complement strand
CGGCAAGGCGGGATATTCTTTTTAACAGCAATGCGTTTCTCTCTGAAAAAGAATTGTCCTTGCCGATCTCGCTGGAAATACACCATGAAAAATATAAAACGGCATAACACGGAATCGCTGTAATCCAAATGAAGCAGAGCCAGGGCCAATAGTAAAACGAAAGCTCCGGATTATCCAAAGCGACACTCTGTCCATAGCAGGGAAAAATATAAAAATATATGATTGCTCCACAGCATGCAGTCCCGAGAATAATCGCTTTCAGCCACTTTGACAGGTTCAATCGATTCATATCAATGAAATGCCTCCTGAATCAATCATGTATATAGATATTATAAAGTAGAGTTTATAATATTTCAATAATAATTTATCGATATACAATAAACTATTATTGTATATCGATAAGTATATCAGCCGCATGGACTACGATGAGCGCAGTTTTTAAGAGGTAAGGGATCGTGTTTACCTTCTGAAAACATTGGGCGTAATCTAAAACAGCGTAGAGACTGCAATCCGGCCTGTTGAAGAATCGACAGGTTAAGTCACTAAGTACAAGCTGGGCACGGATCGGATACCTAAATGTACTAATAAGTCTAACATTAGTATTATCGTCCAAAAAGTAGAAAGAAAATTGTAAGAAAAGCACAGGGACGGTGGTAAAATTATACGAGGATGATCGCACGGAGGTGCCGTATTTGGGGAAAACTTCAGCGTTGAAAAAAGTGTTTCTGTTTTGCCTTGTGGCCTATCTGCTTCTATGCCCTGCAGTTCTCGAGGCCGCTCCTAATGATGTTGCTGCAACAAGCAGTCCTGTCGAAATGAAAGTGGATGTGGGCTGGCAGGGACAGGGTGTGCCCGGGTTGACGGGGCCTGCGGCGGTGTCTCTGGAAAACCGGAGCCGGGACAATCTATCAGGTGTGGCGGAGGTGGTCACCTACTACGCTTATACCCCTCCCTCTCCTACCGGTGCGCCAGGACCGCCTAATCCCAGTCTGGTGAAGTACATACCCAGCACCGCTTATGGAGAGGAGGTCTCCCTTCCCTCCGGGGGCGCCAAAAAGGTGGTGCTCTGGTTTCCGTTACCCGATCCCCAGGGCAAGATGGAGTTCCGCTTTCGGGTGGGAGACAGGATACTGGCACAGACCGAACAGAAACTGCCCTCCCAGTTTAACAACATGAACTACGCCAACGGCGCCATCGGGGTCCTGGGGGAGGCGCCTCCGGCGCTGGAACAGGTCCGTATCAACATGCCCGATGGTGTGCCGCGTCAGCCGGTCGTCCTGAGGCTCTCACCCGAGTTGCTTCCTCAGTCTGGCGACGACCTGGAGGCGATGGGCACGATCCTGGTTACCAGGGAGGGAATGGCAGGCCTGACATCCCGCCAGGGCCAGGTCCTGACGCAGTGGGTGAAAGGCGGCGGCAGGCTTCTGGTGGCCGGAGGCCTGGGCATCAACGAGACTCTGGGGGTGCTTCCGGCCGGCACGATTCAAATATCCAGTCCGGGTGTGGAGATCAGGAATAGCTGGGCGGCTGCGGCCAGCTGGCTCGGGGAGCCTTTAGCGGCCACCGCGCCCGCCCCATTTGCCCGGCTGGAGGGCCCGGGTTCCCGGTGGGGTCCCCAGGATGAACCCCTTGGCTTGCAGACCGCGGTGGAAAACGGAACAGTAACGGTGCTGGCGTTCGACCCCGGTCAAAAACCCTGGCAGGCAGGCGATCTGGGCAAGGCTCTCTGGAAGAAGCTCCTTACGCCTGAACAGCCTACGGGGTTTAACAGGGTGGGCCCCGTCTCCATGAGAAACCAGGCTGCAATTCTGGGCTCCCTCGCCGGGCAGCTGCCCAGGGATGCCTTTCCCGGCTGGCCATTGGTGGGCGCCTTCCTGCTGGCTTTCCTGATCGTTGCGGGGCCTGTCACTTACTGGGTGCTGCGCAGCCGGCGTCGTCCTGAATATACCTGGGTGGCCGTGCCCCTGCTTGCGCTCGTCTTTACTCTGGCAGCGTATCTTTATATGCTGCAATCCAACAGCAACGTCCTGGTGAACGTGCTGGAAGTGGTGGACAGCAGATCCCCCGCCCAGGCGTATACGGCGGTGGGCTTCTTCGCTCCCACCTTCCCTGATTTCAACGTCAGCCTGGCAGATCCCGGCTATCCCGTGCAGGCGCAGATGTTCGAGGGCCCTCCCCCCGAGTACCAGGAGCCGGGAACCGCTGCCCCTTTCACCATCACCCGCAGCGGCAACCTGATCAAGCTGAACTGCCGAGATCTGTCCCAGTGGAACATGCGCACTGCAACCTTTCGCCAGGAGATCGGGAACAAATTGGACGGCCTGACGGCGAGGCTTTTGGTCACGGGTTCCGGGTTGACGATCAGGGTGGTTAACCATACTGGGATTAAGCTCGATCACGTCGCCCTGCTGTTGGGGAGAAACTATAAATGCCTGGGAGATATAAAACCCGGCCAGGAGGCGGTCGCGGCCGCGGCCATGCCTTCACCGCCCCGTTACGACCCGAGCGGCTACAACGAACCGCCTAACGCGGGTCTTCAGCAGATCTTTCTCAACCCTGGCGGGGCATCCCTTACAGCGACTTTCCCTAGCGGGAAAGCAACCGGTGCGAACCCGGGACGCCCGCGCAGCCTGACGGTGGATGAGCAGCGTCGCGCCAACCTGTTGAACAGCTGGTTGAGCAGCATGATCAGCCAGGGGCCCGGATGGGAGAGTATCGGCTGGCCGATAACCCTGGTGGCCTGGAGCCAGGATGCGGTGCAGCAAGTAGACTACCGGGGGGTGAAGAGTGACCCCCATTACCTGAGCATGATCGTCAAGCGTCTGGAACTGGATTTCCCGGAGGGCGCCTTTAACGTGCCTTACGGCCTGGTAATACCCAACCTCGTCGATTCTCAGACGAATTCAGGTTTCTTCGGCCAGAACAACCTCTTCGGCTTTGGGGATGGTTTCATAACCTACGCTTTCCGGCCGGGGATTCCGTCTAATACCCAGCTTCAGGAGATCAGGGTGCAGCTGCAGTATTTCCCCACGCAGCAGCTGCCATGGAATCAGCAGGGGGGCCCGCCTGCCAAAACACCAGAGCCCGTGGCGCCGGGGGTGCTGGAGATCTATCATCCCGGCCAGGGGCGGTGGGTAGAACTGTCAGGACAAACGGAGTTCCGTCTACCGGGCGCATACGCCCAGCCGGACGGTGAGGTGCAGTTGCGCATAAACGGAATGGGCGATCCCGGCAAGAAGGGGAGTTTTTACTTCCTGCCGCCGGCGGTAGGTTACGAGGGGGTGATGAGGCCTTGATCATGACGCGGCAGCTGCAGAAACACTACGGGCGCGTGCAGGCCCTGGACGGTTTGGAGATAGAGGTGCCCGACGGGGCCATCTACGGTTTTATCGGCCAGAACGGGGCGGGCAAAACCACCACTCTGCGCATCCTGGCGGGATTGCTGGTACCGGACGGGGGCTCGGCGGAGGTGGCGGGGTATGATGTGGTCTGCAATCCCCGTGCAGTACGAAATATTTTGGGTTACATGCCCGATTTTTTCGGTGTTTACGATGACCTGCGGGTGGGGGAGTACCTGCTGTTCTACGCTGCAGCCCATGGCATCCGCAGGCAGGCCGCCCAGAAACTCCGGGACGACCTGCTGGAGTTGGTGGAGTTGGCCGACAAAAGGGACGAGTTCGTGGACTCCCTGTCGCGGGGGATGCAGCAGCGTTTGTGCCTCGCCCGTGCCCTGGTCCACGATCCCCAGGTTTTGCTTTTAGATGAACCGGCCAGCGGCCTTGACCCCGTGGCCCGCGTCGAGATGCGGGAGATCTTGAAGGAACTGCGCCGCCTTGGCAAGACCATTCTCATCAGCAGCCACATCCTGTCGGAGCTTGCCGATCTCTGCACCCATATCGGCATGATCGCCGATGGACGGCTGGTGCGCCAGGGACCGCTGCTGCAGATGGTGGAGGCATCCCAGCTCCAAAAGATCATGCTTCGCTGCCACGGAGATGCGGCGCCTGCAGTGAAAGTGCTGGAGTGCTGGCCCGGAGTCACGGCGCTGCAGACAGTGAATGACAGGATCGAACTGCAATTGGCCGGGGGCGCACAGGAGGCGGCTGCCTTGCTTAAGGAACTGGTGCTGGCCGGAGCGGCCGTTGCCCATTATTCCATCCAGGAGCACACCCTGGAGGATGCCTTTATGCAACTCGCACGGGGGTGAACCATGAAAAAAATATTCAGGATTTGGCAAGACTTTGGCGAAGGTCTGCGCAACGGGCTGGTTCCGATGCTGAGCAAGGAGATGCGCGGCCGTACCAGGAACTGGCGCGGCCCCCTCTTGCTGTCCATCTACCTGGCAGTGTTAGGTGGATGCGTCGTGCTCTTTCTCTGGCTTAACAGCCGTGGCAGCACGGTCATACCACAGGTGGGCCTGATACTTTACAGTATTCTGGTTTTCGCGCTCATGCTGCTGCTGGGGGCCATCGCGGCGGTGGTTGCGGCCACCGCCATCAGCGGCGAGCGAGAGCGGCGCACCTATGATCTGCTGCTGGTGACCAGGGCCTCCCTGGCAGGAATCGTCCTGGGCAAGTGGCTGGCCTCTGTGGTCTATCTGCTTTTTCTGGCGATCGCCGCCTTGCCTGTACTGGGCGTTGTCTATTTCTTCGGCGGGATGCCCCTGAAAAACGTGGCCGTCGCTCTCGGGCTGTGCCTGATGACAGGCCTGGGGTATGGGGCTCTGGGCCTGGCCTTCTCGGCCATTTTCAGGCGCAGCCAGACAGCCATCATCGTCTCTCTGATCACGGTTTTTGGATTGATATTCGGGACGCTGATCATCTCAGCCATTGTCGTGGCGGGCAACCCTCAGGTCTCCTACAACCCGGAGATGACCCCGCAGATCACGCCGCCGCAGTACGTTTTCCTGAGCCCGGTGGTAACGATGGCCTCGGTCCTGCCAGGGAGCGGGCAGGGCGCTGTTTCCTCTTTTTCTGGAATCGCACAGCGCCTGGCAGGGGGGCCGGGGATGACGTCTTATGCGATGGGCGGAAGCTCCATGCTCGTGATGAGCGGTGGTCCTGGCTCTGGTTTTCCGACAGGTTATACCGGTACGAAGGTTGTAAAGGGGCTGGCCGGCTGGGCGCCCCTGGCGAAGTTCACCCTCTACCAATCCCTCCTGGCCTTGGCCTCCCTGCTGGTGGCGACGTTTGCCATCAACCCCCTGCGGCCCTGGCTGATGTGGCAGGCGAGACGACGATCCATGAAACAGGCGGCGAACCTGAGCGGGTAGCGGGTGTCGCAGCTATTTTCAGGGCAAATAGCCCGGGTAGGTTTTTGGAAGGGGATTGATCACCGAGATGTCTGCAGCGTCGGCGTTTCTTAAAACCAGCAACAAAATTTTTGCAGGCGTCATGGCGCGGGTACGGGCAGTGTTGCGTCTGCTAAACAGGCAGCGTCTTGACTGGCCCGACGATGCCCTGGCTGCGGCACTGGCGCCGCTCCGGAAGCGGGTGCGGGAGCGTTACTGGCTGGAGAGCCTGCGTCTCGCCCTGTTATGGGGGTTGGGCCTGGCCGGTGCCCTACAGGTTATACTGCATCTGGTTTACATCGAGGAGATTGTTTCCTGGGCCGCTCTGGTGGGAGTTATGGCGGCGTTCCTGTTCGCCTTCGGGCGTTTCCTGGGACGGCCTGATGCCCTGGAGGTGGTCCGGGTGGCCGACGGTCTGGGCCTGGACGCCAGAGCTGTCACCGCCTTCCGTCTCCTCCGGCAGCACCGGACAGATCCCTGGGCCAAGGCCGCCTGTGCGGAAAGCCTCCCGGGCTGTAAACAGTTGGGGAGCCGTGCAGGCGATCTCTATCAGGTTTTTGACAACCGGCGATTTTGGATGGGGCCAGGTATCCTGGCCGTGGTCGTCCTGGTTCTCGCTGTGATCCCCCCGGCTTGGGAAGGCGGCCGGATGGACCGGGAGCTGCGAAAACAGGCGGAGATTGTGGCCGAAAGCGCCGTCGGACAGGTCAAAGGCCTGCAGTTTGACGGAAGGAATCTGTTGCCCGCGGAACTCCGGCGGTCACTCGATTCCCTGCCCCGCGACTTGCGGCGGGCGCAGGAACGGAGCCAGGCAGTGGCCCGCTTGCAGAAGGCGGCTCAGGAGGTTGAGAACCTTTCAACAAACCTGAGCCCTGCTGCAAGAAGAGATGCCATGAGCCTGGGCGCTCTCTGGGAACGGCAGCCCGACAGGAACTGGCACGATCTCGGGGCAGCTTTAACCAGGGGGGATCAAGAAAGAGTCGGGAAGGAGGCTGCAGCTCTCAACCAGGCTGTGGCCACGGGGGGTTCCGTCAAAAAGGAGCAGGCAGCCCAGGCGCTTTTCCAGGGGGCGGAGGCGGTCAGCAATGCCACCTTGCGCCAGCAGTTAAGAGAAGCGGCACAAAAAATCCTGGCCGGAGCCGAAGGCGACAGATTATCAGGAAAATCCGGGGGCAGTTCGGCGGCGGCGGCCAACGCCCTTCCCTCCGAAGCGCTGACCGGCCTGGCCGATGCGGCCACGGCAGCGGGCCATCTCGCCAACGCTTCAAGCGCCCTTTTTGGCCTGGCGCAACAGCTCGCTGCCGGAGCGTCCGGCCGGGAACTGGCACAGGCCGGCGACCTTGCTTCCATGGCGCCTGTGACCGGAGCCTCGTCCGCCGGCGGTCCGGCCGGGGAAACTGGTGGGCAAGGCGCTGCCGGCGGTCAGGACGGAAATTCCGGCAGCGGGGGGAACGGCGAGGGTTCCGGTCGCGGCAATAGCGGCGGGGGGAACGGGTCGGGTGGCCAGGGTGCGGGGCATGGCGGTGGCGGCCTGAATGCGCAGAAGCCGTCCCTGTTGGGAGGGTCCGGAGAAAGAGTAAACGTCACCGGTGATGTTAGAAATGGAGAGGACGGCGTTCAGATCACCCTGCCTCATTCCCCTACCGAAGCCGGCTCTGTCCTGCCATACACGAGGGTCTATACCCAGTATCTGGCCGAGGCCCATGATTCTCTGTCCCGGGCGCCCCTTCCGCCGGCCATGGAATCACTGGTTTGGAAATATTTCGACGGCGTGCAGCCAGGCGCAGGGGAGAACAAATGATAAAACAAGCGATAACAGCGTTCAACGGTGCCAGTGAACCGGAAGTGCATCTGCTCCTTGAAGAAGTGGGACAGCGCCTGCGGGAAGTGGATGATGCCATCGGGCAGGCTATTGTGGGCCAGCAGGAGGTTGTCCATCAGGTGCTCACCGCTCTCCTGGCCGGGGGGCATCTCCTGCTGGAGGGCATTCCCGGTCTCGGCAAAACAGCGCTGGTGCGAACAGTGGCGCGGGTGATGGGATTGACCTTCCGGCGTATCCAGTTCACCCCGGACTTGATGCCGGCTGATATAACCGGGACGCTGGTCTTTGACCGGGCCGGGAGCGGTTTTCGTTTTGAAGAGGGCCCTGTCTTCGCCCATTTTGTGCTGGCAGACGAGATCAACAGGGCGACCCCCAAAACCCAAAGCGCCCTGCTTGAAGCCATGCAGGAACATACGGTAACGGTGGGAGGAGTCACACACCCCTTACCCTCACCATTTTTCGTTATGGCAACCCAAAACCCGCTGGAGATGGAAGGAACCTATCTCCTTCCCGAGGCCCAACTGGACCGCTTCATGTTCAAGATAACGGTGCCCTATCCCAGCGCCCAGGAGTTGATGGCAATTGCCGTGCTCACGACGGGCGCCCAGGTGCCACAGGCGCCGGGCCTGCTGGGCCCCGGTGAACTGGCAGGCTGGCTGCAACTGGTGCGCCAGGTGATCGCGGTGGAGGATGTCCTGGCCTATGCCACCAGGCTGATCCTGGCCACCCAGCCGCACCACCCTCAGGCGCCTGAACGGGTACAGCGCTTTGTACGATATGGCGCCGGGCCCCGCGGGTTACAGGCGCTGGTTCTGGGAGCACGCGCCGAGGCCCTGCGCGCCGGGCGTGCCCAGGCCGGATTCCAGGATGTCCGGGCGGTGGCCCTGCCCGCCCTGCGGCACCGGTTGCTGCTGGGATTTGAGGGCGTTGCAGAGGGCATCAGCCCTGACGATCTGGTCCGGGAGATTCTGACCACAGTGACAGACCATGAGTAGCCTCGGGGGGAGCAGGCGATGGCCCTCTTTCTAAATGAACGGATCTTGAATCGCATGGCTTGCTACCGCCCGGTTAAAAGGCGGCCCATCTCCGGCCCTCCAGGGGGGGCCTGGCGGTCGCGCCGCAAGGGGGGAGCGGTGGAGTTTGCCGATTACCGTGGCTACGTACCGGGGGATGAGCCGAGAAGGGTGGACTGGAAGGCCTATGCCCGGCTCGGGCGGCTATACATCAAAGAATTTCTTGACGAGAGGCAGGACTCTGCCATTTTCCTGTTGGATACCAGCGCCTCCATGGATTGGGGCGGGGCAGCCCATAAGGGGCGTTTCGCCCTCCACCTGGCTGCCGGCATGGCGGCAGCGGTGCTGGCCGGAGGCGATTGCCTGGCCCTGGCGGCAGCGGGAGGCTTTTTTGTTGCCGCGGGTGGCCCCCGGTCCCTCCCCGGGGTACTGAAGTATTTGCAAGACCTGGGCTTTTCGGGCGGGGCAGACCCGGTAAAGGACTTGCAGGCTGCGCTGGCTGCCGTACCGGGAGCCACCAGCCTTTACGTTTTCTCTGACCTGCTGGATCCCGGCAGTGTGGAAAAACTCCTTTCTTTAAGTGCCGGCCGTTCCCTCGAGGTTACCCTGCTTCAAGTACTGGCCCCTGAGGAGCGCCACCCTCAGGGGTCGGGGGAATGGGTCCTGATAGATGCGGAAACCGGCGCCAGGGTTGAGGTATCTCTAACTCCGGCGGTGCTGCTGGACTATACCCGGCGCCTGGAGGAATATCTGGCAGGCCTGGATTCCCGATGCCGGTACTGGGGGGCGCGGCGTATCCTGTTGGACAGCGGTGAGGATCTGGAAGTCACCCTTTTTAAAAGTTTGCCCGGTTTGGGTGTTATCCGCCCACGCCAGGGTGCATAAAGAAGGCAGGAATTCTCATGCAGTTTCTCTACCCGCAGGCCTTTTGGCTGGCGCTAAGCGTACCGGGCATTCTGGCGTTTTATTTTTTACGGCCCCGCCGGCGCCAGGGAGTGGTCCCCAGCACCTTGCTGTGGCGGTCAAGCTCGGTTAACTGGCAGGCCAGCCGCCCCTGGCAGCGCCTGCGTCCGCAACTGCTGCTTTTCTTGCAACTGCTGGCCGCCCTTCTGATTACCCTTGCCGCTGCCCATCCTGTCTGGCAGTTCGGCAGTGCTGCCGGCAGCACTATCGTCCTGCTGGATGCATCTGCCAGTATGCAAGCCCGGGATACGGGTCAAACCCGTTTTGAACAGGCGAAAGCCCAGGTGGAGGCTTTAGCTTCAGGATTGAAGAGAGGCGCCACGATCACGGTAATCGCCTTCGACCGCCTCCCGCGGGTGGTCTTGAGAGGGTGCGGCAATCCGGGTGAGGTGGAGCGCGCCCTGCGGGATTTGAAGCCATCCTCCTGCCGGGGAGAATTAGGCCCTGCCCTGACGCTGGCCCGGGCCCTGGCCAGGGATGAACAGCGGCCGCGTCTCGTCCTGATCAGCGACGGGGGACTCGATCCACAGGGGATGGATACAGGAACCCTGGATTTTCTCCAGGTGGGAAGCCGGGAGCCCTCCAACGTCGCCCTGGCATCGTTGGATCTGCGCCCTGTGGGCACAGGACAGGCCGCGCAGGTCCTGGTGATCGATAATGGCGCAAGGCCTGCTTCGGGTAAAGTTTTCCTGACGGCAGGCGGGGAGCCGCAGGAGGCTCTGGCATGGCGCCTGGAGCCGGGTAAGGCCACCCATCTCCTCTGGCCCCGCCTGCCGTCAGGGGTCCCTGTTGCGGCGCGGCTGGAAGTGGACCGTCCCGACATGGATCAGCTTGCACTGGATAACCAGGCGTGGGCTGTCACGGGGCCGGAAAGGCGGGCCCGCCTGCTTCTCGTTACTCCGGGGAACATCTTCCTCGAGCGTGTTCTGGAAGTGATACCGGACCTGGATGTTTACCGGGTGACCCCGGAGGAATACCGGAAGCTGGTTGCCGGGGCCTATCCCTACGAGATCACCGTGCTGGACGGGGTGGTCGATCCCCTGCCACCGGGCGCTTTGCTGGCGGTGAACCCGCCACCCGGGAACTGGCTGGGCCTGGGAGTGGGCGGCCTGATCCATCCGGCATCCCTCACGCAGAACGCCGACAGCCCTCTGCTCAGGTATGCAGACCCGTCCCAGTTCGGGATCGCCAGCGCCCGGGAACTGACACTGACCGGCAACTGGATGGCGGATATTGCCTCGGGAGGGAAAGCCGTGCTGGCCCATGGTGAATTCCAGGGGAGACGGGTGGCGGTCTGGGGTTTTGACATGCACGACTCCGATCTGCCACTACGCCCCGCCTTCCCCGTGCTCGTTTATAACCTGGTGACCTGGCTGCTTCCGCCGAACCTCGATGTTCCGCCTGCCGTTCAACCGGGGCAGGAGGTCACCGTGGCCACCCTGCCTCTGGCGCAGGAAGTGGCGGTTGAGACGCCGGCGGGGAACCGTAACCTGCTGGCGCCCCCGTTTCCCTCCAACCCGTGGGTCCCGTCGGAGCCGGGACTGTACCGTATAGTAGAGAGCTGGACAACCAAGGCCGGGGGGCGGGTCTATCCGCAGCGGGTATCCGGCCTGGTGGTTGTCAACGCTTACGACGCTCAGGAATCGGATCTGCGATTACGGGACCCGCGGCCGGGGTCTGGCCCAGGGGGTTCAACCGGCGGCTCCGCCCGTCTTCCCCGGCCGCTGACCGGTGCCCTGGCAGGGGTTCTGCTGGCAGTGATCATCATGGAGTGGGCGGTGGCCAGCCGTGGACGTTAGAGGCTTAAGCGAGACCGGCCTTACTTTTATCAAGCCCTTCTGGTGGCTTGTATTACCTATTTTGGGGCTGTTCTGTGTCTACCTGCGCCTCCCCTGGCTCCGTCTGGCCCGCGCCGGCGGTGGGCGGGCCTGGCGGCGGGAGTGCCGGAGGCTGGGTATCCGGTGTGTCCTGCTCGCCCTGGTGGTTGCCGTTCTGGCGGGAACCCAGGTCCTGAGCACGGTCCACCGCCAGGCTGTGGTGCTGGCGCTGGATGTCTCGGCAAGCATGGGCTCCGGAAAGGTTCAGGGAGAAGAGTGGGCCAGGAAGGCGCTGGCGGCCAAACCTCCTGCCGTGCTGGGAGGAGTGGTCGCCTTCGGACAGCAGGCGCTGGTGGAGGAACCTCTGGCGCCCAACCCATCCTGGTCGCGGCAGGAGACAGACCCGGGAGCGGATGGGAGCCGCATCGGGGACGCCCTGCGGCTGGCCGGGGCGTTGTTCCCGGGCGATGTCCAGCGGAGGATAGTGCTGCTCTCGGATGGCCGTGATACGAGCGGGGAGGCGGTCGCCGAAGCCCGCCAGCTGCGTGCGGAGGGTGTCAGGCTGGACGTTGTGCCGATAGGCGGTACAGCCGGGCCCGACATGAGGGTGGACGGGGTCAAGCTGCCGGCGAGGGCGCAGGTCGGGAATACGGTTGCCCTGGAGGTATCGGTCAGCGCCGATGTGGGCGGCGCCGGAACGCTTCTGGTAACGCGTGACGGCGTGGCGCTCTGCTCCCAGCCGGTACAGCTGCGCAGCGGGGAAAATCGGATCAGCATCCCGGTCGACGCCGGAGCGGCGGGAATGCACCGCTATGACGTGCAACTGGTGTCCGGAGATAAGAAATCGGATACCTTCGCGGCCAATGACACCGCCGGGGCCATCCAGGAGGTGACGGGGCCGCCCCGTGTCCTGGTGGTGGCTGACCGGTCAGGCGGCGCCGGGTTCCCCGGGGCGGCGGCGTTGGTTCAGGCGCTGCATGCTGCCGGCAAGGCGGAGATCACGGTGGCCGGAGGCGACGAGGTGCCCAGGGGGGCTGCCGCCTGGGCCAATTACCAGGCCGTATTCCTGGTCAATGTGCCGGCTTTGAGCCTGGGTGAAAAGACCATGTCGGAGATAGAGACCTATGTGCGCGACAGCGGCGGAGGGCTGGTGATGATCGGGGGGAACGACTCCTTCGGTCCCGGCGGCTACGCCGGCAGCCCGGTGGAGCGGGCGCTGCCGGTGGACATGAACGTGTCCGGCAAGGGGGAGATCCCTTCGCTGGGGCTGGTGCTGGTCATAGACAAGTCGGGCAGCATGGAGGGGATGGCCGGCGGCGCCGCTAAGATCGAACTGGCCAAGGAGGCGGCGGCCCGTGCAGTGTCCCTCCTGTCAGAACGCGACCGCCTCGGGGTGATCGCCTTTGACAGCCTGCCCTGGGATGTGGTACCGCTGCAGGCTGTTAAAGATAAAGACGGGATTCGGCAGGCCATCGGGAGTATTGCCGCCAGTGACGGGACCGAGATCTTCCCTCCCCTGGTGGATGCTTACCAGGTTCTCAAGAACGCCCCTGTAAAGCTCAAGCACGTTATTTTGCTTACAGACGGCATGTCCGCCAGTGGTGGAGAGTACCAGCAGCTCACCCAGGCGATGCGGGAGGCGGGAATCACGCTCACCTGCGTGGCGGTGGGGCCTGATGCCGACGCCGGCATGCTGCGGGGCCTGGCGGAACTTGGTCACGGGCGCTTTTACGCCACCAGCGACGCCAATACCATTCCGGCTATCTTCACCAAAGAAACGGTGATGATCACCAGGAGCTTTACCGTGAACGAACGGTTTTACCCCCAGCAGACCGCTAACAGTCCCCTGTTAAAAGGGATTGAGCAGGTGCCGCCCCTTGAGGGCTATGTTGCCACGACAGCCAAGGACCGGGCCGAGGTCGTTCTGCTTTCCCACCGGGGTGAACCGGTCCTTGCCTCCTGGCAGTACGGGTTGGGGCGGGCGGTGGCCTGGACCCCCGACGCTGCTGGCAGGTGGAGCGCTTCGTGGATCAGCGATCAGGTCTTTCCCAGGTTATGGGGTAATGTCCTGTCCTGGATGCTTCCGGCGACAAACAACAGTCCGGTGCAGGTACAGGCAGAGACGGGCGCCGAGAGCGCCAACGGCGGCCACGCGGTGCATCTTACGGTAGACGACCCTCTCCAGTGGCAGCAGGTAAAACCTTACGAGGCCGTGCTTACAGGCCCCACCGGCCTGTCACAGCGTGTTGCCCTGACTGCCGCCGGGCCGGGCCGCTATGCCGGAGAGGTCAACCTGAAGGAGAACGGAGCCTACCTGGTAACAATCACGACCCCCAGCGGTAACAGCCAGGCTGCAATCGCCCGCACCGGACTGGTCATCTCCTATTCGGCCGAGTACCGCCAGACCGGGGTGGACATGGGCGGATTGAAGGCATTGGCGGCGGCAGGCGGAGGCTCGGTGCTGCAAGACCCGGGGCAGGCCTTTGCCGGGAATCTGCCTCCGGTTAGAGCCAGCCATGACATCAGTCTGCTGCTGCTGGTACTGGCTGCCCTGCTCTGGTTGCTGGACGTGGCCGGCCGCCGCCTGGTGCTGGAAGCCGAGGAGTTTGCCGCTCTCAAACAGTTCCTGGTGCGGCTGGCAACCTGTTTATCAGCGAGGGACCGCGGGCAGCCGGTAGCTGCTCCCCGCTGGAGCGGGCGTCTGCTAAAGGCGGTGGACGAGATGCGCAGGGATGCCGGCCAGGGAAGGAAGGAAGTTGGCGCCAGGCCCCACGGCGGGGCTGCATCGGGCAGCAGGGATGCCGGTTTGGAACCTCCACCGCCCGCAGGAAGTGACCGGATCATGGACGAGAAACAAGGGATCGATGTTCCGGACCGTGCCGAAAACACCGCTTCCCAGCTGCTGGAAGCCAAACGCCGCCGCCGGCAATAGAGGCCCTGCAGAAAGGCGCGGCCTTTCCAAGGATGAGCGGTCATATCTGCTCCCCCTGCGCTTCCCATTTGGTTTATTCATGTTTTTCATAATATATGTTAGCTATAAGCAGCACTAAAAACATAATTAAAATTGCAAGACAAAAAACCATTGACGCTATTATAAAAGTCTTCTGCTTTATTATCCCATAAATAATTATGCATAAAATTGTCAATCCACCAAATATCCAGTTTGAGATTTGTAATGTTTTTCTCCCGCTTTTCATCGCTACAAATAAATCTCTTTCATCGGCTAACGATGCAATTTTCACCTCATTACCACCCTTTTTAAGGCTAAAAATGAAATCAATAATTGCAAGCATAACAAGCAATAACGCACCAACTATAAATTTTAAATTAAATCCTCTCGAAAATGATATGCACAGGAGAATTATCGACAAAACCATGCAGGCGACAGCGGTAATAAAATGTTTTAAGTTATGGATTTTCATTCTTCTCCTCCAATATTTCGTTTTCTGGCAGACAAAAAACATCTTCGATTGTTGCATTAAATAAAAATGCAATTTTGTATGCCAGCATAATCGACGGTTTATACTGTCCTTTTTCTAACGAAATAATTGTGCGTGAAGACACATTTACTTTATCAGCTAGTTCTTGTTGAGTCATCCGAGTTTTTGTTCTGTACTCTTTAATTTTGTTTTTCAATGCTTACCTCCCTTGTATAATATGAAGTATGCTTCACGTGAAGCATACTTCATATTATACTGTCCATTTTAAATTTGTCAAACAATAATAGCAATGTAATGTTTCCTTTGATCAGGTCTTTTGAAAATATAAATCTAAAAGGAGGAAATGTCTGCGCTCTGCGGTCGCTCCCAACAAAACATGGCGGGGTAAAGCCGCCTGAGACTATAGGGGATGGCCGGAGTCAACCAGCTTGATATCCAACAGCCTCGCTGCGTCAATCAGGGCGCGATCGCTGGTGGCCAGGAGCGCCTGGCAGCGCTGGGCCAGTTTCAGGTAAGCGGCGTCATAGGCTGTAAGTCTGGTGGCCCTGGCCAGGGAGAGCAGGGACTGCATCCCGTCTACCTGGGCATCGACCCTGATGTTTAACTTTTTCAAAAGCTCTACTGCCTGGTCGGCCTTGCCGGTCGTCAAACGCTTCCTGCGTTCGGCCATCAACAATCCGTTCAGAACTTCCAACGTCCAAATGAACGGAACGATGGCCTCGGTCTCCGCCAGGGAATCCAACAACGACATGGCATAAGGGTTGTCCTCGTCCTCGAAGAACCAGGCCAGGGTGATTGAACAGTCCAATACGAAGGCCATCAGAACCGTCGCCCCTCCTCCACCAGTTGGCGCACGGTCAATCCATTCAACCGGTTGCCCTTGCGCAAGTCTTTGATCGCCTGAATGGTTTCCATGCTATCATGCAACTGCTTTTCGGCGATGGGATTGATCGTGGCGACGGGAACACCGCGGCGGGTGATGATGATGGTCTCTCCTTTAGCCACCCTGTCCAGCAATTGGCCCAGGTTTGTTTTTGCCTGGAACGCTCCAACCGTTAACATTGAAGATCACCCCTATTAGACCAGACCATTAAACCAGTTTATTCAATTCTATGCTGCCGACCAGGCAGTATCAAGTTTTCCCTACCGGTATATTGCCGTTATGCGTGATCGGCATGGTACTGACCGGTCTGCAAGTTCCGGCTGCAGATAAGTTACTTTTCGCAGCCGGAATATATTTAGCGATCATACTTTATGGCCTTTTTCCTGCATGAAGCCATGCAGCAACCGGATGCCCTCTCTGATCTCCTCCGCCTCCAGGTGCCCGTAGCCGAGCAGCAGCTTATCGGCATGGCTGCCCTTGCGGATGCTGTAATATTCTACCGGAGCGAGGCGTATCCCCTGTTCCCGGGCGCTCTCTGCAAAAGACCGGTCAAAGTTCCATCCCGGAAACTCCAGCGCCAGGTGCAGCCCGGCGGCATCCCCCCACGGCCGCCAGGCCCTGCCGAAGTTCTCTGCCAATGCCTGCAACAGTAGCTGCCGCCTCTGCCCATACAGCCTGCGCATCCGCTGAACGTGCCGGTCGAGCTTGCGGGTGCGCAGATATTCGGCCAGCGCCGCCTGCTCGAAGGGCGGATTCTGTACATCCGCATGGGTGCGCAGACGCCGCCACTGCTCGTGCAACTGGGGCGGCAGCACCACGTAGCCGATACGCAGCGCCGGGAACAGGATCTTGCTGAAGGTCCCGATATAGATCACCCGCTGGGCGTCCATCAAGCAGAGAGGGGCCACCGGCGCCCCGCTGTACCGAAACTCGCTGTCGTAATCATCCTCCAGCAGATAGAGATCCTGCTCCCTGGCATGGCGCACCAGCGCCGCCCGGCGGCTGGCCGGTAGAATGCCCCCCAGCGGAAACTGGTGCGACGGGGTCACGTAGACCGCTCCGGCCCCGGCGCCAACTCCCCCTCCTGGCAGGCGCTCGGTCTGCAGCCCCTGTTCGTCCACGGGCAGCGGGCGAATCTGGCATCCTCTTGCCTGCAGCACATGCAGCATCCCGTTGTGGCAGGGGTCCTCCACCAGAATCTCCCTTCCTTCGACGGAGAGCAGGTCTGCTATCAGGTGCAGCGCCTGGGTGGCGCCGGCGGTGATGAAGATGTTTTGAGGATCGGCCCCCAGCCCCCTGCTCCGGCCGAGCCATGCCGCAATCTCCTGGCGCAGCCCCGGCAGCCCCTCCGGGCCGGTGTAGCCCCACTGCTCCCGCGGCAGCGCCTCCGCGGCCTGGCGCATCAGTTGCAGCCACAAGTGGACCGGAAACCGCCGCAGATCCGGCTGCCCGGTGCGAAAATCGACCAGCAGGGGCGGGGCCGGGCAGGTCGCCTGCTCCGATCTCTCAACAGTAGACACCGGTTTGTCCAGGAGCAGGCCATCAGCCACGCGGGTGGGCGCTCCCGGGCGGCTCTCGATGAAGCCCTCGACCTGCAGCATCTCATAGGCCTCGCAGGCAGTATTGCGCGATATCGCCAGTTGCCTGGACAGTTCCCGCGTGGAGGGCAGCGCCTCCCCGGGCCTCAGCCGGCCCTCCGTCATCTGTTCCCGCAGCCTCTGATAGATCTGACGCGCCAGCGTGGTCTCGCCATGGCGCTGCAATCTGATTCCCAGCATTGGTCCCCCCAACTGGCACCTTGATATTTGACTCAAACTGGCTCTGAAATGGTGCCGGTTTCTTCTATATCATTATAATATGCCGGTGTGCCAGGTCAACGAGATGCAAGGGGAGTGATCACGGAATGCGGCGTTTTACAGCGATGGTTACCTGCTCTAATGGCCTCGCTTCTTTGAAGCGGGGGGATAGAGCGGCTATGTCGGGTGTTCTCCGGGTGCGATCGCAAGTTACAAGCTCCAGTGGAGCAAATCAAGCTCCCACTGAAGCTAAGAACTCGTTGACGGGGGCATTGTTTCTGGCCGGCGCCTTTATCCTGGCCGGTACCTCGGTGATTGCGGCGCGGTTCGTTGCCGCCCGGCTGGGAACATTCACCATCGTGGCAGGCAGCCTATGCTTCGCTCTGCTCGGCCTGCTGCCGCTCTGCGGCCCCCGATTGGGCCGGATGCTGCCGCGGTTGACGGCCCATGACTGGCTGATGCTGGCGCTGCAGGCCGGGTGCGGCATCTTCCTGTTCAGATTCTTTTTATTGAAGGGGTTGCTGCTCACCAGCACGGGCGAGGCCGGCATCCTCACCGGCGTCACCCCTGCGGCGACGGCGCTGCTTGCCTGGCTGGTTCTGAGGGAGCGGTTGTACAAAACGCGCCTCGCCGGCCTGGCGAGCACCGTAGCCGGTATCCTGTTGATTCAGGGGGCTTCATGGCCGGGAATTGGATTTTTCAAGGGCCATTTTGCAGGGAATCTGCTGGTGATCTGCGCCGCTCTGTGCGAATCGATCTTCAACGTGCTCTCCCGCATCAGCAGCATCAGAACTGGTTCCGTCCATGCATACAGCCGCGCACCCGGTAGTACACATGTCGATGCGCCTGGGCGCATGTCCAGCCGTTTGCCTGGCGGCGTGACTAACCATATTCAGGAACTGGACCCGATCGTACAGACCACGTTGGTGACGGGAATCGCCCTGCTGCTCTGCTTGCCGCCCGCCCTGACCGAGACTCCGGTTGCATCCCTGATGTCGCTGGGCGCCGCCGCTTGGCTGGCGTTGGCCTGGTATGGGCTCTTTGTCACCGCCCTGGCCTTCATCTTCTGGTATGCCGGTATCAGCCGTTGCGAGGCCTCGGTGGCGGCAGCCTTCTCCGGCATGATGCCGTTCACCTCGTTGCTGCTGGCCGTCTTGCTGCTGGGAGAACACCCTGGTTGGCCGCAGTGGCTGGGGGGTCTGTTGGTGGTGATCGGTATGCTGCTGACCGGCCTGCCGCATCCCGGCTGAGCTATCCTCAATTAGTGATCGCGATGCCTGCTGAAACCACGCTGGAAAAGATCTGCTGAAAAAGATCTCTTGGTATAATGGTATTAAGAAAAATGGGCGAGGAGGAACCGTATGAACGATATCTCTATTCTGGTTGGCGGCGCGGTTGGAGAGGGCGTCAACGAGGCCGGGGCGATGATCGGGCGTCTATTCAACCGGCTTGGCTACCACGTCTACATGTATTGCGACTATCCCTCGCTGATCAGAGGCGGGCATAACTATGCCATCACCCGGGCCTGTGATCGACCGATCGGCGCCTGCCCGGACAAGGTGGATGCGGTCCTGGCCCTAAACCAGGATGCCATCGACCGGCACCGGCACCGCTGGAAAGACGGCACCATCATCATCTATGACCCGGCCAGGGCACAGGCGCCAGGCGGTGCCCAGCCATCGCTGGCTCTGCCGCTGGCGGATATTTTGCAGGAGTCTGGCAGCCCGCCGCCGATGCGCGCCACCGGCCTCATCGGCGCTCTGGGCAGGGTCCTGGGCATCCCCTGGAGCGTCCTGGAGGAAGCGCTGCGCAAGCATGCGCCGGCGCCGGCGGAACAACACCTGCAAGTGGCGCGCCGGGGCTATGAAGCCGCCCGGCAGCAGACGGCGGTCGAGCGGTTGGACAGGCCCGCCCTGCCGCTTATGAGCGGCAACCAGGCGATCAGCCTCGGCCTGCTCAAGGCCGGCCTGCAGGCCTATGTCGCCTACCCGATGACGCCGACTTCACCGATCCTGGAGTTCCTGGCCGCCTCGGCGCAGGAGTTCGGGCTGCAGGTGATCCCGCCGGAGAGCGAGATCGCCGTGATGATCATGGCCCTGGGCTACGCCTATATGGGGGTCCGGACCGCCGTGGGCACCTCCGGCGGCGGGTTCAGCCTGATGGTCGAGGGGCTGGGCCTGGCCGGGCAGGCCGAACTGCCGGTGGTCGTGGTGATGGGCCAGCGCACCGGGCCTTCGACCGGCATGCCCACCTACTCCGCCCAGACCGACCTGCATTTTGTGCTCCATGCCGGCCAGGGCGAATTTCCCAGGCTGATAGTGGCGCCGGGCGATGCCGAAGAGGCCTACTACTGCGCCGGATCGGCTCTGAACCTGGCCTGGAAATACCAGCTGCCCGCCTTCGTGCTGACGGACCGGGTGCTGAACCTGGGACTTTACAGCTTTGATGCCGGCGCCGCAGGCGACCTCCGGGAAGAGCCGCCCGTGCTCTGGAACGGAGCGGGCGACTACCGGCGCTATCAGTACACGGAAACCGGGGTCTCTCCGCTGGCCTTCCCTCCCCTGCCGGGGCAGGCGGTCAAGGTAAACAGCTATACTCACGACGAGCACGGCATAACCACCGAGGAGCCCCGGATCGCCACGGAGATCGTCGATAAGTGGCTGCTCAAGGAGCGGTCGCTGGCAAAAGAGCTGGAGGGCTATCCGACAGTGCGGGCCTATGGCCAGGGCCGGACAGCGCTGCTGTGCTGGGGCTCGAACAAGGGGGTCTGCCTGGAAACGGCGCAGAGACTCGGCCTGAAAGTGATCCAGCCGCTGGTGCTCTCCCCCTTCCCGGCACAGGCGCTGGCCAGGGCCATGATCGGGGTGGAGCGGATCATCAGCGTGGAATGCAACGCCACCGGCCAACTGGCAACCCTGCTGCAGCAGCACGGATACCACATCGACGAGCGGATCTTGAAATACGACGGCCGGCCGTTCTCCCTGGAAGAGCTGGAAGATGAAGTGAAGAAGGTGATCGCATGAACCCGCAGGAGTTGCTTACCTCCGCCCAGATCCAGTGGTGCCCGGGCTGCGGCAACTTTGGCATCCTCACCGCCATCAAGGCCGTGATAGAGGAACTGCACCAGCCCCGGGAAAAGATCGTGATCGTCACCGGCATCGGCAATCACGCCAAGATAGCCGATTACCTGAACGTCAACAGCTTCTACTCCATCCACGGCCGGGCCTTCCCCGCCGCCACCGCCATCAAGCTGGCCAACCCGGAATTGCAGGTGATCTGCTTTGCCGGCGACGGAGATTCCTACGCCGAGGGCCTGGACCATCTCATCTTCGCCGCCAAGCGCAACATCGATATCACGGCGATCATCCACGACAACCGGGTCTACGCCCTCGCCACCGCCCAGTTCACCCCCACGGCGCCGCTGGGCTTCAGGGGCTCGACCACCCCCTTCGGAACGGTGGAACACCCATTCAATCCACTGGAACTGATGCTGGTCAGCGGAGCGTCCTTCATCGCCCGCGGCTATCCGGCCAGGGCCGGGCACTTTCAGCGGCTGATCAGGGAGGCGATCAGGCACAGGGGATTCTCCTTTGTCGATGTGCTGCAAGTCTGCGCCACCTACAACAATCTCTACGGCTTCTACAACAAGAACGTGCAAGAGATAGAGGCCGGCGATCCCTCCAGCTTAAAGGAGGCGTCGCAGATCATCAGGGCCTGGGACTACAACTCCGAGGGGCCGATCGCCATCGGCAAGTTCTACGATGTGGACCGGCCGCGCTTCGAGGAGTCCTTTGCCGGGTATCGGGCCCGGCCTGCTGACCGGGAGGCGAAGCTGCAGGAGGCGTTTGAGCAACTGGTCTGACGCCCCGATGACATGCCTCTGCCAATCTCTTGAGCATCTCTTAAAGATATATCAGTTTGGGCGCCGTTCGCCGGTAGGTAGATCTGACCGACGGGCTGGCGGGCGTATTCATGGTCAAGTTATTCGAACAGAGAGCGAAGAGATCGGGGCCGGAAAGCACGAGGAACTGCATCAGGTTCTGCTGCGCCTCAAAGTACCAGCTCTTTGTCTCCAGGTGGCTCGTTTAGATCATGAATGAATAGATGCCAAAGAAAACGCTGCCGCAAGTGACCGCTGCTCCCGGCGGCCTTTTTTTACCAGACAATCCTCCCGGTGTGATATATTAGGAGTGGATAGCTAATTGGGAAATTATGCAGGGGCAGCCAATTCAATGCTGCCGAAAGGATGGCTGATGATCATGCGGCAAGGAGCGCTGCAGACACCACGGGCACTGCGGGGCAGGATCGTTTCTATACTGATCCCGCTGACGCTGCTATGCGCGGTATTGATCGCTGTGAACAATGGTGGACCTGCCGCTGCCGTCTCTCCCGGGACTCCTTCCGCTCCCGGCCCGGCGCCGCAGGCAGCGGTTTCCGTCTATGCCGGAAGCCTCGGGCCTGGTACGGCAGCCGACGTGGGGATGCTGCCGGCTGCGGTCGCGGTGCGCGGGGCGCAGGTCTATGTTGCCGATACTTTGCATCACGTCATCCGCCGGGTGGACACGGATACGGGAAGTGTGGCCGTGGTGGCCGGCAACGGGTTTGCCGGCTTCAGCGGGGACGGGGGGCCGGCCACCGGCACCGAGTTATACGTGCCCAAGGGTATGGCCCTGGACGCCGCCGGCAACCTCTACATCGCCGACTGCTTCAACCACCGCATCCGCAGGGTTGATGCCAGCGGCATCATCACCACCGTAGCAGGGGATGGAACCTTCGGCTATGCCGGGGACGGGGGACCGGCTACCGAGGCGGAACTCAACAGGCCGGAGGATGTGGCGCTGGACGGCGCCGGCAACCTCTACATCGCCGATGTTTTCAACCACCGCATCCGCAGGGTGGATGCCAAGGGCATCATCACCACGGTGGCGGGGGCCGGCAACCAGAGCGATGGCGGTGACGGTGGATTGGCAACCAGCGCCCAGCTCAACAATCCCACCGGCGTGGCACTGGACGCCGCCGGCAACATCTACATCGCCGACTTTTACAACGGCCGCATCCGCAAAGTGGACACCCACGGCATCATTACAACAGTGGCTGGCGACGGGGGGCCGACCACGGAGGCTCAGTTTTATGGAGCTACTCGCCTGGCCGTGGACGCCGCCGGCAACATCTACGTCGCTGACCGTTACAACAACCGCATCCGCAGGGTGGATGCCAGCGGGATCATCACCACGGTGGCCGGCAACGGCTCCCCGGGGTATGCCGGGGACGGGGGGCCGGCGCTGGAGGCGGAATTGAACTCGCCTACCGGGGTGGCCATAGATGCCAGCGGCAACCTCTACATCGCCGACTCCTTCAACTACCGTCTCCGCAGGGTGGACACCCGCGGCACGATCACCACCATGGCCGGCAACGGGACTCTGAGCTATGCCGGGGACGGGGGGCCGGCAATCGGAGCGGAACTCAACGACCCGGCCGGCATGGCGCTGGACTTCTCCGGCAATCTCTACTTTGCCGACAGCCACAACTACCGCATCTGCAGGGTGGACACCTGCGGCACGATCTCCACGGTGGCCGGCAACGGGAGCAGGGGCTATGCCGGGGACGGGGGGCCGGCCACCGCCGCCGAGCTCAGTGACCCTGCCGGCATCGCCCTGGATGCCGATTTCAATCTCTACATCGCCGATTCCACCAACAGCCGCATCCGCAAGGTGGACCGCGATGGCAACATCACCACGGTGGCCGGGGACGGAACGATCGGCAATACCGGAGACGGGGGGCCGGCCACCACCGCCAGGCTTTTCTGGCCGGCAGGCGTGGCTGTGGACCATGCGGGCAACTTCTACATCGCCGACACCGGCAATAACCGCATCCGCAAGGTGGACACCAGCGGCATCATCACCACGGTGGCCGGCACCGAATACAACGGCCAGAGCAACAACGGCGACGGGGGGCCGGCCACCAGCGCTCTTTTCAGCAACCCGCTCAGCGTGGCGCTGGACGGCGCCGGCAACATCTATATCACCGATACCGGCAGCAGCCGCATCCGCA
>JAHFCR010000111.1 GCA_023249405.1 Peptococcaceae bacterium | reverse complement strand
CTTAAATCAAGTGTATCTGTATTAATCTTACTTAGATCAAGTGGCGGCTTACTTAGATTATGCGGTTGGTTATTTGACTTATTCTCAGGCGCCAGCTTAATCACATTCAAATCGTGAAAGTAATTATCAGCCAAACGGTTAGAAGGTATTTTTCCTACGGTCATTTTGTTTTCCTCCATCAATTCCATCTCTCTGGGAGTAAATTTTCTTTCACTCCCAGAGGCTTATAACAAGGAGCGGTCACCAAAGCTTTAATAATAGCTTTGGTGACTGCATTAACCAAAACCATTCATGTAAAATATCGTCAATAATAATATTAAATTTGATATCTTACTTTTTAATACAAGTTAGTACCCATAAATATACAATGGTTCAGGACTCCCCAAGTTAGTTACAGGCAGAGGCTCGTAAGCAGTACCAGAAGAATTTAGGCGGCACAGATATATCCCCGCATAATCATATATGTGACCATTTACTGAGGTTTCAATGCCACGAGCGACTTGCGAAGTTGCTGTAAAATTGAAATTTCCATTAATATCAGTGGTAGAAGAAGTTGTTTTGTAAACTAAAGCTTGGGTCCAGTTCTCCCACGCTGGGTCGTAAACTACAACTGCAATATTAGCATTTGCCACCGGATTGCCCGAAGAATCCAGAAGCTTGCCTGAAATATTAAAACTTGGATTAGTATCATGCACATAATAGTGAGAACCTTCATTCCAATTAACTTTGTCTAGCCCAATATTCACATTAGAAAATTCACTACCTGTTCTTATGGGAAATAATTGAAATGCAAATGCTTCTGATACAACATTTCCGTCAGTCGATCGCAATATCACTCAATGCACTTATTCTTAACTATAATAACGGATGAGAAGCGAAAATCCCTACTGTCTAAATGAAAATATTTTTCTTTATCTTTTATTATGGAGATAAAAGCATTATGTACAGCATCCTCAGCCATTGCTTGATTATGTCTTGTTATTTTCAAAGCATACTTAAGGAGAGCGTGTCTATGCTCTTCATATATCTCAGTCATTTTGTCTCGCTCCTGCTCAGTTTCGAGCATGCTAATATAAAAAGCTAACAAGCAATCCCCGCCTTTCCGAGGTACTACATTAAAAAATATCATTACTGAACGAATAAAGTATCTGATTCATTAATCGACATATTATGAAAATACTTTAGGTTGTCCAGCCTGTGCTGTGTTTATCTTTTTCGAATACAAATTCCACATATAAGAAAAGCACTATCATTTGATGACAATGCTTTTCTTGTTTTTTCCGTATCGGTTTGGGGTATGGTTCAATAAGTTTCCCTATTAAACCGTGCCTTGGCCCGGGGTTCTGAGTTCTTAGGTCTTGTGCGACGCCCGCATCTATAAGCTATGAGCAGTGGGCAGCTGTTGACAGCCCGGCGGGACAGCGTTCTGCAAAACTGCGTAATAATGCGCTATACTATTATTGACTGGATTTAAGGGAGAGTGGAACCGTTTGCCCGATACCAGGAAGCGCGAACTCTGGGTGGATGTGGCCAAAGCCCTGGCTATCGTTTTGGTAGTGATCGGACACCCGGTTGGCGATGCCGTCTACGCCAAGTATATCTACTGGTTTCACATGCCAGCCTTCTTCCTGCTCAGCGGTTACCTGTTCAGGCCGCTAAACAGCTGGGCAGCCTTCCGCATCTGGTTTGTCAAACGGTGCCGGAGCTTGCTCGTTCCCTATTGCGTCTACCTGACTGTTGTTACCCTGGTTCGTTACTATTTTGTTTACCGGTACTTGCATATCATTGAGGCCAGTTATGTCTGGAATGATCTGAAAGAGGTGCTATTTGGCGGGCGCATGATCGGCGGATACTATACCGTCTTCTGGTTCTTCACCTGCCTGTTCGCCACCCAGGTCCTCTTTGCGCTCATCGGGATGTTGAGAAATGGACGCGCCGTGCTGGCAGTGGTGGCCTTTGCCTATCTGGTGGCCCACCTGGAGGCCTGGTGGATTGCTGCTCATGACGTGCTGGTTCCCTGGGACCTGGATGTCGCCTTGATTGCCATGGCCTACTACGCTATTGGCTATTATGGCAAGAAAATTTTTGGTAATATCACTCCGGCAGTTACCATGGGTGCGGCAGTGGTATCTGCCCTGGTGATTGCCGGCAATCACCAGGGCCTGATCAGTTACGTGTTCAACCTGAAATATGTGGTCTACCAACACCCGCTATTAGACCTGGCAATACCGGTGGTGATGATCATCGCTCTGGTGGGGATCAGCCAGCTTTTAGCCCGCCACAAGCTGGGGAAGGCTGTCGCCTCCCTCGGCGCTATCGCCCTCCCTGTGGTGTACCTGCATGTGGCCGTAAACGACGTACTTCTGCATGAGTATCACTTCCAGTATGGAAACGCCGTGGCCGTGGTCATCGGTCTGATCGTGCCCCTGGCGATCTCCAGGCTGATTTTTAACCGCTTCTTCCTAACCCGGCTTTTGTTCCAGGGCCGGATACTGCAGCCGGCCCGGCAATCCATCTTTCTCCGGGATGAACTCCCAGCCCTAAAGTCCTGATGTCATGCTAACCGCAATAAAAAAGGAAATCACTTCCCAAAAACGAAATATTAATGCAATATTTATGAAAGCGGCAAAACGCTGCAGCTTTTTGGGGCGGGGAGGACAGAATAAGAATGATCTATCTGGCAATCCTACTGGCGGTCATCATAGTCGCAGCGCTGGTATTATTTGGCCGCAACCGGTCGCAGGGAGGCGCCGCAGCTCTGAAGCGCAGGTACCGGCAGCTGATGTTCCTCTCGGAAAAGGAGGCCGACAAGTCTCTCCAGTACCAGATGGATGCTGCCAGGAAACGGTACCCGGGGCGCTCCGAGCAGTGGTACCTGGAGAAGATCGTCTTTGACCTCGAGCGGGACCGCCGGTGACGTATAAAGAGATTTGCTTTTATATGACAGACTGATAGCTGGTAATACAGTCATGATCAAGTATCAGCTTAAAGAGGTGATGTTGTGCAGGTTACTGCGGATTGCATCCCCTGCTATTTGCAGCAGGCTATCTCTGCTTGCCGGGTGGCCGGACTTGATGATACCGGGCAGCAACAGCTGCTGACCGGGCTGTTGCCCCTGATCGCCGGTCTCGACATCTCCAGGACTCCGGCTGAGAATTCTGCTCTGGTGCTGTTCGAAACCTACCGTTTGCTTGGCCAGTCAGACCCCTTCAAAGAGGCTAAGGCTGCCAGCAACCGCTTGGCCCGCACCTTTCTGCCTTCCCTGGAAAAGATCATCGAGTTCAGCGACGACCCGCTCATGACTGCCTTGAAAGTGGCGGTGGCGGGGAATGTGATCGATATGGGGATCAACCCCAATTTTGATGTCAACGCCAGCATTCAACAGGTGTTGGATGGCGGTTTCGCCCGCTGTGACAGCGAACCTTTGCGCGATCTGCTGCAGAACGGGAGGCGGCTGGTGGTGATCGGCGACAACAGCGGCGAGATCTTATTTGATTATCTGTTATTGGCCAGGCTACGCCAATATATTGAAGATCTTTATTACGTAGTCAAAGGCGGCCCCATCCTCAATGATGCGACCCGGCAGGATGCCGAAGAGGCTGGCATTGACCTGTTGGCCGAGGTGGTGACTACCGGCAGCAACTACCTGGGGGTAGTTCCGGAACTCTGCGGAGAAGCCCTACAATCCCTGCTGCAAAGTGCCGATCTGGTGATTGCCAAGGGCCAGGCCAATTATGAGACCCTGGAGGGCACCAGTCTGGCCGGAGAGAGGACTTTCTTCATGCTCCGGGCGAAGTGCGCATGTGTGGCTTCCCGCCTGGGGGTGGAACTCGGATCATCTGTGCTGGTGCGCAACCAGGTTCGGGAGCAGCAGTGACCTCTGGCTTTATCGGAAGGGCCTGGATGTTTCATCCGCAGTTGCGGTTATAATAACTATTAATATTACAAAGGAGGATGATGCAAGTGCCCGATTTTGGCAACGCTTTTTCCGGCATGCACTCTGAGCGGAAACTGACTCCGGATGAACTGGTCCGGGCGATCCGGTTCATGGTGGCCGCCGAATATGAGGCGGTGCAGGTCTACATTCAGTTGGCGGAGTCAGCTGACAACGAACTGGCGATCAAGGTGCTGCGGGAGATCGCTGACGAAGAACTGGTTCACGCCGGAGAATTCCTCAGGCTGCTCAAGGAACTGGCGCCAAACGAGGAGCAATTCTATCTGCAAGGCGCCAAGGAAGTCGAGGAGAAGATCGGCAAGCCGCCTGGGGCCCGGGCCAAAAAGATCAAGTAAGCTGTAGGATGTTTTCAAAATTGCCAGGCCGGTTGGCCTGGTTTCTGTTTATACGGCCTGGTCACAGCATATGCGGGGTGCCAAAGGGATTGTTTCCCAAGGCAATGGATAAAATATGAATCGAAATGCTGCGAGAGGGGATGTGCGACATGCTGCTGATCGCTGTCAGGGCCCTGGTGCTTTATATTCTGCTGGTGATCGTGATGCGGTTGATGGGTAAGCGGCAGATCGGCCAGCTTCAGCCTTTCGAGCTGGTGATCACCATCGTCATTGCCGAACTGGCTGTACTGCCGATGAGCAACACCGGCATTCCACTTACCAATGGCATCATTGGTATTCTGGTGCTGCTGGCCGCCGAGGTTTTCATATCGCTGCTGGTCCTCAAAAGCGAGCGGTTGCGGGCGCTGGTCTGTGGAACCCCTACTGTGCTGATCAACAACGGCAAACTGCTTCCGGAAGTCATGCAGCGGTTGCGGATGAACCTGCACGATCTGTTGGAGCAACTGAGAAACAAAGAGTACTCGAACGTCTCCGATATCGCCTTTGCGGTGCTGGAGAACAACGGCAGCCTCAGCGTCATCCCCAAGCCCGATGTGGTGCCTCCCACGGCCAGAGACCTCGGGCGTGTCGTGACGCAGCCGATGTTTCCGGTGACTCTGATCGTGGACGGCAATGTGAACCTGGCCAATTTGAAACTGGCCGGTATAACCCTGGAGACCCTGCTTGCGCAGGCCAAAACCCGGCAAATTCCTGACCTGCGGGAGGTCTTTTTTGCCCAGCTGACCACCCAGGGGCAGATCGATTGGCACCTGCGCGGGGAGGGGGATGATGACTGATGCACAAGTGGAGCGGATGGCTGCTCGTCCTGGCGATCGTGGTCATCATCACCACTGGCGGAATTCTTACCCAGCGTTACCTGGACCGGTCCTCGGAGGAACTGGCCGCCCAGTTGCAGCAGGTGCGGCAGGCGGTTGAACAGCGGGACTGGCAGAGGAGCGAGAGCAATTATAATGACTTTGAAAAACGCTGGAACAGAGTGAGCGATAATTGGGCGCTGTTTACCGACCACCTGGAACTGGACAACCTGGAGATGAGATTGATCCGGCTTCAGGAGTTTATCGAGGCCAGGGATGGAGTCAACGCCAGGGCCGAGGCCGGGGAAGCCCTGAACCTGATCAGGCATATCCCTGAACGGGAGCGCCTCACCTGGCGAAACCTTTTTTAGATATGGAACATCCTGTCAAGCGGGCAACAATTCTTCGGTATTGTCCTCCAATGTTTCTCCGTCCAAAGCGCTTTTCTCCTTCATCACCAGATAGATCAGGGTTGCCGCTGGAAAGATGATGGCGGTAGAGGCAGCCACGATCCCGGCATCGTTGCAGATTAGGGCGGCCAGGGCGGCCACCAGGCTGCCCTCCAGACCCGCGGCCACCGCCGGGTACCGTTTCAGAACCCGGCCGAAGATGCCCGCCGGCCGGTAGCAGAGCACTCCCAGGGTAAGCAGTGAGCCCAGATACACCCTGGTCCAGATGGTGTACTTGATCAGGCGGTAGTTCATGGCCAGCTTGCGCCCGGCGATCTCCTGGAGGGCGATGCCCCCCCGGCTGATGATGGCAGTGACCAGCAACCCGAAGTGGGAGCGCAGATCAGGCGGACGCAGGGAATCGGCCACGGCCACCCCGCTGCCGCCCAGAACCAGGATCAGCGCTCCCACTGCCAGGTGCCGCCAGTGAATTTTGACGCCGTAAAAGCGGGCAAAGGTGTAACCGAAGGCCGTCAGTGCGGTCAACAAGCCTCCGAACTTACTTCCCAATTGGGGCGCTCCCAGGACGGTAGCGGTAAGCAGGAAGAGGATTCCGACCCCAAACAGGGCCTCCCGGCGATGTCGCTCCAGGCGCTCCAGCAGTAAGCCCGATCCCATGATAATCGCTCCTAGCAGCACCCCCATGTATTCATTGCCGATACCGTAGAAACGTGCCCCATCCATCGGGTCATAACCGAGCACGGCGGACTTTTGCAGGGGGCTGCCAAAGATGGTGTCCACCAGCAACAGTAGCACTGTGGCCAGGCAGAGCAGCAGGATGCGGTCCAGATTGTTGCGGGCCAGGCGCTGGGTGACGGTGATGACGGATACTAACAGGATCAGGAACAGGACAATGCATAGCGGGGCATTCATGACGGGCAGCCGGCCGATCGGCAGCCAGACCAACGGTACGGCCTGCAGGGTCAGCAGCAGTGGGGCCAGGCGCGCAGCCCAGCCGGGTTTCCAGAACAGGCACAGGAGGATCAGGCCCAGCGTCACCAGGTAGGTGATGGCGTAGCCCTTGACAAGAGGCGTGCGCATCATCGCCGTGAAATAGATGTGCTGGGCCAATGATTGCAGGTCATTGAGACCGAGGCTGTCCGGCTGCAGGCTCCAGGACCGGCCC
>JAHFCR010000049.1:14446-23286 GCA_023249405.1 Peptococcaceae bacterium | reverse complement strand
AAGTGGAACGTCTGCCTTGCAGTCCCGGCTCTCCGGAGGTAAACCACCCAAGAGAACAGGGCCGGCAACAAAACCGTCCGACCTGATCGCCCTGGATGATGCGGATTTCGGGAAGTTCTAAAAAACAAGGAGCCTGCTTAAAACCTGGCCCGCTCACGGCCATGAAAGGAGAAATCGCCATTGTCCGGACAAGTTCCGAGGTACCAGCGGCGTACATCATGAACCTTCTCGTCTCTTATCTCATGCCCGGCATGAAACTGTCCAGGCCTGTCTATGGCCAGAAGGGACAGATGCTGATCAACAGGGGAGTTGAGCTGACGCCCCGCTACATAGAAGCGCTACAAGAGCACGGGGTTCTGGCAGTGGCGGTAGAAAGTATCTGCGATCTGGACTCGCAAAGGGCGGAGACTGCCCTGGAAGAGAGCGTGCTGGTAAGAGCCGCAGCCTCCTTTCAGAACTGGATCGAGAGAAACAATGATCAGAGCGAGATTGCTGAAATCGTTGCCAGCGTGAACTCTATCGTGGACGAGACTCTCTCCGGCAAGGTTCCACTGGCCAGGCTGGCAGAGATATCGGCAGCAGACATCTATACCTTCACACACTCCATAGATGTCTGTGCCTTCTCTGTCTATATAGGGCTTAAGCATGGCTACAAGAAGGATACCCTGCTTGACCTGGGAATCGGCAGCATCTTGCACGACCTGGGAAAGGTCAGATTGTCTCCGGAAGTCCTGAACAAGCCTGCAAAATTGACGGAGGATGAGTTCGCGGAGGTCAAAAAGCACCCCCTATGGGGATACACCATGCTGAAGGAGAGCGTATCCAGCCAGATTAGCGACAGGGCGCTGGCAATAGTGCTCGGCCATCATGAAAGATGCGACGGCAGCGGCTATCCCAGAGGCATAAAGGCTGACGAGATTGACGATCTGACATCCATATGCGCCCTGGCCGACATCTACTGCGCCATGACGACTGAACGCGTATACCGTGATGCCTTCCCCCCCAACGAAGTATACGAGATGCTCATGGCTAGCGGTGACCGCGATATCAAATATGACCTGATCAGCCTTTTCTCCAGGTGCGTTTGTCCATTTCCGGCTGAAACCCTGGTGAGGCTGAACAACGGAAAAGTAGGCTGCGTGACTGCCAACAATCAAAATTTGCCATTCCGCCCGGTGGTTACCATGATCGGGACCCGCGAGGAGATCGATCTCAGCAAAGAACTGTACCTCGTCGTAGATAGGGTGTTGACTCAAAAGGAGATGCAGGATGTAATTATGGGCGCTCGTTCAGAAACGGCTGCGCCATCGCCTCTCTTTAGAAAAACAAACTGAGAATACGGGGCAAATGCTCATTTTTACATCTGTATATCCGCTTGTCTGCTGTTTAACCGTATACTCAGATTCTGACCAGCGGGTGGTTTTTTGCTGTTCAAGGCACTGAACCAGCCATACTTCAGGCACACAAGAAAAAGCCAGGGCACTGCTATTGCAGGCGCTGGCTTTAATATAAGGGTTTAGAGTCGAAAGAGAAATGCGGTGTCTGAAGAGGGGGTGATCAGAGCACCTACTGCTGCGGCTGAGCCTGTTTAGGACCCTGACTGTGGAGCTTCTTGCCCGCCTTGCCTAGCTGATTGACCCAATCGCCAGACTGAAAACGTTGATCCATCTGCGTATAGGCCTGGTCGGCCTTATCCTGAGTCAACTTGCCGCTCTTGACCGCCTGGTCCAACTGAGCCTTGATGGCAGCCAGGATCTTATCCTGCACCTGGGCGACGGTCAGGCCTTTGGCAGTAGCCAGATCGGCCACGGTCTTCCCCTGCTGCAGAGCGGCCTGCAGATCCTGCGGAGTCATACCCAGGGCATCAGCCATGGGTTTCAGAAAACCTACGGGGCGCCCTTTGCCAGGGGCTATGCCAAAACCTCCACCAAGCGGGAAACCACCTTTACCGATCCGGGAGCGCAACTTGTCAGCCTGCTGCTGGGTAATCTCGCCCTGCTGCTGGGCCTGGTCCACGGTCTGATTGGCCGCGCTGCTTATGGCCTGATCCAGTTTGGACCTGTCTATGCCCAGGGCGCCCGCCAGCTTGTCCAGAAATACCTGCCCAAACTGGAATGCCTGAGTTGCTGCATTTCCGGTCGTTTGGGGGGTAGTAGCAGCCAGTGCCGCGCCTGTGGCCACGCCTCCCAGAATCACCACAGCCAGAGCAATCACCAACCACTTCTTGCCTTTCATTGATTCACCTCCTTGTAAGCAGGTTGCTTTCAATATAAAGTGTATCCTTATTGACTGAAATAAATCTTAAAAAAAGATAAGAAAAAGCTAAAAAAATTTGGGCGGGAGCCGCAGAAAGGAGCGCCGAAGCAGTTGACAAGCATGTCAGGCAGCCGGCAGCCAGAAGGTGAAGCTGCTCCCCTGGCCAACCTCGCTGGCCACCTCGATCCGGCCGTTGTGCTCAATGGCAATCCAGCGGGCGATGGCCAGGCCGAGGCCGGAGCCTCCGCTGCGCCGGTTGCCTGCCTGGTAGAAACGGTCGAAGATATGTTTCAGGTCATCGGAGGCGATCCCGGGGCCCGTATCGGTGACCCGGATCCCCCACCATCCTTTTTCGGACAGTCCCACCATAGTGACCCGGCCGTCAGGCTGAGTATACTTGAAGGCATTGTCCAGCAGGATCAGCAGCAATTGTTTCAGATAGTCCTCGCTGCCGATAGCCACTGCCTGCTCCAGCAGTTCCAGATGCTCAGTCGCAAAGCATGATTCGCCCAGGTGAGGGGCCTGCCGGGCAACCGCCTGCGCCACTTCACCCAGCTGCACGGGGCCCTTGTCGATGTGGCGTCCGGCCTCAGCCCGGGCCAACATGAGCAAATTGTGCACCAGGCGTACCATGCGCCCGGACTCGGCGACCGCATCCCCCAGAATCTCCCGCCGCTCGGGATCACCGGTAGGATCCAGGCGCTCCAGCAATTCCAGATTCCCCCGGATAGTGGTCAGGGGCGTCCGCAATTCGTGGCTGACATCAGCCACGAAGCGCAACTGGGCGGCATAAGCATCCTCCAGGGAGCGGCGGGCCATGGCCAGGCGCTCCAGCATCATATTGAAGGTGGAGGCCAAGCGTCCGATCTCATCGGCCGGTCCCTGATAATCCACCCGCTTGCCCAGGTCCTGGGTCTCGCTGATGTGAGCGGCCACGTTGGTCATCTGCTCCACCGGAGCCAGGGCCAGACGGGCCAGGATGAAGCCCAGGCCGGCGGCAAACAACAGCGTGATCAGGCTGGCCAGGGTCAGAAACCAGGCCAGTTCGGAAAAGAAGGTGCGCTGCGGCTGCTGGGCGCGCCCGACCTGGAGTACACCGGCCAGTTGGCTCTGGAGGATGATCGGATAGTTATAGATCCGTAGTTTCTCCCCATCAGCATCCACAGTGCTGAAGAAAGCGGTGCCTCTCTTAGCATTGCTAATTGTCCGGTTATCGTGCGGCAGGACCTGCCCTCCCAAGTTCTGGGATTTAGTGAACACCTGCCCCTGGGCATCGATCACCTGCAGATAGACCCAGGGGTTGGAAAAAACGTTGACGTCCGGCAGGACGATCCGCTGCACCTGCAGCGGATCGCTGATCACCCTGAAGGTGTTGCTCACGTGCAAGGCGGTGGTCACCAGCATCCGGTCGGTCTGCTGCTCCAAATACTTATTGGACACCACATACAGGCCCATCCCGAACAGGAACAGGCACAGGGCCAAAACCCCGGTGTAGTAGAGGGTGAGACGCATTCTCAGGGACATTTTCGGGCACCCCTAGTCTTTGAGCACATAACCGACCCCGCGCACCGTCTGCAGCAGCCGTTTCTCGCCGCTGCTCTCCATCTTGCTGCGCAAATAGCCAATGTACACCTCGAGCACATTGGACTCTCCGCTATAGTCGTAGCCCCAGACCCGTTCCATGATCTCCTCCCGGGTGAGCACCCGCTGCGGGTTGGACAGAAACAGAAGCAGCAGTTCATACTCTTTGTTGGTGATGTCCAGCAACCTACCGGCACGCCGGATCTCCCGCCGGGCCGGGTCCAGGGTGAGGTCCTCGAAAACCAGAGTCTTGTCCGGTTCTGAAGTGTTGCGCCGCAGCAAGGCGCGTACCCTGGCCAGCAGTTCCTCCAGGGAAAAGGGTTTCACCAGATAGTCGTCAGCACCGCTATCCAGGCCGCGAATCTTATCGGAGAGCTCATCCCTGGCAGTCAGCAGGATGATCAGGGTATCGCCGCCGGCCCGCAGGCGGCGGCAAACTTCCAGCCCATCTATGAGAGGCATCATGATATCCAGGATCACCAGGTCGGGGTTGATCGCCTCGGCGACCTCCAGGGCTTCCATCCCGTCATGTGCCTCCCGCACCCGGTAACCGGCATAATCCAGGCTGCGCCTCAGCATGGCGGTGATCTTCACGTCGTCATCGACGACCAGGATCAGAGGTTTCAATCAGCATCACTCCAAACCACGATCAGTTAATGTCATTATGGCAAAAGTGCGGAGACGGGGCAAGAGGCCCTGTCAGGCGCCAATAACCGCACTGGCAGGACTGCTTTCAATTGTCAGCTTATTCTTGTTGACACCTGACGCTAATAGTGTAGACTATTAAATTGGCAAAAGTAAGAGGAATATTGCGAAGATAAGAGAATTCTTAGTTATTATAGACGGATTGCACCAGGGAGAGGAGCACTCCAATGGCCATCACAGAGCGGGCAGTGAAGCTGGGTGCTGTTGCTGCTGCCAACACTTACCAGACAAGCTTGGAACCGGATATCTGCCTGGCCGGCCAGGTCAACCGGGAGCTGTTGCAGCAGATCCTGCTGCAGAACCAGGACACGGAGTACGGACAGCGCTACCGGTTTGACCGGATCGCTGCGGCGGAAGCCCTTCCGGAATCCTACAAGGAATCTGTGCCTCTGACCGCATACGAGGATTACGTGCCCTACATTGACCAGATCGCCGCCGGTCAGAATAATATTCTGACCGCCGAACCGGTCAGGTATTTTGGCCTGACCTCGGGCACCACCGGCCGACAAAAGATGATCCCCATGACCGACCTGGCCGGCAAGCTGATCGTCGAGCATATGAGCCTGTTATCCCGGGGAATCGGCGATGCCGTTCCGGCCTCCCGCTGTTCCCGCCGGGGGCTGAATATCATGAACACGATCACGGCTGGCGCCACTGCAGGTGGGATTCCCACCGGGGTTGGAAGCCTGGGCGGCCTGGCGTCGATCGGGCGGATCGCTGCCAACCTCTGGACCTCCCCGCCGGAGGCGTTAAAAGTATCCAACCAGTGGGACGCTAACTACCTGCACCTGCTGTTCGCCCTGCGGGAGCGAGATCTGATGTACATCTGCTCTCCCTTCTCTTCGGCGGTGGTCGATCTGTTCCGGCTGCTGGAGAGGGAGTGGCCACAACTGGTGCATGACCTGGCCAATGGCCAGGTCAGCAACGTCGAGGGTATCGATCTGAAAACCAGAGCCTGCCTGGAGGGGAAACTCGGCCTCCATCCGGAGCGGGCCGAAGAGCTGGCGACGGAATTCCGTCTGGGCTTCCAGGGCATCGCCAGACGCATCTGGCCGCAGTTGCTGTACGTAAGCTGTGTAACCGGGGGCAGTTTCAGCATCTATACCCGGAAGCTGCAGCATTACATCGACGGCCTGCCATTATTTTCAGGCCTGTACGGGGCAACAGAGGCAGTGGTGGGGATCAGCCTGTGGCCCGGTGAGAGCACCTATGTGGTGACACCGCGCACCGCCTACCACGAGTTCATCCCCCTCAGTCAGGCCGGCGAGACCAGGCCTCAGACGTTTGACCTTGATCAGCTGGTCAAGGGGCAGAGCTATGAAGTGGCAGTCACCAACTGCGCCGGTTTTTATCGCTACCGCCTGGGGGACGTTGTCAGGGTAGTGGATTATTACTATGAAAGCCCGGTCATCGAGTTCCTCTACCGGCGCGGCCAACTGATCAGCCTGGTGGGGGAAAAGACCTCGGAGGCAGCATTTAATACCACAGTCTGCGGAGTGACGCAGCAGTGGGGCACGGACCTGGTAGACTTCACCACCATGGTGGATTATGAGGTCTATCCGTGCCGGTATATCTTCTATGTAGAGATCGGCCATCCGCATCAGAACAGGGAGCGCCACGGCGAGACGCTGCTTGAGGATGTCCTCTGCCAAACCAGTCCGCGCTACCATTCCAGCCGGCAGGCCAAACAGCTCGGGCAGTCAACCCTGCGCCTGGTACAGCCGGGTACTTTCGAAAAGATAAAAAAGATGCTGATCGCCAGGGGGGCTTCAGCCAATGAAGTGAAAATTCCCCGGGTCATCCGCGATGAAGAGCTGGCTGCGCTGCTGACGGCCAACACTATCCCTGCGGCCAGCGATGCGCTTCGCGCGGGATGATAGACATTACCAGGGTTTGCTTTGGGCCAGCTCAGACTGCTGCGGAACAACCCGCAGCCTGAACTGGCTTTTTCGCGCCAGCAGTGATCTATGATCCGCCCCACAGGGGAATTAGGTTGCACCCCCGTTCGGTGATTATCAACCGCCGGACCGGCGCCCGAACCATCCAGATGCCACTTGCCGGAATTCCAGCCCGTCTATCAAGGCTTCTGTAAAGCCGTCAGCCAACCGTCCGGGATAATTATTGCGTCAGGTCGGTATCTGGTCCAAGCAGCCTGGTAGTATCCAGGAAACGCTCCAACTCATCCACCACTTCGGCCAGGTTCACTGCCGCCGCCTCTCCGGAGGAGATCGGCCTGCCGAAGGGGTAGGCTCCCTCCCGCTCCGATCCCTCCTTGATGGGGATCTCCCTGTCTTTCAACCACTTGCGGGCGATCTGGAAGGGGGAGTGGAAGCAGAACCGGTGCTGGTCCCAGGCGATCAGGAATTCATAGAGGCTGAAGTAATCCTCGTCCCGCTGGCAGTTCTGGCAGCCCCCGGTCAGGCGGGCGTATTCCAGATAACTCTTCCGCTGCTCCTGCGCCCTGATGCGGCAGTCCGGGCAGAGGCGCACCCGGGCTGGCCCCGAAATAAAATAGATCTGCAGACCATCGTCCTCGCTGAACCCGAAGGCCAGGGCCAATAGAACGCGCTCCTTGAGGTCGTAGAGATAGGTTTCGCCTGATTTGGCGTAGTGGTTCAGGTGGAACAGGTAATAGGCAGCCCGAAGCAGCACGGCGCTACGCTCGGGGATCTCCGCCATCGCTTTCAGAAACTGCTCCTTGCGGGCAATGGTATGGCGCGAGGCGCTCCAGTCATGCTGGCGCTTGCGGGCGGCGGCAGCTCCCCCCGCCGCCCCCGCGGAGTCATCCCAGTTCCGTAAAATACGGGGCAGCTTCAGGCGTACGGAGTCTACCTGTTGGCCGCTGAAGAGCGGCATGTCGCCGTGCTTGTTGCGGGCGAGGAGCCTGGATTCCAGGTAGCCCTCGGCCTCCAGGCGGTGGACGTCGTGGGGCGTGATCCCCAGTTCCCGGCAAACCTGGGCGGTGGTCAGCAGGTCTGACACCAGATCTGGCATTGCCAAAGCCCCCTCTGTCAGAAATTAGTCCGGCATGGTCAACGATTTCTTAGCCCCAGATGGCGGACTTGCTTTCCCCCACTGAAGCTTATCGGAGAAACTACTTCAGTGGAGCTTTAACCCAACTGAAGTTTAGCTGACCCGATATGCCCCACCCGGGCGCCCTCCGGCGCACCATCGGACAAAAGCTTTCCAGCAACCGGGGCCATTGGAAGCCAACCAGACACCGGCCATCGTTTTCGGTCAATGCGAATGCTCATGGTCATGATCGTGATTGTGAGGATGCTCATGGTCATGATCGTGCAGATGATCGTGTTCGTGGTGATGGTGGTGCTGTCCATGCTCATGTTCGTGACTATGGTCGTGGTCGTGGGTATGAGTATGAACCTGCTCCTGCTCAGGCACGGGGGCGCCGGTGGCGCAGACCACCCAGCCGACCACTGCGGAGCTTGCGCTCAGAAACACGCCCTCGCCGGTACGCTGCGCTACAAACTGGCGGACCTGCTCCCTTACCGCGGCGGTCAGGTCCAGATAGGGGTAGACAGCATCCTCCAGCTCGGACTGGGCCTGTTCCGGCGTCAGTTGCCGCAGAGAGTAATAGTGTTCCATCTCCAGGTCCGGGTAGTAGCCGGAGGCGTACAGCCAGTGATAGGCATAGAAGGGGTCCGGGCAGAAGTCGGGCATCTCGCCCAGGCCAAGCTCCAGCCACAGTTCCCGCCTCACCGGGTCGTCCCAGCGCAGGTGTCCGCCAACCAATAGAACGCCCCTGCAGGCAGCCAGCATTTTCTTCAAATTGCCCACTCCGTTGAAAGGCGGCGCCATCAGAGCCAACACGGCATCAAAGGCTCCTCCCCAGCCGGCCTGGACTAGATCGACCGTCTCCCAAGGCTGCTGTACGATATCGATATTGGCCACCTCCGCCTCAGCGGCCCGCCTCTTCAAGATCTCCAGCATCCCGCCCGACGGGTCCAGAGCAACCACCTGCCGTACCCGCCGGGCGATGGGAATGGCATAATTGCCTGGGCCGGAACCGATGTCCAGCACCCGGGAATCCCTCTTCAGGGCATCCTTATGGCCCAGCAGGTGGACAGCCTTCATCACCTGTTCGTCCACGCCGCTGTCCCTGGTCTGGGCGGTGAAACTGGCGGAACGCCGGTCCCAGTACTCGCCGCCCGTTCTCTCAGGCTGCTGCCGGTACAACAGGGACTGCTTCCAGCCAGTATCCCAGGCCTCTTCCCAGAACTCCGGGTCACGCCAGTCTGCAGCCAGTTCATCAATATCGAAGCTCATCGATCCGACCTCCT
>JAHFCR010000049.1:0-14346 GCA_023249405.1 Peptococcaceae bacterium | reverse complement strand
CCGAATTCACCGGTGGCGGCATACAGTGTCAGGGCCATGGGGGCGATCAGGGCAATTAAAAAACCGATAATACATCCCAGAGCCATGAACAGAATGCCCAATCCGGCCAGAGGCGCAAACCCGTAGGCAATCCGGGACGCCATCAGGAACGAACCGCCCAGCAGCGCTCCGCCGATGCCGTAAAGGATGCCCGGCACCAGAAAGTAGACCAGCCCCATTAAAAAGACAAAGAATCCCTGGCTAAACAGGCTGCCCCAGTCATCCCAGGCAGGAAATTCGTAGATCCCATCCTGGGCAGCCTTTTGTAAGACTCTAAAAATATAGCCGAAGACAAAAAAATCGACAATCGGGATCAATAACAGTACGCCGCCGATCAGAATCTTGACGGCCCAATCCTTGTCCTCAAGGGGAAAACTCAAGGTTTTGCCTATATCCATTTTTCCACCCCCTCTCATCCTGCGTTTGATAAGGTTAACCAACGAAAACCGGTAACCGCGCTCCGCTAATTCCCCCCTTATCATACTATGATCAGCCGAAAATAAGCAGAATGTTAATATTTGTGAGAATTGCAAGCTGCATAAAAGGATCGACCTGACAAACAATATCCATATCCCACTTCTTCAGAACAACAAGCAGGTGTATTGACAGAGGATGATCGAATTGCAGTTCAAGGAACGGCAAGCATGGTGGATCACTCCGGCGGCGCTGGCTCTGGCGCTAGCCCTGATCTGCCTGTTGTTGGCAAGCTCCTGCCGCCGCCAAACGCCACCGGCGCCGGACCGCATGCCGGCGGCGCCGGATTATCAGCCGCTCAAACAGCAGGTCAACACCTTCCTGGCCACCCTGCCGGGCAACTACGCCGTCTATTTTCAGGACCTGGCGTCGGGACAGGGGTTCGGCATCAACGACGAGGCGCCGATGCCCCCGGCCAGCACCATCAAACTGCCGGTGGTGCTGTACCTGTATGAGCAGATAGCATCCGGAAAGCTCAGCTGGAACGACCGCGCCATCTACAGCCAGGAGCTGGACTACGAGGGCGGGGCGGGGGTGCTGCAATCCTGGGCCGAGGACGGGTATGCCTTCTCCCTGCGGTCTCTGGCCACGGTCTGCATCAGCATCAGCGACAACATCGCCCTGAACATGCTGGTACGCTATATGGGGCAGGAGAACGTGGACGTCTGGCTCAAAAATATCGGCACAAACACGGCGCGCCCCTTCGGCAACGGCCCGTCAACCGCCCGCGACCTGGGGGCGTTTCTGAATGAACTGGTCAGATTTGCGCGGCAGCAGCCGGAGTTGGGCGGACGGCTGTTGAACGACCTGGCCTATACCATCTACCACGTCGGGCTGCCGGGCAAGCTCCCGGCGCAGCTGGTCGTCTCCCACAAGGAGGGCAGCATGAGCGGGGTGGCCGACGACGCCGGGATCGTCTTCTCCCAGCGCCCCTATATCCTGGTGGTGATGTCCCAAAACCTCCAGTATGCCGACGAGGAAACGGGATTCGCAGACATCGCCCAGGTCTCGCGCCTGTGCTACGACTACCAGCAGCAGCTGCCCGCCGCGCCCCATCTCGGGCTGCCCAAGTTTTAGGAAACGATGCGGTTGGCCATGCCCAAAGCTGAGGAGACATTCCATTTAGCTGCGGCGCAATTCCTCAATGGCTGTTTCGATTCTGGCCAGACGCCTGTTGATCGACACCAGCCAGAGGATGATCGCCACCGGTATGGCGCAGATAATAAGCAATAGCACGAAATTGACCGCAGACCAGACAAGGGTAAGCCAGTTAAACTCCATCCCGATCATCTCTTCTCTATATTTTCTCTTCAGAGCCAAACCTCCGCAATGACGGCAGGAATTTAAAAGGAACGAATAGAAAGGATGGGAAACGAACATGATTTCCACATACAGGAGGTGAATCCCAATGGCAGTACATCTTCCACCATTTATCCAGGAGTTGGAGAAGCGGGATCCGGAGTTGTTCGAGGCCGTGAAGAGAGTGACCGAGGTGGCCAACGCCCCCGGAGCGCTGGATGCCAAGACCAAGACCCTGATCAGCATGGCGCTGGACGCCTACATCGGGTCGGAGCATGGCGTGACGGCGCTGGCCACCCGCGCCCGGGAACTCGGCGCCACCGATCAGGAGATCAACGAGGCGCTGCGCCTGTCCTACAGCGTCTCCGGCTCCAGGCCACTGATCGCCGGCAATAACGCCTTTCCGAAATAATCTCTTATTTGACCGCGGCCTGCTGCCGCTCCTCATTGTGCTGATCATCGATGCTGCAGAGGTCCACCAGTTCGCCACCGGTGATTGCCTGCAACTGCTCCACGGTCACCGGGGCCGCAGAACGGGGGCTGCCGGCGGCGATGTAGACCACCGGGTAGCGATTCATGCTGGTGTCGATCAGGATGCGCACCGCGGGCGCCCGTTCAAAGGATGGGCGCGGCAGGGCAAAGGGGCAGACCCCGCCCGGTGGAAAACCGGTGATCTGCAAGGTAGCATCGGCGTCGGGCATTTTCACCTTGCCGGTCAGTCCCAGGTGCTGTTTCAGCCGGCTCTGGTTCACCTTGGCATCGCCGCTGGTGACCACCATCACTGCCTGCTCGCCGATCAGCAAAAGCACCGATTTGGCGATCTGCCCGACCTCGACGCCAACCGCCCGGGCAGCTTGCCCCGCCGTTTTGGTGCTCTCCTCGAACTCCCGGATCTCAATCTCATACGGAAATTGGGCCAGGTACTGGCGCACGCGCTCTACCGGATTCACTACGACCACTCCAGATCAATCGGATCATTCAGGCGTTGCCTGAATTAAGTTTTCTCTATCTTATCACAAAATACATGCAAGTTACGGGGCAAGAAGGGTAATAATAACATCGATATAAAACGACAAGGAGGAATTATGGTTGCAGGGAACAGTCAAATGGTTTAACGATGGCAAGGGCTACGGGTTTATCGAGAGCGACAGCGGAACCGACGTCTTCGTCCATTTTTCAGCAATCCAGGGACAGGGCTTCAAGAGCCTCGCCGAGGGCCAGCGGGTCCAATTCGAAGTCACCACCGGTCCCCGTGGCGAGCAGGCGGCCAACGTCGAACTGCTCTAAACTCCATCCTAGAGATTGGCATCTTCGAGGCTGGCGATCTCACAGCAGCGAAGAAAGGCACGCAACACCATCTCCGGCAGGGTATAGCTCGTGAAGGCATTCCTGCCGGAGTTTTCGCTCGCCCCGGTAACCGGGTCATCCACGGCCAAGGACAGTTTGACCGGAATCATGCAGGGTAAGACCTTTCCCCGTATAATCACCCCCTCCCAGAATGAGGGGATGCAAGTATAGCCCCAGAGCTACGGGAGCAGCATTATCACCCCAAGGCGTAAAAAAAGAGCTCTCCCACCAGGATGCTGATCGCCAGCAGCAACAGGATGACCCCCAGCGTTCTCTTCAGGGGAAGCTCCCTGAAGAGTACCAGGATGCCGAATCCCGTGTTGGCCAACAATCCGGCAATCATGGACCCGAAACCCAGAGCGCCCCTGAGAAAGCTGGCCGCAATCAAGACCGAGGAGAAGCAGTTGGGGATCAGGCCGAACAGGGCGGTCACGACCGGCTGGATGAAGGAGTTGCGCCCTAGCAGGGTATTGAAGCCATTCTCTCCGAAGCGGTCGGCTCCGATCCCGATCGCCGCCACGTTCCCCTCAATCCAACCTCGCCTCTAGCTGAAAAGTTCGGGATCCAGCGGATACCGGCCATACTTCCGGGCCGCAGCCACCAGAGCGTGAATATTCGCGGGCGGTGTGTTGGTAGGCAGACCGCAGCCCAGGCCCAAAATAAAGCCCCTGGGGTTGTCATAGGCTTTGCGCAGGCATTCCTTGACGTTTTCCTCCGCATCAACAGGGGTCCCGAGAAACATGGTGTCCGCCGGCCGGATATTGCCGTCCAGGATGACCCGGCCGCCAACCGTGTGCTTGGCCGCTTCCAGGTCAACGGTGTTATCCAGGCTGAGCCAATCCGCCCCGGTATCGGCCATATCATTCCATATCTTGCTGGTATTGCCGCAGATATGGAGCATGGAGCGGGCACCGACCTTTTTGACATAGGCGATAATCTCCCGCTGGTACGGGAGGGCATACTCCCGGTATTGTTTGGGACCGATCAGGCTACCGGAAGCAACCGGGTCAAATACAGCAAAATATACACCCAGGGAGTAGGCCTCGTTGATGTAGGGAATGACACTGGCGACGACAAAATGAAGTATTTTATGCACCAATTCCGGGTTATAGTAAAGATCGCGCAAGAGATTTTCTGTTCCCCTCAACTTGGCCGCCGTACTGAGCGTGCCTCCGACCGTGACCACGACGGGGATATCGGGGCCCAGGGCGTCGATCAGGGCCTCCAGGTGGTTGATAAAGTTTTTATGCTTATGGGGGCCTGGAGGCTCCAGCCGCTCCAGGTCAAACTCGTCATTGATGAGATTGCCTTCCACATAGGGCAGGCCATCCTCGGGAACCACCGTTTTCACTCCCAGGTCCTTCAACAGCGATGAGGACGCCAGAATGAGGTCATGGCCATACGTTTTCTGGGCGGCGACCTGGGCCTCGATCAGTTTTTCCGGATCGAGGTAATAGTCCGATGTTCTGATCCCGGTGACCCTCGAGGCATGATCGCCCAGCAACAGATTGATCGGCAGCCGATCGAAGGATTTGCCGTCCAGCACAGCATCGAACCTTTCTCTGGGGGTCATTTCCTCCCGAAACGCTTCATCAGCCATTTTTTTCTCCTCCCGTCTCAAATGGACAATGCTTCACCTGGGTTGCGCTAAAGCGATATGAAGGTACGTCATCATCTGCCAGGTTGCCCAGACAATCATGTCAACTGAAGAGTTCCGGATTCAGAGGGTATTGCCCGTATTTGCGGACGGCTCCCACAAAAGCATGAACATTTTCGGGCGGCGTATCGACCGGCAGAGCGCATCCCATCTGCACGATGTAGCCTTTCGGGCTATCGTAGGCCTGCCGCAGGCCCTGCCTCACGTCCGCCTCCACATCCTCAGGCTTTCCCAGGTACATGGCATTCGTCGGCCGGACATTGCCGGCAATGATCACCCGATCGCCCACAGCCTGCTTTACCTGCTCCAGATCGATCTTGTCCTCGATACTGAGGACGCCGGCTCCGGTATCGGCCATGGCCGGCCAGATCCGCTTGGTATTGCCGCAGATGTGCAGCGTTGGCGGTTCCCCGCCAGCCTCTACGGCGGCGGTGATCAGTTCCCTGGTGTACGGCATGGCAAACTCCTGATACTGTTTTGGCCCGATCAGACTCCCGGAAGCAACCGGGTCCGAAATGTTGACCACCGCTCCCAACGCAACCGTCTCTCTGACCACCGGAATGATGTTCTCCAGGGTAAACCGCAACAGGCGGTGGGCAAACTCGGGGTGGTAATAGAGATCCCGCAGAAAATTTTCCACGCCCCTGATATTGGCCGCAGTGCTGAAGGGGCCCCTGACGCCTATAGAGACGGGCACCTCGTCACCGATCTCGTCGAGAATGATCCCGGCGGCCTGAAAGCACAGCGAGAGATGCGGGTTCTTCTGGCGTTCCAGAGGAATCAGGCGATCGAGATCGCCTGATTCCTTGATATAATAATCGTTTATGTATGGGGTGTTCTGCTCCGGGTAGATCACCTCGCAGCGCAGGGCGTGTACGATACCCAGCAGCGCTCCCACTCCCACCGTATCATGTCCATAGGTTCGATAGGCAGCAATCTGGGCCTCAGCCATCTTCCCGGCCGACAAATGGTATTCTGAAAGCTTGATCCCAACAACCCTGGCTGCATGATCGCCCAGAGACGGGTTGCAGGGGACACGGTCATAGGCCCTGCCCTCGCGTAACGCCCTGAACCTCTCTTTCGGGGTCATCTCATCCTCGTGCCCACCATTGTTCATTTCTGATCCTTGTCCCCTTTACTCTGTCGTAAGCCCGGGCAGATCCACGAAGTATTTGCCCACATAATTCTGGATATCGGCGTCCGGCCCCAGAATCCCCGCCGCCTTGAATTCCTTGGCGGAAGTGGCCAGGGCCTCTTTAGCCTTGTCGAGACTCGGATCCCAGTCATAGCTCTTGACCAGTTCCGTGTTGAGCGGCACAGTGCCCAGGATGTACTTCTTGTCTACCATGATCCGGGCAGCCTCTTCCGGGTTCTGCTTGACCCACAGCGTTGCCTTGTTGATGGCCTCGGTGATCGACTTTGCCTCGTCCGGATGCTTGGCGATAAAGTTGCTGTTGAATGCGATGAGGCAGCAGATTTCATCGCTGAAGCCCGGGTCCTTGGCCATGGAAGCAATGATCTTGGCCTGGCCCTGATCCTTCCAGGTATAATTCAGGGTGTCGCCCCCCACCGCGGCGTCTACCTCTCCCTTTTGCAGAGCGGTGATCAGCTGGGCCGAGGGGTAGGCCTTCCAGGTGACATCCTTCGCCGGATTCAACCCGGCCTTGATCAGCGCCCGGTAAGCGTAGTTCATGGTACCGCCGCCGATGGCCCCGGAAACGGCGACATTTTTTCCCTTGAGGTCTTTTACGCTGTTGATGCTGGAATTGGGCAGGGCGATAATCGAAAGGCAACCGGTATGCGTGCCTCCGGTAAACTTCATGTCGATCCCCGACTCCAGGGCTTTCAACCATGTCTGCAGCACCCCGTCTGTCACATCGACCTTACCGGTGGCCAGGATCACCTTTTTGTCCGCATCGTCCGGAATTCTGTACAACACGACGTTAATGCCCTTTTCCTTGAAGAATCCCTTCTCATAGGCGACAAACAGGGGAGCCTCGCAGACGGCGCCCACATGCCCCAGGGTAACCGTCTGGGCGGCGGCTGCCGGCTGTCCGGTGGTGGCAGCCTGTTCCTTCTTACCGCAACCGGCGGCCACCAGGCTCAACAATAAAGACACCACTAAAAACAATGCGATCTTACGCTTCCTCATCTTCTTCTCTCCCCGTTAATTTTTATGAAAAACTATATTTTTGCCTATATGTAATAGCTCAGGAGGTGCTCCTCCGAGAAATCGAAGATCTGCAGGATTTTATTGCGCATCCTGATAAAATCCGGGTGGTTGCGCGCTCTTGGCCGGCCCAGCGGCACTTCGATCAATTCCTTGATCTTCCCTGGACGCGGGGTCATCACGGCAATCCTGTCGCTCAGGAAGATGGCCTCATCAATATCGTGAGTCACGAAGAGGGCGGTTGTGCCGCGGCTTTCCCAGATCTGCAGGATCTCAGTCTGCATCCGCATCCGGGTAAAGGCATCCAGCGCTCCCAGCGGTTCATCCATCAACAGCACCTTGGGATGGTTGATCAGCGCCCGGGCGAGAGCGGCCCGCTGAGCCATGCCGCCGGATACCTGGTGCGGATAGACGTTCTCGAATCCTTTCAATCCCACCAGATTGATATATTCGTCCACCTTATCCTTTTTACCGGCCAGGATACCCCTGGCATCCAACCCGGTAGCGATATTCTGCGAGATCGTCTTCCAGGGAAAAAGGGTCGGATCCTGAAAAACCAGACCCCGCAAATAGTTCGGACCCCTGATCTCCTCTCCGTCCAGGGTCAGGCTGCCTGAGGTTGCCTGCTCCAGACCCGCCACCAACCGCAGCAGGGTGGACTTTCCGCAACCGCTGGGCCCAAGCAGTGAGATAAAACTGCCGGGCTCGACCTCCAGGCTGACCCGATCCAGGGCGGTCAGTTCCGACTCCGTACCCGGGTTGAAGATTTTGGTCACGCCCCTGATCGAAACCCTGCCTGCCTCCGCGATCTCTACCATTTAATCAGCCCCTTCTGCCAGACTAGCACCCGGTCCCTGATGTAGAACACGAAGGAGATCACACCGGAGAAGAGCAGCCCCATCACGATCAGGGCGGCGTAAACGTTCTGGTATTGAGCCCAGCCATAGGCCCACTGAATGTACCAGCCCAGGCCGGCCCTGACGCCCAGCATCTCGGCCACCACCAGGGCGACGAAGGAAACACTCAGGGCCTTGAAGGAACCGATAAAGATGATCGGCAGGGCCGCCGGCAGGGCTATCCTGCTCAGAAGGTACCAGTTGCCGGCGCCCAATGTTTTTCCCACCTCGAAATAGGCGTTGTCCACGTTGGCCACCCCTGACCAGCTCATGATAGTCATGGCAAACCAGGTGCCCAGGGCTACCAGAAAGACGCTGGCCCAGAAACTGGACGGGAAGGCCACCAGCACGATCGGAATCCAGGCTGTTGCCGGTATCGGGCCAACAGTACGGAGGATGGGGGTCATCCAGTAGCTGAACCGCTGTGACCAACCCATGGCAATACCGGTCGGAATCCCCACGGCGGCCCCGCAGGTAAAGCCCAGAATCAGCAGCCGCAACGAATAGAGGGCGCTCAAACCGAGGAGCTGCCAATCGGAAAAGAGAACTCCGATTATTTTAGAAATAGAGGGAAAGTAGGGTGCGGGAAAGATATTGGACTTGAGTGTCAGCAATTCCCAGGCATTCAGAAACACCAGAACCGCGATGATGATGGGAGTGGCATACTCCAGCCTCGCTTTCAGCGACCCTACAAAGGACGAGGCTATCCACCAGGCGGCGTAAAGCCCCGCCAGAACGTAGACCAGGTCCACGAAGTTGGTGGTATTCCCGGATGGCTGGACGTTGGGCAGGATTTTATGCACCAGTATCAGCAACGCTATCAGCAGTAATGAAATTGCCGGCTGCAGCGAGGCCAGTTTCAGGCTGCGCAGTCTGGGCAACGCCAGGTTCCTGGCCACAATTCCCTTAGATAGAGACATGCCGTAATCCTCCTTTGGCCTGATTGGCCATCATGGCGCCTCATTCAACCAGCGTTGCGCTGCTCGGCCTCAACCGGCCCAACCGGCATATCTCCGGTATCGATATAGGAAAAAGGGTCCTGATCGTACCACTCCTGGACATAGGGCAGGCGGGTGTTGGCGGCCAGATTACGGTTGAAAGCAGGATTCCTGAGTTTTCGCGCCAGCTTCCTGGCAATTTCAAAGACTCCGTTATACCCCATATAGATACCTGATTGCTGAAAGGCCGGCATGATGGGCGGCCCCTGTTTTGCCGCCAGCCCGTTGGCTCCGGTATGCCCCACAAAGAGGTCCGGCTGCAGCCTGGCGAGCAGGTTGGCCTGCTCAAAGGGCTGACCGGTGGCCACATTATACATCAGCTTTTCGTCGGGCATCTCGCTCAGCATGGCGTCGGCAAACTTGTCGTAGTGGTGCACCCGCAGGCCCAGGACCTCCAGGCCCAGGTACCGGAGTAATTCGGCCATGGCCAGCACCCTGATCTCGCCGGCGCCAATCAGCACCCGCTTGCCTCTGAGCACTTCCCGGTAGGGAATCAGGGCCTGTTCCAGCTCCCCGGTCTCCGCCGCTATCAGGCGCCGGGCGGCATCCTCCAGCTTAAAAAACCGGGCGATCTCCATGATCCATTGATTGGTATACCTGATCCCGATAGGGATACCGCTGATGATGAAGGGAACGCCGTATCTCTCTTTCAGGTGCTCGACAAAATAGTCATCGTGAGTGGCGCAGATGCAGACGCTCAGCGCCGCCTCGGTGGCTCCCTGGAAATCATCCGGATGGGCATAGCAGGGCATGATGTTCAGGTTAAGATCGAGGGCTTTCAACAGCCTGGTCAGTTCAACCTCGTCCGCCCTGCTCATGGAAGCCACATTTAAGAGATTGACCGTCCGGCTCAGGCGGTATTTTTCTTTCAGATCCTCCAACTCATCCGGCATTACCCTCGCCTCATGCTCCGGCGGGTAGACCAGGTTGCGCAGGATTCCATGATAGACCGAATCATAGGCGCTGGCAGAGATCCTGGTCTTGAATCCCTCGCAATGAACCGGAACCAGCCTGGCGTTCACCTCTTTCTGCAGTTCTGCCACCACGCCGTCGATATCGTCGCCGATAATAGCCGGGACACAACTGTTGACGATGATGATGGCGCTGGGCCGAAACTCTTTCTCGGCATGGAGAATGGCTGCCCGCAAATTGGCCTCCCCGCCGCCGATGACCTCGTTGTTGCCAAGGTTGGTATTGATCCAGGGGACGTCTCTGGCCCCTGCGTCCCTGAGCTTCAGGAAATTCTTATTGATCCCGGCGCTGGAGGCGCTGCTGCCCCCGCAACCGATGGGCCCATGCACGATGATCACCGAATCCCTGATCGTGTTCAGGATGGCCAGACTGAGGTTCAACTGGCACCCCTGCGCCTGGGCGAAGGTCCTCCTGGCGCCGATGAGGCATCCCTGCTTGGACTTGCCGGCCAAGTCGCAGCAGTTGCCCCCATAGGCGTTGCAGGTCTGTAGCCGGTCTTCCCGGACCGGAGGCGCTTTTTCGCGCACATAATCCATCTTGTCATTTCCTCCTTGTATCCGACGACTATCCGCTCTATCCTGAAACAGTTTTATCCGATAGCTAACCGCCGCTAAGCCGGGCACCCGGGTACCCGACCCAGAGGGTGCCCCGGTGGGGTGGGATAACATCTTCTAATTCAGATGGGGTTAAAACCCCACCTGAATCAAGAATTTGTTTATCTGTTGCCCACCAGGACACTCAGGATATCTTCAGTCAGCCGCAGGGCTCCGGCGTATCCCGCATAGGCCCGGTCCAGGACGACCCGGTTGGATACCGGATAGCTGACGCTCAGGTGCGGCGCCCCCAACTTTTCGGCAAAATCCCTGTCAAAGGCGCTGCCGATCACGAAAGCCGGGCTGAAGGCATCATAATATCTCTGGCTCCTGTTTCTGGGCCAGAGATCATTGAAGTGCCTGGACATGTTGCCGGCATCAGTATCAAAAACCACCCTGGGAGCAATCCCCGAGGCAAAACCGCCGAACCTGCCAGCGACCAATTTTTGCTCTTCATCGGTCAGGATATCGGTGATCACGACCAGCTCGGGCAACCAGCCCAGATCGTCGGCCACAAAACCGGTTAGCGCCTGAGCGTAGTTGGAATCGCCTACAATCACGCAGTACCTCTGCAGATCGAGGTCGTTATAAACATCGGAGAGCCTTTCCAGGTAGGCATAGTACCGGGCTTTCTCCCCGGCGATCACCTGTCCCACAATAGCCTCGTCAACCTGCAGGGCGGCTGCCACGGTCCGCAGGAAGCGCTCCGTTCCCGCAGAGCCGATTGGCAGCGGTACCGTGATATAGGGGACTCCGTGCACTTCCTCGAAGACTTTGGCCGCCTGAATCCCGAAGGTATCGGAAACGACGATGTTCAGGCTGGCCGATCCGGCGCCTTTCAGGTTGTCCAGGGTTTCACCCTCGCCGAAAAAGGTGTTGACCCGGTAGCCCAACTGACCGAGCAGGCTTTTCAACACATTGAGATTGCCCATCCAGAATACGTCCTGGACCGGCACCACTCCCCAGAGATTGACGGTCTTCGGGTCTTTGACGGAACTGACATCCACATATTCCCGGAAGAGAGTCTCCAGGACGATGTCGTAGCCGCGGTAGGAGTTTCCCTTAAAACCCGCCGTCTCGGCTGCCAGGACCGGATATCCCTGATTGCGGAAGCGCCTGGAAACCGACAGGGTATCATCGCCGATCATCTCCACCATGCAGCCGGTGACCACGAAGAAAAGGTCTCCGTCGATCAGCCGCAGGGTATTGGAGATCTGTTCTTCCAGGCGCTCCTCGCCGCCAAACACGATGTCCTTTTCATAGATGTTGGTGCTGGGCAATGCCTGCCCTGCGCAGTAGCCGCTGCCCAGGTAGCCGGCAGAACCGTTCAGGGCGTTGGCGATATTGCCGCCGCATCCGGCTGCGGCGTGAATGATCGGTATTGTCCGTGGCAGTACTTTCAAGGTACCGACGGCGCCGCCCAGGGCGCATAGATAGCGTGGCCTGTCCACAAAGTTGCTCATTTCCTGTTGCCTGCCTCCATTGCTGTGTCTCGTTTACTACATCTAATTCCGGAGTGATTCCATCCCGGCGCCCGTTGCCCGTCTCATCTTCCCGGGGACCTTCCGGCACTCCGTTTTAATCTTGCAACGCTAGTACTTTGGCTTAGCGTGACTGATGGCATGCCCGGGCGGCATCCTCATTGCGCTCTCCCCGGATGTTCAAGCAATCTCCGCCTGAGGCTGTTTTTGCAACAGATCCCTGGCCACCCGCACAGCGCTGGTAGCGTTGTCCGCATAACCATCAGCCCCTATCCTGCCGGCAAAAGCAGCGGAGATCGGACCGCCTCCCACGATCACCTTGATCTGGTCTCTGATTCCCTCTTGCCTTAGCAGGTCGATCACCCTGGCCATCTGCGGCATGGTAGTGGTCATCAAGGTAGACAGCCCGAGGATGTCTGCCCCGAATTCTTTAGCCTTTGCCACGAAAACTTCTGCCGGGACATCGCGCCCCAGGTCAATGACATCAAAATTACCGACATCCAGCATGATCCTGACCAGGTTCTTGCCGATATCGTGAGTATCGCCCTGAACTACGCCCAGCACCATCCTGGCCCTTTTTCCATCCCCTGCTCTAGGCAGGTGCGGAGTCAGAATCTCCAGCCCGACATTCAAGGAATCTGAAGCTATCAATAGTTCCGGAACAAAATACTCCTCTTGCTCATACAATCGCCCGGCCTCACTCATACCCCTGACGAGGCCCTGATCGATAGCCACTTGGGCATCCATCTCTGCTACAACAGCTTCCAATGCAGCGCTTCTAGTCAGGTTTGCATCGAGTTCCGCCACTCCCTTTGCCAGATCATCAAGAATTTTCTCGTGCTTGCTCAAGTTAGATCCCCTTTCATTCGGCGTTTTTAAGATATGAGGCCTCTTATGCGAGGTAGTTGCCAGATAAAAACCAGTTGTTAACGCAGCCACCAAAAAATATAAGGCCAAGTTCATTTCCCACGGGAAATTCTTTCCCCGTAGAAAATCACTCAGCCTTCAGTTTGTCTGATCGGACCAAGCAGCATATGAAATTTTTAGCGCCCCGCCGCACGCAATATCAGGCGGAGCACGGTTCAAATACTTTCCTATTCCTATTATAATTATGTTATTAGTCGTATTTTAACTATATGTATTTCATTTGTCAATTAGTTAATGACAAATTACCAAATTGGCAGGCTAAATGCTCACAGTATGCGACGCCTGATCCCATTTAACAGCGAGACCGAAGGTCTCGGCTATATAGCGCACCGGAATAAATGCCCGCTTATTCTTTAAAACCGGGGCGGCGCCGATAGCGCTCGCCTTGCTGTTGACAATCATGCTCTTTTTACCGATGACAAACTTTGCAGTAGTGTTGCCTTTAGCCAGCGTCACCGTAGATGTTACCTTGTCCCAACCCATCTTTATGCCGATGGCGTCAAGGTAGCGCGCAGGCACAAATACCCTGCCGTTCTCGATAAACGGCGCCACATCAATCTTGTGAACGACACCGCCGACGCTGTAAGAACTCTGCCCGATCACAAAGGACATTGTTTCCGGAGATGTCTTGCCTCCGGCCCAGGCAGCGCCAGGTAATACCAACATAAGAGCTAATACTATACCGGCAACGACACATGGCTTCCTCACGCAATCCCACCCACCTTTAAATAGTATTTTTGGAACTATATGGATGTTCGCCGTCCATATCAATTTCCCTGCTTTCCAATGACAGCTTGTAAAATATTTGTTTGCCGTTCATTGAAAAAGCCCCCGGCGGCGGGGGCTGAATTGGACAGAATTATTCCATGGGCGCAACAAACATCCACCAGTTGAATGGAATTAGAACCATAGATAGTCACCGTGAACGCTGATGCCTTCAAGTGCGCGTAATACTGGAGCAGCGATTGATCTTTCAGATGGGGTAATGAATTACCTGGGTTTGACCGGCAATACCACTGTTGCAGTAACATTTAATTGGACTTCGTAGGTTATAATGTAAAAGGAACGGGTTAGTAATCTCAAGCAAAGCATGGCGGGGATGTGAGAGCTTGGATTGGTTACAAGGCCGTAAAACATTACTACTCGCATTTCTCTTGCTGCTGTGTTTTATGGTCACTTCCGGTTGCAGGTCAATCGACAAAAAACAGCTGCCAGCAACAAATGGAGCGCAGCCGCCTGCAACAAGCGTACCGGAAACAACGATCGCCACTAATCAGCAAGCAACTGCAAATGAATCAAGCTGGATTGCGTCCACTTATCCATCCATGGGCGAAACAGACCTACCAGTGAACACTGATATTGTGATTACTTTCGCTAAAGACATGGACGCCAACACTTTGAACTGGAAGAACATTACCATTTACGAACAAATGCACGGCCACTTGATCAATGATATGTTCAATTATCACTATGACCCCCATACAAGAAAGCTT
>JAHFCR010000048.1 GCA_023249405.1 Peptococcaceae bacterium | reverse complement strand
CTGTCGGTGGCCGGTTGTATCATGCAGAACCTGCTTAGAAACCCCCTGGCATCCCCTTTCACCCTGGGATTGTCCCAGGGAGCCGCCTTTGGCGCATCCCTGGCCATCATCATCGGTGGAGCGGCGCCAATACAGGGCACCGGCATCGTTGCAGCGATCTTCAATTCTCCTTATCTGGTCACGATCTTTGCTTAGCTGCTGGGCAAGCCTGCGTACGCTCAGATGGCCAAGGATTACGGCGGCTTCAAGAAAGTGACGCTGGAATAAGCGATCCCCTAAAGCAATCCGACAGGGGATAAGGCATGAACTCCTGTTAACAGTGGCACGCTACCCGCGATGACACATCATGCTGTCGATGGCGGAGTTGATGGAGATTAAGGGGTTGTTCAAGCTCATCATCGGCGTATTTTCTTACAGGCATCGAGGTATATAATAAATCAAAAGGAGTGAACAAAATGGACACAGAAAAAAACGATTGGGAGCAATGCGCTGATTTTCACGGCCATGTTTGTCCGGGTCTGGCGATCGGCTACCGGGCCGCCAAGATCGGACTGCAGGAACTGGCGGCAATCCGGGCCGAGGACGAGGAGTTGGTGGCCATTGCTGAGACAGATGCCTGCGGCGTTGACGCCGTGATGGTGGTCACCGGCTGCACTCTGGGCAAGGGCAACCTGCTCTACCGGGATTACGGGAAACATGCCTTCACCTTTCTAAATCGTAACAGCGGCAAGGGAGTGCGCATCTCTGCCAATGCAGGTTCCTGGCGGCAGGATGAGCAACAAACCGCACTGCGCGCCCAGGTGTTTGCCGGCAATGCCAGCGACGAAGAGCGACAACAGTTCGCCCAAAACCAGCAGATAATCATGCGCCAGATCCTGGACATGCCGCAGGAGGAGTTTTGCAAGGTACAACATACCGAAGAGGAATTACCATCGAAGGCCCGCATCTTCGACTCTGTCACCTGCGCCTTCTGTGGCGAGAATGTCTCCGAGGCCCGGGCACGGGTGAAGGATGGCAAGCTGGCCTGCATTCCCTGCGCCGGGTCATATAGCAGGGGCTGGTAAGCACATACTAATCACAGTACATCATACCGTCAGACCTAGCTGGCGGTATTTTTTTATTACGTAACTTTGGTGACAAGTGACAAGGGAACGGAATTGGTGATAAGTTGATGACCTCTCCTCTCCCCTGAATTAAGTGCTGGGAGGGACCATCTCTCTGACATTTATTTTTTTCAATTTTTGTGTGTCCGTTATTGTCCTTGCGATACCAGTTTTAAAAAAGCATCCTCGGGCATATACGAACAAGATGTTAATCTTTTAGAATCATTTCTTAAGGCAGTAGCAAAGGCCATACAGGTGGGAAAACCGCACTCCTTACAGTTGGTTCTTGGCAAGAGCTTATAGATATCCATCACGGTCGGTAAGGCTTTCTTGCCCTCATAATTCGGCTGTATCTCGTTTCTTCGATTCCAGACATCGTTGACGATGCCGATAATTCTATTGGTTAACTCTCTTGCTTCTTCCCTATCGGAGATAGGCGTAATTCCAATTTCGTGGGGTCTGAATGCATATATCTTTTCTATCCTGCTGGATGCCCAAAGCAAGATCTTGTTCTTGTGGTCATAATCAACGAGTCCCCTCAGATCGGCATTAAGATACGGGAGAACTTCGCTGATGTCGTTCTCCAAAGCGATGAAGACACGATACCAGTTGGCCCCTGGATGACATCCCGGTGATTCCAGCCTCATTTCGTATCCTCTAATTAGTTGCAGTGACATTGACTGCCATCTCCAATCCTTTGACGTTAAGATATCTAAGGAGGAGTTCCATGCGTGTTCATTCTATCGCTGCCCAACCGCACAGATGGCCATGCCTGGGATGCGAATGCTGCCATCCGCCCTGGTATATTCCTGCATGGCTCCTATGAACGCCTGCCAATATTCGGCCTGTCTTTGGGCCGGCTGCGCGGCGAGCATACCAACGAGCGGAGCATTGACATCCCGTAAAAATTGCATCAGCATCTCTGCTGAAGGCAGTTCCGATGTGGATGACAGCGACTCGGCATGTACGTTGGTAAAGCCTGCTTTGAGAAGCGCTTGTTCCAAAATGCCCTCCGCCAGATCAAATATAGTTGGTGTCCCCGCAGTTGGCGGTGGCAGTTGGAACATTTTCTGCGCCAGGCCGTACGCCAGACTGAACAGAGGGTTCTTCGGCGCCACGTCCCAGACAGAGGCGGCGAACTTCCCTCCAGGCGCCAGCAGCAGCCTGATCGTCACCAGGACAGCGGCAAGATCGGTCAGAAACATCAGCGAGAATCGGCACAGGATGGCGTTGAAAGTGCTTGCGGGAAAATCCATGGCCTCTGCGTCCATCGCCCTAAACTCCAGATTTTGTATATTGAGTTCTTTTGCACGCTTTTGGGCGATTAGCAGCATCTGCGGGGACAGATCGGTCGCCAAGACATGCCCTGCCGGGCCGGCACGAAGGCTGGCGGTAATGGCGGGCTCGCCGACGCCGGTGCCGATATCCAGTACCTGATCTCCAGGTCTAATCTCCGCCAGGCCCACGAGGTGATCGCTGACGCACTGCAACGCCTGTTCCTGTGCTGGCCACCACTTTTCCCAGCCAGCAGCGAGGCTATCCCACAGTTGCCGTTGTCCGGCCTTGTATTGAACCGGGTCGAAAGATTGTATATTCATAGGCAGATCCTCCTTTCTTTTTAAACCCAGGTACTTTTGCACCGCAAGTCTTTCAGAAAAATGAAATTAGGGGTGCGATCAAGACCAGATATCGACATAGACCTTAACGCCTTCCCCGATGCCTTCTCTATGGCCTTTTACCAGTTCGAGATGACGTAAGGTTGCAAATATTCCATCGCCCTCTTCTATTGTCATATTCGGATAACTGGCCTTCATATAGCTGATAAGCTCCTCTTGGGTTACCGACCCTTTTTCTTTGACATAATCATAAAATTTCTTCTGCATGGGTGTGAGCCCCTCTTCTCCGCTTTGCCCCAGCAGGGCTTTGCTGGCCCGTGCCGCTGACACGGCGCCCACGTCACAGGTCTTGGGGCGTGACATCACAACGATATAGCAATCTTCGCAGTAATTACTTCCGGCATGCAGATAGACCTCATCATCGGGAATTTCAACTTGGCACTTGTCGCAGCGCATCTTGAAAAACCTCCCTTATCATTTTCTATAACGCCTTAAAATCCTTTAATGCTCGCACCACATAGGATGTATAGGCTATGGACGGCCCGCCTCCCATGGTCATGGCGACACTGCACGCCTCCAAGATCTCTGCCGCCGTCGCTCCTTGATCGAGCGCTTCTTTTACGCGGTGGACAATGCACGGTTGACACCGAATTCCCACGGCAACGGCTACTGCGATCAATTCCTTCATCTTATTCGGTATCAGCCCCTGAGCATTTGCTGATTGGCAAAAATCCCTGAAACCTTCCATCACCCCGGGCAGCGTTTCTTGGATCGCCTCCCGTCCTTCCTGGAGCAGTTTGATTGTCTCTACCGATTCATTCACCGGATTAAGACCCCCCCCTTCAGATATGCTGCTCAGAGGAAACATATCATACGGATGGATCCAGCAGTCTCCTCTTAAGCTGCTTTTAGCACCGGAATCGTAGATATGACGCAACTATTCCATGGCTGATCACCCTTTCATTTAATATAAGTGTATATGCATTTTCTTATATAGATACCAACAAATTAGTTGGCTATTAGCAGTCCTTATGGGAACATTTGTCGCAAGAGATATCGTAGGGGCATTTTTTAAAGGCTTTTTTATACATCTCATCAAACTTATCTTTAAATTCCCTGAATACGTCAAGATTGATTGTATAGAATACTCTGAATCCTTTGCGGTTCTCTTCGAGCAGTCCGATACTCTTTAGAATTCTTATATGCTGGGAAACAGCAGGCTGGGAGATACCAAGTTTTTTTGCCATATCAGATACGCAAAAAAGCTCATCAGCATTTGAAGCCAGCATCCTGATTATTTTGCCCCTCTTCTCATCCCCCAGAACCTTGAAGACATTTGCCATGTTTATGGGACGGTCTGCCAACGTCTCTCATCTCCATTATAAGTCTATTAATATATTCTTATATATATGATCCATTTGTCAAGTGCTATTATTTAGATAAATATTGTCATTTGGGAGAGTAATAATAAGGACGTTATGATGAAGTAAGACCTCCGCATTCCGAATTGGAACAGGAGGCCTTGAATACTTTCTTTGCCTTAGCCTACCGCCATGATTGCTATCTACGTGCAGGACAGCTAACCTACGGCAGCTTGTACCTGATTATTTCCTGCAATTCGGGCGTTACCGGATAACAGCAGATTCCCAGGGTTCCCGGGCCTATATGCGCCCCCACCACCGGTCCTACCGGGCACAGATCCGGCGTTAGTCCGGGGTAAAGTTCTTGTATCCGCCGCACTAGGGCCTTGCCGTCAGCTTCCGCCCCCACATGGACAACCGCCGTCTTCAGTTCGTGCGATTGCTGATAGGCCTTGTCCAGTTCCGCCAACATTCTTTGCAGTCCTCTTTCTCTGGTTCTGATCTTCTCGTAGAGATCGATGATGTTGTTCTTATCGGGATTGAAGTACAAGATCGGCTTCACCTGCAGCAGAGTACCCACCAGAGCGGCTGCGCCGCCGATGCGGCCGCCCCTTCTCAGGTATTCCAAGGAATCCGGCAAGAACATCAAGGTGCGGTGCGACTTGATGTATTCCAGCGCTTGTAATATACGATTCTTTTCCCAACCGGCAGCGATAGTCCGGGCAGCGGCATCCACAAGGATATAGGTTCCGATAGCCGCAGCCGAAGAGTCCACCACCGATATATCCACTCCCGGCATCATCCTGGCGGCAGACCGGGCTACCTGAACCGTTCCGCTGATCCCCGCCGAAAGATGAATCGAGATGATGCTCTGTACCTTGCCGGCCATCCGGTCGTAGGCCTGCAAAAAATCACCCATGGATGGCTGCGAGGTGGTAGGAAGATAAGATACCTGACGCAGCCGGAGATAGAAATCCTGATAGTTGGTAACATTAGCCTCCGGCCAACTATCGTCTCCGAAGTTGACGATCAGCGATACGACCTCCGCCTGGTACTCTTCCACCTGCGCTGGCGAAAGATAGGTAGTGCTGTCTGTGACAATACCGATGCTGGCCATAGCCCACCTCTGCTTCAATTTCCCCTCTAATTATGTTAATTATAGCATTAGCAGAGCATAATCCGAATAGCTTGAGTCTGGTCTTTGATTGCATGAGCCAGCAAATCTACAGACCGGATTGCTCGCTCATTTCAATAGCGTGCTGAACTTCTGCTTCAAGCGCCGGCGGCAATCCCATAATTTTGACGTTCAAGAAACCGCGCACGATAGTGGCCGTAGCATCTTCTTCGGACAGACCGCGTGCCATCAGGTACTCGATCTCTTCCTCGGCGATCTTGCCCACGGCTGCTTCGTGCGACAGTTCTACCCCCTCAGCCCGGGCTTCCAGTTCAGGGATAGCGGCGATCACTCCGTGTGGCGATAGCATCAGCCCGCGGCACTCCAGGTGCCCCTTGGCACCCGCAACCTCTCCCAGCAGGTGACCGCGGTTCATGATGTAGCCCCCCCTGGTCACCGAACGGGCGATGATCTCCGCCCGGCTCTGCTCTCCCCGCAATATTACACGGGAGCCGACGTCCATATGGGAACCAGGCTGCGCCACCAGAATTGAATGAAACCGTGCCAGGCTGCTTTTCCCATCCAGGATGGCGGTCGGGTACATCTGGAGGCTACGTACCGGTTTCATGCAGATATAATTAGAAAGATAGGCCCCGCCATCCTCCACTGTAGCGCCGGTGCGTGGCCGCACCGCCACGTTCTCAGCCCAATTATGCACCATGGTAAAGCTGATGGTGGCGTTTTTCTTGACGTAAAACTCCGAAACCCCGATGTGCATTCCCGATTCCACCCCGTGTCCGGTGGTACAGCCGGTAATGATATTGAGCTCTGAGCCCTCTTCTGCGATGACGATATTATGCACATCCTGGATCAGGCCCTCCTGGGTGATGTAGAGACAGGCCTGAACAGGATAAACAGTTTTTACTCCAGGCAGCGCCCTGATAAAATAACCGTGTTCCTGGTGCAGCTCTGCTCTCGCTGTGTACATGTCGGCGTCTACTGCCACGTTTTTCCAGTAGTAATCCCGAACCCAGGGGTACTTCTCCAGCGCCTCGGTAATACTGATCACTTCCAACCCATCCTGGCTGACGCTGGAATGGATCACCGAGTGGTCCTTTTGGATATAGGTACCCGTCCTTCCCTGACCGGAGGCATCTACCCCCGCCCTGAGCATGTCCTTCTTTTCAGCCTCAGAGAGCGCCTCCAGACTGGACATATAATCGTGAAGGATGCCATTATCCTTATATAAGCCGAAATCGATCTCTTCTCCGAAGACAGCCTTTTTTTTAACCGCACTTTTTGCTCTGACATGCAGTTCTTCAGTCATCTATTTCCCTCCTTACACCACGCACTTGGTGCATTCGCCGTATCCCATCTCATGGATGCAACCGAGCAACTCACGAGGGTTGATCCCGCTGCAGGACATCTTTCCCTCGTACAGGACATGCCCAACATCAGCGGGGACGTAATCGAGAATATACCCGGTATGGGTGATGATCAGGCCCGCTTTCTGACGTCCCGTCTTGATCTCACGCCGGGATCGCTCCTGTCCCTTCAGTCCATCCTTCTGCAACAGTTGGTTGATAGCTTGTCCGATAAGGGCTATATTCTCCAGATCCACGCCGGACTCCGGTTCGTCCAACAAGACCAGGTCCGGGTCTTGGGCCAATAACTGCAACATTTCGGAGCGTTTGACCTCGCCGCCGGAAAATCCATAATTAACGTCACGAGGCAAAAAGGACTCCAGATTTAGCTCTTTGGCTGTTGCTTCAAGGTTAGTGTCCCGGCTTGCGGAGGAGATCCTCAATAAATCCTGCAGGGAAACACCCCGCAAAACCGGAGGCCGCTGAAATGCAATGCCGATACCCAACTCCGCTCTCTCATGAACAGACAGGGACGTAACATCCATCCCCTTGAAGACAATCTTCCCAGAGGTGATCCGGTAGCGGCCAAATCCCATGATCGCCCCGATCAGGGTTGACTTTCCTGAGCCATTGGGACCGAAAAGAACGTGGGTCTCACCCGGCTTGATATGCAGGTTCACCCCCCGTAAGATCGGTTTGTTATCCACATCAACATGAAGATCCGCGATGTCTAGCATTTATTTCCCCCCCCTGCTGGCAGCACTACAAAAATGTATTAATTCCTACCTATTTTTAAGTAATTCCCCTAATCACTCTACCTTAATACGAGTTACCGGTCAACAACCTTGCCTGGGTAAGATTATTAAAAATAATTGACACCGCGCGCGGCCACTCAACCCAAGTCTACCAAGGAGGAGCCTATTGATTTATATATTCATATATTCTAATATATAGTTAATGATGTCAACCAGGGAATGGTAAGATTATCCGCCTACGGGGGAAAACAAAATGCCGATGATCATCATAGAAGAGCTTTGCAAAGGCTGTGCTGCCTGCGTTGAGGTGTGCCCCAACAAGGCAATAACACGAGCCGTGAAAACGGCAAAAATAAATCAGGAGTTATGTCAAGATTGTGAAAAATGCGTTTTTGTCTGCCCTAATGGGGCCATTACCGGAGCTTCCAATAAGTCGAAATCTTAATCTAGTCCGAGCAGGTCCCCTGTTCCCGGGCACCCGGTGTGCTTGGTACAAACCAAATCTTCTTTATAGGAGCGTGAGTATTAGGAGTGGTAAGTTATCGGATAAAATTAACCGCCTTAGCCGGGCGGTTTTTCATTTTTAAATCTATAAGCAGCTATTAAACACTTATTGGAATTTTGGAGGGTGTTTACTTTCTATTCGAAAAATCATGCAAGCCTCGTTTTTACTATGGTGCGGATGAGAGGACTTGAACCTCCATGGGGTCGCCCCCACACGGTCCTGAGCCGTGCGCGTCTGCCGTTCCGCCACATCCGCATTGATTCACGCCATTTAAAATACCACTTATAATATTGACTGTCAAGATGCAGACGATAGATATCCGGAGCACGCGACAGAGGACTGTCCACCTGCCGCCTTCTTTTTAAATTCAATAATGCACCATAATGACCAGACAATGGTTAAATATTTTTTACATTTCTGCGCATCTTATTAACAGACCTTGCTTAATTGGAGGTGAGACAATGCTGAGAAGATTGCTTCGAAAACGGCTTCTAAGACTGTTGTTTGGTATGGTTATCTATGCCAGTTGAACATTATCCCCCGCAGCATTTGCTTCATCGCTGCCCAATGTAGCACCGGTATCAGAGAACTCGCAGCAGGCAGTATGCGCCTGGCTGGAAAATACAAATTACTGCTATTCAGGCAAGTCATTGACCGTTGAGGTCAGCGCCTATTGTTCCTGTCCGCTCTGCTGCGGCAAGAGCGACGGCATCACCAAGAGCGGCAAGCACGCCCAGGCAAATCACACCATTGCCGTAGATCCAAGGGTGATTCCCCTCGGTTCAGCCGTTTATCTGGAGGGGTTGGGAACCTTCATTGCCGAGGATGTGGGTGGCACCATCAAGGGCAATAAGATCGACCTGTTTATGAACGAGCACCGTCAGGCCATTTTCTTTGGTGTCAAAAGGCTTAAAGCACATCTGCTGCGTGAAATGATCTAAGGCCTCTCATTCCCGGGAGACCTTTTCTTTATTCATCAGCACGAATGCCCTTCCGGCAACGGCGATAGTCTGATCGAGATCCTCCCGGGAGTGGGCCAGGGATAGGAAGATGGCCTCGAACTGCGACGGCGCCAGATAGATGCCCCCGTTCAACATTAAAGTAAAATATCTGCCAAACTGTTCCTGATCGGATTTCAGGGCGTCGTCCAGATCGGTGACCGGCCCACTGCAGAAGAACATGGAGAGCAGCGACCCGATCCGGTTGATGGTGACTGCGATCCCCTCCTCTGCAGCAGCCCGCGCCAGTCCTCGATCCAGGTACTCGGCTTTCTCTTCAAGCTGCCGGTAGACACCCTGGCGCTTCAACAAGCCGAGAGTGACGATTCCGGCTTCCATGGCCACCGGGTTGCCGGAGAGTGTACCTGCCTGATAGACGGGGCCATCCGGGGCGATCAGCATCATTATATCCGCCCTGCCGCCATAAGCGCCCACCGGCAGGCCTCCTCCGATGATCTTTCCCAGGCAGGTCAGGTCCGGCTGAATTCCGTAATATCCCTGTGCTCCGCCGTAGCCGAGGCGAAAACCGGTGATCACCTCATCGAAGATCAGCAGGCAGCCTGCCTCCCGGGTCAATTTTCGCAATCCTTCCAAAAAGCCCTTAGCCGGAGGTACCACCCCCATGTTGGCGGCAACCGGCTCCACGATCACCGCGGCGATCTCGCTGCCACACCGGTGCATCACATCCTCTACTGCAGCCAGATCATTGTAGGGCAGCACCAGCGTCAGAGCGCTGAGCGCCTGGGGCACTCCAGGGCTTGACGGCACGCCCAGCGTCAGTGCTCCCGACCCGGCCTGGACCAGAAAGGAGTCGGCATGGCCATGGTAACACCCGGCAAACTTGATGATCTTCTCCCGGCCCGTGAAGGCCCGGGCAAGCCTGATGGCGCTCATGGCGGCCTCGGTGCCGGAATTTACAAACCGCAACTTGTCCACCGAAGGCAGCGCCTCGGCAATCAGTCCGGCCAGTACCGATTCCCGCTCATTGGGAGCGCCGAAGCTGGTCCCTCCGGAGATCGCCCCGGTGAGGCCTGCAATCACCTCAGGGTGGGCATGGCCCAGGATTAACGGGCCCCATGAGCAGACGTAATCGATGTAGGCGTTGCCGTCCACATCGTAAATATGCGATCCGCTACCCCTCTCCATAAACAGCGGGCTTCCACCGACTGCCCGGAAAGCCCGTACCGGACTGTCCACGCCTCCGGGCAACAGCCGGCAGGCCTGTTCGTACATTTTCTGAGAATGCTCAAACGGGGGCATCTTCAACCTCCGACTACTAATTTACTTTGATGCGCTCTGGCTTATCGTTCCCTGTGTAAATATCCCGTTCAATTCCTCTTTGGGAAAACTGACGGCTATCTTAAAAGTCTTTAGGGCCGGCAGACTGAGGATCTCCTGAACTCCGGTCCGCTCTTTGATCTCCTTGATCAGGAAGGATAGCTGCTCATCGGAGTTGGCAATCAGGGTAAACCAGAGGTTATACTCATGCTCCCGGAGGTAGTTATGAGTAACACCAGGGTAGGCGTTGACGATGCCGGCCACCTGCGCTATCCGTTCCAAAGGTACCCGGGCGGCGCAGAGAGTGCTGGCATATCCCAGGCTCCGGGAGTCGAAGGCCGCCCCCATCCTCCTGATGACTCCTTTGGCAATGAGCCAGCGCAACGCTTTCATTATTTTTCCCTGGGTGGTTCCCAACTCCTCGGCCAGATTCTGATATGGCTTTGGCGTCAGCGGCAAGCCCGATTGCAGGCGGATGATCAGCCGCTCGGCAAGAGGACGGATCTGCTGCTCCTGCTCTTCCCTGTAGAGGCAGAGCGGGTCCTCTCCCATAAAATTGCCTCCGGTCTCCGCATAGGAGCGCGCCCGGCAACCGCCACATAGCTCCCGGTAGGCGCAGATGCCGCAGTAACCCTCGTAATGCTGGGTCCGCAACATCTTAAAAACCTCGTTATGCCTCCAGATCTCCTCGAACGGCTCCTGTCGGACATTACCTACCTTCATATTCATATAGGGACAGGGGTAGACATCCCCCTGCGGCCCCACGATGCAGTAAGAGATTCCAGCCAGGCAACCGCGCTGCCAACGGGTAGGCAATTCGCGCTGCCGGGCAATCCTGACAAACTGCGGGGCGCAGGTTGGTTTGATCTCTATGGGCAGGCGGCTCTGGCGTTCGAGCAGGCGGACTAGAAGGTCCTCGGACAGCTCAGGAGCGATCGTCTCCTCGTGGCACCGGCCGCGCCCGGTGGGAACAAAGAAAAAGACGTGATGACCGCGCGCCCCGATCTCGGCGGCCAGATCGTTCAACGATTCGATCTCCTGATAATTCCAGGGAAACACTGTGGTATGTAGCTGAAATGGCAAACCCGCCGCCCGGCAGTTGGCCGCTCCGTCCAGGGCTGCCTGCCAGGAACCGGCCACACCGCGGAAACGGTCATGCTGTCCGGCATCGATGCTGTCCAGGCTGATCCCCACCGCAGCCGCACCCGCTTCTTTCAGCCTGGTCACCGCTGACGGCGTCAGCAGCGTCCCATTGGTACCGCAGACAGGCCGCAGCCCCAATGAGGTAGCATAGGCGATCAGTTCAAATATATCAGGCCGGAGCAGAGGCTCGCCACCGCTAAAAACGGTCACCTTGAAGCCGGCCTGTTTGATTGACCGCAGCAGTCGGCAGCCTTCTTCAAGGCTCAACTCGCTGGGCGCCATCTCACCGGCATCGCGGTAGCAGTGGCTGCATTTCAGATTGCAGGCGTTAGTAGTATTCCAGGAGACCAGCATCGCCTTATCCTTCCCTGATTTAGTCGTTGGCAGCCGGTCGTTGGTCGTTGGTAAAGCTTAAAACAATCATTGTCTGAAAACCAAAGCTTTTTCCTCCAACCACTAACCACTAACCACTTATTTGGTCGTTGGAAATGGCTAATCACCGACCGTCATTCAGCCAGGAGGCCACGTCCTTGGCATGATAGGTGATAATCAGGTCGGCCCCGGCCCTTTTAATCCCTGTCAGTATCTCCAGCACCAACTGTTTTTCATCGATCCAGTTCTGGGCTGCGGCGGCCTTGACCAGGGAGTATTCACCGCTGACGTTGTAAGCCACCACCGGACACAATACCTCGTCCCGAACCTCACGGATCAGGTCAAGATAGGCCAGGGCCGGTTTCACCATCACCATGTCCGCCCCCTCATCCAGGTCTGCCAGCACCTCCTGCAGCGCCTCCCGGCGATTGGCCGGGTTCATCTGGTAGGAACGGCGATCTCCAAAGGCAGGCGTCGAACCGGCAGCCTCCCGGAAGGGTCCATAAAAGGCTGAGGCAAACTTGGCAGCATAGGACAGAATGGGCAGTTCGGCAAAATCATTGAAATCCAGTTTGTCCCTGATCGCCCGCACTCTACCGTCCATCATGTCCGAGGGAGCCACGATATCAGCGCCGGCCCTGGCGTGCGAAAGCGCCGTCTGAGCCAGTAGCGGCAGAGTGGCATCGTTGTCGATCTGCCCGTCTCTGACCACACCGCAGTGGCCATGGCTCATATACTCGCACAGACAGACGTCGGTGATCACTACCAGATCCGGCCAGCGCTCTTTCAGCAGGCGAACCGTCCGCTGCACTATGCCCTGGTCGTCGTAGGCCGAAGATGCCGCCTCGTCTTTGGATTCCGGGATGCCGAACAATAGAACTGCCAGAATCCCCTGCCGGCAAGCGGAGTCCACCTCCTCCAGCAGCAGGTCCGGAGATAGCCGGAAAACGCCCGGCATGGATGTTACCGGGTCGCGGCGCCCGGTTCCTTCCTGTGCAAACAGCGGATAGATCAGGTCGCTGCTGTCAAGCCTGGTCTCCTGCACCATCTCCCGCAGTGTTCTGGTCTTGCGCAGGCGCCTCAATCGCAGTTCAGGAAACATGGCGCATCCCCCTATGTCTGGTCAGTGTGTGTGTTACGGCTTTAGTTCGAATTCTGAATCTCCGAGATAATCGCTTCCAGCAGGCCTGTTGTCGTGTAACTCGAGGCCACCAGATCGACCCTGATCCCCATTGCCGCAGCGGTGCTTGCAGTTACCGGCCCGATGCAGGCCACCCGGGCCCGGCCGAGCAGTCCGGCCAATTCTTTTTCATCAAATAGCGCCTGAAAATACCTGACTGTAGAGGAACTGGTAAATGTGAGATAGTCCAGCTGCCCCTGGGCCAGGGCTTCCTGCAGCACCTGCTTGTATCTGGCGCCGCCGGGCAACGTCCGGTAGACCGGCGTCACATCCACCCGCACTCCGGCTGACCTTAATCCTTCCGGCAGAACGTTTCTGGCCTCGGCTGCCCTGGGCAACAATACCCTGCTCCCAGGGGTGATCAGCCCGAGCAATCCATCCAGCAGGGCTTCGGCCCGGTACTCATCCGGAGTGAACACTATCTGCAGTCCATGGCGGGTGAGCGCCTGCGCGGTAGCCGGGCCGAGGGCGGCCAGTTGGCCACGCAAGGAACGGATATCGATACCGCGCTCCTGCATTCTCTTTATAAAGAAGGAGACCCCATTAGCACTGGTAAAGATCACCCACTGGTAATCTCCAAGCTGTTCCAGGGCTCTATCGAGCGGCGCCAAATCCTCCGGAGGCGCCAGCTCTAAAACCGGCAGGCATTGGGGCTCGCCTCCCAGGTCCAGGACCTGCTGGGCAAATTCATGCGCCTGGTGCGGCGCCCTGGTGATCAGGATGCGCTTCCCAAACAGCGGCATCCTCTCTCTCCAGGATAACTTCTGCCGCAGTTCAACCACCCGGCCCACCACCAGGACTGAGGGAGGTCCGATACCAGCGGTGCGCGCCCGGTCCTGCAGGTTGTCCAGGGTACCCGTTACCGTCTGCTGTTCCGCCCTGGTCCCCCAATAAATCAGAGCCGCCGGGGTATCTTCACGCCAACCCTTGACCAGCAGGTCATCTCTGATCGCAGCCAGGTTTTCAAAGCCCATCAGAAAAACAGCAGTTCCTTCATTAATATTGAGCCCGGGGCAGAGGCCTGCTTCTTCCCCCCTGCGCCGGTGGCCGGTGGCGATGGTAAGAGCGGCTGCGTACTCCCGGTGCGTGACGGGAATTCCTGCATAGGCAGGCACGGCAACTGCGGCGGTAACCCCCGGCACGATCTCGTAATCGATGCCGGCTGCGGCCAGACACGCCGCCTCCTCGCCGCCACGCCCAAACATGAAGGGATCGCCGCCTTTCAAGCGACATACGATTTTTCCTTGCAAAGCGCGATCTACCAGCACCTGATTGATCCGGTCCTGAGTCAGGGTATGGTGGTCGGTCTCCTTGCCCACATAGACCAGTTCGGCATCATTCCTGCAAAAGGTGAGCAGGTATTCACAGACCAGCCGGTCATATACCACTACGTCCGCCCGTTCAAGACACCGCAGCCCCTTCAGGGTAAACAGCGAGGGGTCGCCGGGGCCGGCCCCGACTAGGTAAACGATACTCTTATCTTCCACCTTCCAATATCTCCTTTGCGCCCTGGTCCAGCAGCCTGTTAGCCAGGTCGATACCGGCATCAAAGGCTTGTTCGGGGTCGACCACGGCCTGGCCGCTGAGCCAGTTCTGGCCGTCCGCCTGAATAACGATGCCCTGCAACCTGAGCAGGTGATCCCGCACCGTGGCGAGTGCCCCTATCGGCACCTGGCATCCTCCACCGAGGCCGAGCAGGAAAGCCCGCTCAGCAGTAACGGCCAGCCGTGTTGACCGGTCATCCAGGGCTTCACTGCAGATCTGTCCCATCAGGGTGTCATCTGCCCTGATTTCGATGGCCAGGGCACCCTGACCAGGGGCGGGAAGACATATTTCCGGGTCAACGGTCAAGTAGTCATCGGATGGCCATCCGATGCGTTCCAGGCCAGCCGCCGCCAGCATCAGGGCATCAACCTGGCCCTGATCCAGCTTGCGCAGCCGGGTGTCAAGGTTGCCTCTGATATCGGCGATTTCCAATAACGGGTACCGCCGGCGGATCTGCGCCGCCCGCCGCAGGCTGCTCGTTCCGATCCGTGACCCCGCAGGCAGGTTATTGAGACAGTTTCTCTTTTTGGAGACCAGGGCATCGAGGGGATTGGCGCGTTCAGGCACGGCGCCCACCGTGAGCCCTTCGTGCAGGTCGGTGGGCAGATCCTTCATGCTGTGTACAGCCAAGTCGATCTCGCCCCCGGCAATCGCCCTTTCAAGTTCCTGGGTGAACAACCCCTTCTCCCCGATCTGAGGCAGTTTTGGCAGAGGCGTTTCCGAATGCCGGTCTCCCCTGGTAGAGATAATCTCTTCCTCAATCAACAGTTCAGGAAACCTGTCCCTGATCTTTTGCAGCACCCAGGCAGTCTGGCGCCTCGCCAGCAGGCTTCCTCTGGTTCCTACCCGCAGCACTCTCATCGGCCCGACTCTCTGGCGGTCCTGGACCAACTCATATCATCCTCATCTTCCAGTTCCCGGCCCCCCAGTTCTGTTGTCACAGCCAGGTCAAACAGGTTTTCCAGCACCTTGCTGTAGAGATGTCCTTCATGTCCACCGGCATATTCTTTCAGGCGCACGATCGGCGTATGCAGGAACTTGTTCAGCAGGGAACTGGCCAGGCTGCGAATCAACTTCTCTTTCTTGGGGTCCAGCTTCCCGAGGCGCTGCATGTAGGTCTGGAGTTCATCCTCTTTCAACTGTTCGGCCCTCTGCTGCAAGGCCCTGATGGTGGGAATGACGGACAGGCTGCTCAACCACTTGAGAAACTCCTCCACCGCCTCTTTGATGATGGCCTCGGCCTCCTGGGCCGCTTTACCGCGTTCATCCATGTGTTCCAGCACAACCTGCTCCAGATCGTCGATATTATAGAGAAAGACTCCCGGAATGCGGCTGGCTTCAGGTTCAATATCCCGGGGCACGGCGATATCGATGAAAAACAGTGGCTTGTTGTTCCTGGCCTCTATGGTCTGGGATACTTTCTCGGCGCTGATCACAAAATGAGCGGCCGCAGTGCAACTGATCACGATATCAGCCCGGTGCAATTGAGAAAATAGCAGGTCATAGCGTATCGCTTCTCCTCCGTAAGTCTGGGCCAGTTCTTCCGCCCTGCTGAAAGAGCGGTTCGATACCAGGACCGTGCTGACCCCTTGGTAAAGAAGGTTTTTCAGGGTCAGTTCGCCCATCTCGCCGGCGCCAATGATCATCACGGTGCGGCCCTTAAGATCGCCCAGGGCCTGCCTGATCAGCTCTACGGCAGCATAACTCACGGAGGCTGGGTGCTGGTCAATGCCGGTGACGGTGCGCACCCTTTTTCCTACGCGGATCGCCTCCTGAAACAGGGTATTGATGATATTGCTGCCGGTTTTCAAGCGGCAGGCGGTATCGTAAGCATCGCGCACCTGTCCCAGGATCTCGGTTTCGCCCAGAATCATCGAATCAAGTCCGGCGGTTACCCGGAACAGGTGATTGATCACCTCATAGCAGGTCCATTTTTGAAAGTATTGGCGCCCATCTTCCAGATTAAGTCCCGCCTTGTGGCATAAGAACTCGTTGATCACCGCCAGGCCTTCCTGGATCTGGGTTACCGCCGCATAGATCTCGGTGCGGTTGCAAGTAGAGAGCGCCACAAAACCCCTGAGCGCGGGAAGCTCCTTGATCTCTTCAACCACTGACTGCAGGCCGGCCTTGCCAAAGGCCAGCCTCTCCCTCACTTCAACGGGCGCACGATGATGGTTTATTCCGACAGCAATGAGATACATGCCGCCTTCACCTGCTTTCTAGCATTCTCTGTGGCGCCTGACTTGAGTAAGGCGATTAATTCCGGGGTTACTACCTGCTCCCAAAACCGTCGGCGTTCCTTCTCATCCGTCAAACGTTCCTGGATGCGATGGCGTATCTCACCCAGCAGGACGGCAATCTCCGCAAAACCCGGTCCCAGCTCTTCTTCCAGGTCCTCACGGATACGCCTCGCCAGTAGCGGGCTGCTGCCCCCGGTGCTGATACTGATGCATAATGGCCCGCGCCTGATCACCGAGGGAACAAAAAACGTGCTCAGCCCGGGGTTGTCCACCGCATTGACAGGTATTGCCCGCCGCCGGCAGAGCCGCGCAATCTGAGCATTCAACTCGAAATCCCCGGTAGCAGCGACCACGATCTGCTGACCGTCCAGATCTCCTGCCTGGAACTCACGTCTATTATAGCAGAATTTCCCCTCGGTGGCCGCCGCCCACAGTTCCGGAGTCAGATCGGGACTTACAACCGTCACGGGCGCCCCGCATTCCAGCAACCCACGGATCTTGCGCCGAGCCACGGCGCCTCCGCCAACCACCAGGCACTTCCGCTCTTCAAGCTTCAAATAAATCGGGTAAAGGTCGGCACTTTTCACATATCTATACCTCATGACCGGGTATTATCCCTTTTTAGCCCTATTCCTCGGCCAATTCATTGAGTCTGTGGCGCTTCTGCCTGTCCACCAGTCTGGCCACGATAATCCCCGCCTCGTATAGGATCAGCATCGGCGCGGCTACTAATATCTGGGTAAAAGGGTCTGGCGATGGCGTTAAAATAGCGGCTACGATGAAAACCCCGACTATAGCAAACTTCCGGTATTTAATCAGCATCTCCTTTTTAAGAATGCCGATCTTGGTAAGAAAATAGATGAGCAGCGGATACTCGAAGATCAATCCGAAAGGAATTACCAGACCGAGGGCAAAAGACAGATAATTGCTGACAGTGATCAGGGGAGTAAATTCGCTGGCAAACCTGATCATGAAAAAGGTCATGATGCGCAGGACGGTAAAATAGGCAAATGTCACCCCGCCTACGAAAAGTATGATCGAAACAGGCACCAGCCGGGCAATGTAGTTTCTTTCGCCGGGGTAGAGCGCAGGCACCAGAAAGCGCCAGAACTGCCAGAGCAGGATGGGAGAGGCGGCCACCAGGCCCACCAGGAGGGCCACGTGAAACTTAAAGAACAGGCCTTCAGTAACGCCGGTAAAGATCGGCTTGATGCCCAGTTCGGTGAGGGGTCTGAGAATGATCGCCAGAAACTTGTCCACAAAAGTAAAGGAAGCCACGCTGGTCACCAGGATGGCAATTACGGAAACCACGATCACTGTGCGGAGATCCTGCAAGTGCTGCAGCAGAGGCGTCCTTTGCTGGTCGGAACCACTCTTCTCTTCTTGAGGCACGCGTGGCCCTCCTGTCTGCCTAGAAGTTGCGATTTTCTACAAAAGCGGTTATTTCACTTAAGACATGCCGTTCTTGGAGATCGGGCAGGAATGACAGTTGCTGCCGCGCCTTCTTTAAGTAACGTTTACACAGCTGCCGGGCTTTTTCCAGGGAGCCCGACTGTCTGATCAGCGCTACGGCAGCCGCCCAGTCCATCTCTTCATTGCCCTGCCCGGAGATCAGACAGGCAAGCTTAGAGCCTAGCTTCTGGTCTCTTAACGCATAGATTACCGGCAGCGTATAAATTCCTTGCCGAAGATCGTTTCCCACCGGCTTGCCAAAGACGGAAGAGCTTCCTTCGTAATCCAGGATATCGTCGGTGATCTGAAAGGCCATACCCAGATAATATCCGTATCGCCTCAGCCGGCTCGCCGAACAGCCGTCAGCGCGGCTCGTCAGGGCGCCGATCAGGCAGCAGGCCGAAATCAACAGGGCAGTCTTCCTCTTGATCCTGCGCAAGTATGTACGGACACTCTGATCAAGCTTCCCGGCGGACTCCATCTGCTCGATCTCTCCCTGGCACATGCCCAGGGAAACCTCGGCCAAGAGCCGGGAGATCTGTTCATTCCCATACCTGGCAATGATCGTTAGAGCCTGTGCAAAGAGATAGTCGCCGGTGTTCAGGGCAACGGCATCTCCCCATTCAGCGCGCACCGTGGGCAGCTTCCGCCGCAGGTCGGCTTCATCAATCACATCATCATGCACCAGTGTGGCCATGTGGATCAGCTCTATGGCCACTGCCATATGCACCAACTGTTCCTTGGAGCCGCCAAACAGCTTGCCTGACAACAGCACGAAGGCCGGACGCAATCTCTTTCCGCCCGCCGCCACCAGGTGGCTGGAGGTCTCTCCCAGAAGCGTGGGTGAATCCACGGCATGCTGCCGCAGTTCCGCCTCCACATCAGCAAGATCATTTTTTATATCTTTTAACAAATTCTTTGTAATCATGTAATCACCCGGTTTAATGTCTGCTGCTTTATCGATTGCTAACTGACGCCAAGGCTCCTATCTCTTAGTCGGGAGCTACGTGGCAAACCCCTGGATAAGCCTGCTAAACTTCAGTTGAGGCTACAATCCCAAGAGCAAGTTTCCTTTATGTTTAGGCGGACATCAAAAACCGTTGTCAACACCTCCGGCATCCTGCCTGTACCCTGCCAACTGTAAAACACGTTTCACAAAAAAATCGACCAGATCGTCGATATCCCGCGGCTTACAATAGAAGGCCGGCATTGGCGGCATGATCGATACGCCGAGATCTGCAAGAGTCAGCATGTTTCTGAGATGGATCGGACTCAGCGGCGTCTCCCGGGTCACCAGGATCAGGCGGCGCCTCTCCTTAATGGTGACATCAGCCGCACGCTCGATCAGGTTGCGCGAGCTGCCCGCGGCAATCCCCGCCAGGGTGGCCATACTGCAGGGCACCACCATCATCCCCTGGGTCTGAAATGATCCGCTGGCCAGACTGCATCCAATGTCCCGGAAATCATAGCAGGACAGACCCTGCTCACCCGGCTGGTAACCGCAATAATGCCTGATGCGCTCCTGATCGATCCGGATGTCGCCAGTCAGGTCCCAACCCAGTTCGTCTCTGGCCACGCGCCGCCCGGGTTCCGAGATCACCAGGCAGATCTGTTCATCATAATTTCGAAGCGCCTCGATCAGCCTTTTGGCGTAAATAGACCCCGTCGCCCCGGATATCGCCACCACCCAAGGATCCACCCTGGTCCCCCTCAGTGCTCAAAGCCATATTCAGGCCACCTGCCGGCGACCTTCTCCTTAATCTCTTTGGACATGGCGATCTCATCCGGCCAGGCCCTGAAGTGACCCTCGCCGGGCCCCTTCTTGGTGGCATCGATCCCCACCTTGGAACCATATGCCGGATAAACAGAGGCATGATCCAGCACTTCCAACGGCCCATCCACAAACATGAAGTCTCGTTTGGGGTCTACATTATTATAAACCCTCCACCATACTTCCGCCATGTCGTGCACATTCACATGGGAGTCCACCACGATTACCATCTTGGTAAACATCATCTGCCCCATGCCCCAGACGGCGCACATGACTTTTTTGGCGTGACCGGGATACTGCTTGTCGATAGCGATCACCGCGCAGTTATGGAACACGCCCTCCAGAGGCAGGTTGTAATCCACTACCTCCGGCAGCGTGAACTTGATTATCGGCAGAAATATTCTTTCGGTGGCCTTGGCCATGAAGCAATCTTCCATCGGCGGTTTGCCGACCACGGTGGCCGGGTAAATGGCGTCACGCCGGTGGGTGATGCACTGGATATGAAAAACCGGATACCAGTCGGCCAGTGAATAATAACCGGTATGATCGCCGAAGGGACCCTCCATGCGCTTTTCATCGAGGTCTACATATCCCTCCAGGATGATCTCGGCATGGGCCGGCACCTCCAGGTCTACTGTCAGGCACTTGACCATTTCCACCGGCTGTTGACGGAGAAATCCCGCAAACAGCATCTCATCGAAGCCATGCGGCAGCGGGGCGGTGGCCGCATAGGTGATTGCCGGATCCCCTCCCAGGGCAACGGCCGCTTCCATGCGCCTGCCCAGAGCCCGGTGCTTGTTATAGTTTTCCGCCCCGTTCTTATGCATATGCCAGTGCATCCCGGTAGTCCTGGAATCGAAGACCTGCAGGCGATACATTCCGGTGTTTCGCTGGCCCGTCTCCGGGTCCTTGGTAAAGGTGATCGGCAGGGTCAGATAGCGCCCTCCGTCTTCCGGCCAACATTGCAGGATCGGAAAATCATCCAGGGATGCATCATCCTGATGCACGATCTCCTGACAGGGAGCGCTATGCACCGGTTTAGGCGTCCAGGAACCCAACTCTGCAAGCCGCGGCAACATTCTGATCTTTTCCCACAGAGTGCCGGGCAACTCCTGCATTTGCAGCAACTGCTCAATTCTCACCGCTATTTCATTCAGATTGCTGACGCCCAGGGCCAGAGCCATTCTGGACTCACTGCCGAAAGCATTGATCAATACGGGATATTTGGAGCCCCTGACCTTTTCAAATAACAGAGCAGGCCCCTCTTGCTTACTGATACGGTCTGTGATTTCGGTTATTTCCAGAATCGGGTCAACCTCAGCCTGTATCCGGTGCAACAGATCACGATTTTCCAAAACCTTTATAAACTCTCTGAGATCACGGTAGGCCAAGTGAATCACTCCGTAGCGTCAATATCAACTTGGAAATATCACGTAGATCAGTCTAACGTATTTACTCGCCAAAGACAACATTTAGCTCAAACCTAAACAGCCGGCCGAAATTTCAGGCCTTTAGGAGCGGCTACCAGCTGTCGGGCATATTCTTTCAGGCCGTCTTTTTCCTTAGCCCCCTGCAGGTCGTCCAGGTAACTAAAAGCCCGATCCAGCAGCGGTTCATAAACTTCAGCACTCAGCCCGGCCTCCTGCGCCCCATAGGCAATCCCGAAGTCATGGCCGAATTGGCGCAGCAGTGAGACCTCAGCCTGTGGCTGCCCGGTAGATATCCCACCTAAATCACAACATTCCGCAAAAAAAAGACCATATTGTTTGCCAAGTATCTCTTGCATCCGATCATCCGCCAGGGCCAGCCCGCCCTGCTCGTACAACCGTCGCATTATAGCCCCCTCATTCATCTCCCTGATCAATCTGGAGAACCTTTCCAACAGGTTGAGGCAACCTGTCTGATAGAGCATAAACAGCAGGTGGGCATAGAGATAGTCCCCTTCCAGAATGACCAATTGCCTGCCACGGTCACGAATCCGCCGCGGAATGTTATGCATAGTCATGGCCAGGTGAATTAACAACAAAAAGAGTGCCGGGTAAATCGCCGATTCTGCGCCGTTAAAAATTTGAGCGCTGAAGAGGACAAATGCCGGGGGCGCCACTATATCTACGCCGAACTGCATCAGATAACAGTGAAGAAGCGCTTTTGCATCATCATGAAGCCAGGTCTGGAGCTTTGCAAATACGTCTTCTATTTGCGGTTGAATCTGTTGCACGCTGAACGGGTAATCCCCGATCATGGCCCCACATCCTCCCTCTAGTACTGGCGTACCTAAAACTGAAGCCAAGCCAAAACCCGCTTAAAAAGAGAGGTTCTTGAGTGATGATCAGAACCTCTCTCTGGTTATAGGCAATATATTGTCATTATTGCACTTTAAATGCTGTTATGCCGCCCCGACCTTCTGCAGCACTTTCGCCGGGTCTACAAACAGCTTCTTGAAGCCCAGGGCCTTGGAGTCAACTCCCAGAGCCAGCCCGATCAACTGAGTGAAGAAGGGAATGGGTAACCGGTACTGCAGTCCGTACTTCTTCTCCACCGTGGCCTGGCGCATATCCAGGTTCGTCTGGCAAAGCGGGCAAGCCGCAACGATACAGTCAGCGCCCGAATCCTTCGCCACCCTCAGAATATCGTTGCACAGTTTGGTACAGGCGTCCTCTTTGGTCGCTCCCAGGGAGGCGCCACAACACTCGGTCTTGTACGGCCAGGGCAGCGGCTCAGCACCGATAGCGCTCATCAGGTTGTCCATCGCCATGGGATTTTCCGGGTCATCGATGAAGTTGGTGGCTTTTGGTGGCTTCACAAATAGACATCCATAATAGCAGGCCACTTTCAAGCCGGTAAGGGGTTGTTTTACCCGCTTTTTAATCTCTGCTAAAGTTTCAGGATTGGAGAAGATATCCAGATAATAACGCAGTTTAACTTTGCCTGTATAGGGTACTTCCAGCATGGAGTTAATCTTGGTGCGCAGTTCCTCGTTTTTGCCTAACTCATACTCCACCGCAGCAAATCTGTTATGGCAGGCAGCACAAGGGGCTACCATTCCGGTCACCCCGGGGATAGTCTCCGCATTGGCCAGCACCCGCGCCGGAAGAGCGAGAGACAGCAGATGGTCGGTCATGTGGGCTGAAGATGCTCCACAGCAGTTCCAGTCAGGGACTTCAACCAACTCGATCCCCAAGGCATGGGCTACAGCATGAGTGGACATTTCATACTCAATACTTCCGGCCTCTAGAGAGCATCCCGGATATAAGGCATACTTGGGCATCTATTTCCCCTCCTGTTTCGACAGCCGGAATATTTTTTTAACTTCCTTAGCCCCCCTGATTCCATGGGGGATCGGAATCATCGGAGACTTTCCCTTTAACATCATAGGAAGGGCGTATTGCATATTGCGCGTATAGTGGCCCGATTTTATATTGCTCATCATCAACATGCCGGCATCAAAGAGCCTGCCCCAGGAGCGAACGGTCCACAGGAAGGCGTCATTGAATGTGACCACATCCTTAGCGTATTCAGTATAACCATGTTTGACAGCTTCCTTGCGCAGCACATCCATTACGTGGGCCACGTCGATATCGCGGATGCATCTGGTGGTACAGGTGTTACACCCCATGCACACCCAGATGGTCTTTGACTTGAGGACTTCTTCCTTCATCCCAAGC
>JAHFCR010000005.1 GCA_023249405.1 Peptococcaceae bacterium | reverse complement strand
GATTATTTCTTGCGGCTGCCTGGCTTCACCGGGGATGAGCCGGACTGGCAGAGCGGGCAGGATTCGGGCTGGTAGGTGGCGATCTCCAGGCGCAGCAGGCCGTGATACGGGGCTTCGAACTCCAGGCTGCCGGCATGGCGGTCGATCAGCGAGCCGACACCCACCACCCTGGCCCCGGCATCCTCGACTACGGCCATCACCTCTCTGGTGGAGCCCCCGGTGGTGACCACATCCTCGACCACCAGCGCCCGCTCCCCGGGTTGAATGGCAAAGCCGCGGCGCAGGGTCATCCGACCCTGGTCGCGTTCGGTAAAGAGCGCCCGCACGCCCAGGGCACGGGCCACCTCCTGCGCCACCAGCACCCCGCCCAGGGCCGGGCCGACCACCAGGTCCACCGGAATGCCGGCGAAGCGCCCGGCCAGTTCGGCGCCCAGCCTGGTGGCGATATCCGGATGCTGCAGCACCAGGGCGCACTGCACGTAGCGATTGCTGTGCAGCCCCGAGGTCAGCAGGAAGTGCCCCTCCAGGAGCGCCCCGGACTGCTGAAATACTGCCAGTACTTGCTGTTCGGTCATCTGTCTGACGCCTCCATCTCTGCGATTATGTTCAATGCTGCCTGACGCCGGTCAGGCGCCCTGGTGATCGGCCGCCCCACCACCAGGTAGCTGGCGCCGGCAGCGAGCGCCTCACCGGGAGCGCCCACCCGCTGCTGGTCATCCTGAGCACTTCCTGCGGGGCGTATCCCCGGTGTCACGATCAGGAAGCCGTCTCCGCACTGCCGGCGGATCGAACTGATCTCCCGGGGAGAGGCGACCACGCCATCCAGGCCGCAATCCCTGGCCTGGTCCGCCCAGAACACCACCTGCTCCAGCGGCGGCCGGGCAAGGCCGACCTCCTCCCTGAGAGCGTCAGCTCCCAGGGATGTGAGCACGGTGACGGCCAGAATCAGCGGCGCCCTCCCGGAACCGGCCTCCTGGCGGGCTGCCTCGACCGCCGCCCGCATCATCTCCGCCCCGCCCGCGGCGTGCAGGTTGAACATGGCCACGCCCATCCGGGTGGCGGCCCGGGCGGCCCCGGCCACCGTATTGGGGATATCGTGAAACTTGAGGTCGAGAAACACCCGCCCGCCCTGCTCGTGAACCACATCCACCGCTCTCGGGCCATGGCTGCAGAAAAGTTCCAGGCCGATCTTGAACATGCCGGCCACGTCCTTGAGTTCCGCCACCAACTCTCTGGCCTGATCGAGCGTGTTGACATCGAGGGCGACGATCAGCCTCTGCTTGGCTTCCATGGAAAACCTCCCTCATTGCAAATAATTGCAGCTATCAGATTCAACTTTTCCAGGCGGCGCCGATCAGGGTACGCCAATCGGCGATCCCCTTCCGGTCGCAGTATCGCTCCAGGTCCTCGATGATCTTCACCGCGGCCAGGGGGTCGTGGAAGAAGGCGGAACCCACCGCCACCGCCGAGGCGCCGGCCAGGATGAACTCCAGGGCGTCCCGCCCGGTGCAGATGCCCCCCATGCCGATGATCGGCACATCGACCGCCTGGGCCACCTGCCAGACCGCCCGCACCGCCACCGGCCGGATCGCCGGGCCGGAGAGGCCTCCGGTAATATTGCCCAGGGCCGGCCGGCCGGTCTCCACGTCGATCGCCAGACCCAGCAGGGTGTTGATCAGCGACAGGGCCGCCGCCCCGGCATCCACCACCGCCCGGGCCAGGCCCACGATGTCGGTCACGTTGGGTGTCAGCTTGACGATCACCGGCAGCGAGGTTGCCTGCACCACGGCGGCCACCACCGACGCCGCCAGGCAGGGATCCGTCCCCAGGGCCATACCGCCCGCCTGGACGTTGGGGCAGGAGATGTTCAGCTCCAGCCCGGCCACTCCCGATCCGTCAAGGCGTTCGGCCAGGGCCACGTACTCCTCATCGGTAGCGCCGGCGATGTTGGCGATCACCGGCACGCCGTAGGAGCGCATCGCCGGCAGGATATCACCGATAAAAACCTCGACCCCGGGATTCTGCAGGCCGATGGCGTTGAGCAGTCCCGCCGGGGTCTCGCAGAGGCGTCGCCCGGGGTTGCCGGCGCATGGCCGCAGGGTCAGGCCCTTGGTGACCAGGGCGCCCAGCCGGCTGACATCGAAGACCGGGTGGTACTCCGCCCCGTACCCGAAGGTGCCGGAGGCGACCAGGACCGGATTACTCATGCTGATCCCGGCGATGGAGACCGCTAGGTCAGTCATCAAGAATCACCTCTTCGGCATCGAATACGGGGCCCTCGGCGCACACCCGGAGCATCCGGGAGGGGTCCGATCCCCGGCAGGTGCAGCCCATGCAGGCCCCCAGGCCGCAGGCCATATTCTCCTCCAGGGACAGCTGCGCCGGGATGCCCCTGTCCGCGCTGGCCCTCTGCACCGCCTGCAATACCGGCTGGGGCCCGCAGGCAAAGATATCAGCATAGGTGCCCTTTTTTAACGCCTCTTGAAGGAGGGCATTGACGGAACCCCGCCGGCCGGCGCTGCCGTCATCGGTAATAGCATGCACCCTGCCGTAGCGTTCCAGGGCCGACCGGCAGAACAGGCTATGCGCGGTCCGGGCGCCAAGTAAAATGTTCAACGTCCAGTTTAATCCCGCCAGGGCCTCCGCCAGAAAAAGCAGGGGAGCAGCGCCGATGCCCGCGCCCACCAACAGCGCTCGCCTGCTGTTCCCGGCAAACCGGAACCCCCGGCCCAGCGGCCCGAGCAGCGGCACAAATTCACCCTGCCGCCTCGTGGCCAGCCACTCTGTGCCCTGCCCCCGCACCCGGTACAGAAAACTTACCGCTCCCGCCGTGCTCTGGGCGCGGTGGATACTCAGGGGACGCCTCAGGAAGGGGTCGTAACCGGACCCGCAGCCGATCATGGCAAACTGCCCGGGTTGGGCAGCAGCGGCGAGTTCCGGCGCCTCCAGCGTCAGCAGGAAAGCATCCGCGTCCAGGGCCTCCTGGCGGATGACCCTGGCCGTGTATTCCCCGGTCTGACCCATACCAATCACCTACCGATCCGATAGCTTCAAACTTTACGTGCCATAGCTGCCTGCGCATATTCGTCCAGAGGGATCAGAGAGGTTTCCTTGCCGCCCTGGAGGAAGGCGATCACTTCCTGCAGCGCTCTGGCAGTGTCCAGGGAGGTCAGGCAGGGGATTCCGTGTTCCACCGATTCCCGCCTGATCTGAAAGCCATCCCGCAGCGGGCCCCGGCCGCCACTATAGGTATTGATCACAAAGTTCACCCGCCCCTCCCGAATCAGGTCGACCACGTGGGGTGAGCCCTCCTCGATCTTGTTCACCTCGCTGACGGTCAGGCCCCGCTCCCGCAAGAACCCGGCCGTACCCCGGGTGGCGTAGAAATCCAGCCCCAGCCGGGACATCCCCTCCACCAGGGCCAGGGCCTCCTCTTTATCCCGGTCGGCAATGGTGATCAGCACCGCTCCGGAGCGCGGGACCGAGCAGCCGGCGGCGATCAGCCCCTTGTAAAGAGCGCAGGGCACGGTACGGTCCACCCCCATCACTTCACCGGTGGATTTCATCTCCGGCCCCAGGTAGGTATCCACCCGGGTCAGCTTGCCGAAGGAGAAGACCGGCACCTTGACCGCCACCAGGCCGCCGGACGGGACCAACCCGCCCCGGTAGCCCAGGTCCTGCAGTTTCTTGCCCAGCATAATCTTAGTGGCCAGGCGCACCATGGGGATGCCGGTGATCTTGCTCAGGTAGGGTACCGTCCGGCTGGCCCGGGGATTGACCTCCAGCACGTAGAGAGCGCCCTGGTAATAGACGAACTGGATATTGAGGATGCCCCGGACCTGCAGGGCCAGGGCCATGCTGGTGGCATCCCCGACGATCTGGTCGATGACGCTCTGTGACAGGCGTGCCGGGTAGACGGCGATGCTGTCCCCGGAGTGTACCCCGGCCCGCTCGATATGCTCCATGATCCCGGGGATCAGTACCTGTTCCCCGTCGCAGATGGCATCGACCTCTATCTCCTGACCCTGGTAATACTTGTCGATCAGGACCGGATGATGGGGCGCCACCTCCACGGCATTGGCCACGAAGCTCTCCAGGTCATCCTCGTCGTAGACGATCTCCATCGCCCGGCCGCCCAGCACGTATGATGGCCGCACCAGCACCGGGAATCCGATCTGGCGGGCGATCGCCAGGGCCTCCCGCATGTCGGCGGCGCCCCGGCCCGGCGGTTTCTGAATGCCCAGTCTGGTTAGCAGTTGCTCGAACCTTTCCCGGTCTTCGGCCTCGTCGATCTTGTCGACGGCTGTGCCCAGGATCGCCACTCCTGCTGCTGCCAGTGGGCCTGCCAGGTTGATGGCGGTCTGCCCCCCGAACTGGACGATCACCCCGTCCGGCTGCTCCAGATCCACCACGTGCAGCACGTCCTCCAGGGCCAGAGGCTCGAAGTAGAGACGGTCGGCGGTGTCAGAGTCAGTGCTGACAGTCTCCGGGTTGTTATTGATGATCAGCGCTTCGACCTGCTCCTCCTTCAGGGCCAGGACAGAATGCACCGAGCAGTAATCGAACTCGATCCCCTGCCCGATACGGATGGGGCCGCCGCCGATCACCAGCACCTTGCGCCTCGGGGTGGCCAGCGCCTCGTTCTCCTGGTCGTAGGTGGAATAGAAATAGGGCGTGGCAGCCTCAAACTCGGCGGCGCAGGTGTCCACCATCTTGTAGACAGGCCTGATATCGTGGTCGTACCGCCATCGTCTGATCTCCGATACGGAGATTCCGGTCAGGCGGCTGAGCAACTGGTCGCTGAAACCGGACCGCTTGGCCCGGATCACAATCTCTGTCTCCAGATCATGAACCTCGTGAACTGTGCCAAATTCCTGTTCCAGATCCACGATCGTCTGGATCTTGTGCAGGAAAAACCGGTCGATCCCGGTCAGGGCAGCGATCTGCTCCCGGTCAAAACGGCGCCGGAAGGCCTCCGCCACCAGAAACAGCCTCTCGTCGGTCGGAACCGCCAATCTATCCAGCAGTTTCCGGTCATCCAGGCCATCCAGACCCGGGTACCACAGCCCCTCGTTCTGGAGTTCCAGCGACCGCAGGGCCTTCATCAGGGCGCCTTCGAAGCTGCGGTCGATGGCCATCACCTCACCGGTCGCCTTCATCTGAGTGCCCAGGGTGCGGTCGGCGCTGCGAAACTTGTCGAACGGCCAGCGGGGGACCTTGACTACGCAGTAATCCAGGGCCGGTTCGAAGCAGGCCCAGGTTTTCCTGGTGACGAAGTTCTCGATCTCGTCGAGGCGCAGCCCCAGGGCGATCTTGGCGGCCACCCGGGCAATCGGATAGCCCGTGGCCTTGGAGGCCAGGGCGCTGGACCGGCTGACCCTGGGGTTGACCTCAATCACATAATACTGGAAGCTGTGCGGGTCGAGGGCGTACTGGATGTTGCAGCCTCCCTCCACCCCCAGGGCGCGGATGATCTTCAACGATGCCGTTCTCAGCATCTGGTATTCATGATCGGTCAGCGTCTGCGACGGCGCCACCACGATGCTGTCGCCGGTGTGCACCCCCATCGGATCGATGTTCTCCATGTTGCAGATAGTGATGCAGTTATCCGCCCCGTCCCGGACCACCTCGTACTCGATCTCTTTCCAGCCGGCCACGCTGTGCTCGATCAGCACCTGTCCGATCATGCTCAGGGCCAGGCCGCGGCTCATGATCTCCCGCAGCTCCGGCTCGTCGCAGGCCAGTCCGCCCCCGGTGCCGCCCAGGGTATAGGCCGGCCGCACCACCACCGGATAGCCGTTGCTTCTGGCAAAGGCCACCGCATCCTCCACGGACAGCACCACTTCGCTGTCCGGGATGGGCTCACCGATCGCCTGCAGCATGTCCTTGAACAACTGCCGGTCTTCGGCCTTCTTGATCGCTGCCAGGGGCGTCCCCAGCAGCAGCACTCCGTGCCGGTCCAGCACTCCGGACTCTGCCAGGCGCACTGCCAGGTTCAGGCCGACCTGCCCTCCCAGGGTGGGAATCAGGCCCTGCGGCCGCTCCCGTTCGATCACCCGGGCCAGAAATTCCGGGGTCAGGGGTTCGATGTAGATCTTGTCGGCCATCTCCTGGTCGGTCATGATCGTGGCCGGGTTGCTGTTGACCAGCACCACTTCGATCTCCTCTTCCCTGAGGGCGCGGCAGGCCTGTGTTCCGGCATAATCGAACTCTGCCGCCTGGCCGATGACGATGGGGCCCGACCCGATGACCAGCACTTTTTTCAGATCCGGATTGCGGGGCATATCAGTTCCTCCTCTAGTGCAGACGTGCTGCTTGAGCAAGCCTTAAGGACCGCGCTGCTATGTCTGCGTCTGCCGGGCGCGAGGCTGCAATCAAAGAAAATTTAGCTTTATAGCCACGCCTGTTCACCATTGCTAAACGCGAGAGCCGCCCCGCGTTTGGTCTACTGAAGCAACGCCAGAAAGCGATCGAACAGGTAAGTGGAATCCATCGGACCGGGCGATCCCTCCGGATGGTACTGCACGGAGAAGATGGGCAACGTCTTGTGCTGCAGGCCCTCCACGGTGCCGTCGTTCAGATTGCGGTGGCTGACGGCCACCTCGCTGTCCGGCAGACTTCGATCATCCACCGCGAAACCATGGTTCTGAGAGGTGATCGCTATCTTGCCGGTAGCCAGGTCCTTGACCGGATGGTTGGCGCCCCGGTGCCCGAACTTGAGCTTGTAGGTGTCTCCACCCAAAGCCAGTCCCAGGATCTGATGCCCCAGGCAGATGCCCATCACCGGGCACTTGCCGATCAGTTGGCGGGTTGTCTCCACCGCATACCAGACATCCTTGGGGTCTCCGGGGCCGTTGGTAAGCACCACCCCCTGCGGCTGAAGACCGATGATCTCCTCAGCGGTAATCGTGGGAGGCGCCAGCTTGACGCTGCAACCGCGCTGTACCAGGGAACGGATGATGTTTTGTTTGACTCCGAAGTCTACGACCACCACCCGCAGCGGCCCGTCTCCCCAGGTCTGGATCTCTTTGGTGGCGCAGGCCGTGATCAGGTCCTGCCCGGAAATGGATGGGGATGACTGGGCTGCCTGTACCAGAGGGACAGTATCCTGATCACCCGTGGCGATGACGCCGCGCATGGTGCCGTAATTACGCAGCCTCCTGGTCAGGGCCCTGGTGTCGATGCCGGCCAGGCCGATGATGCCATACTTTTGTAAGAATTCCTCCAGTTTGATCCAGTAGCGCCAGTTGCTCGGGTAATCGCACAGTTCCTTGATCACAAACCCCTGTACCCAGGGCCTGGCTGATTCATAGTCCTCCTGGTTGACGCCGTAATTCCCCACCAGCGGGTAGGTCAGCACCACGATCTGCCCGCAATACGAGGGATCCGTGAGGATCTTCTGGTATCCGGTCATGCCGGTATTGAAGACCACCTCACCGAACTGGCGGCCTTCACTGCCAAAAGCCGTTCCTTGCATGACCGTGCCGTCTTCCAATGCCAGATAACCGATCATGTTTCAGGATACTCCTCTCAGCGTGCCTATGCTTGCATCTGACGATGCCGGTGTTGCCCGCGTCTGCATGGCGATCCGACCCGAGATCACCGTCATTACAGGCCACCCTCGCAGTTCCCATCCGGCAAAAGGGGTGTTCTTGCCCAGCGAGGCAAACTGTTCGACGATCACCGGTAATTTCAACCGGGGGTCGATCACCGTGAGGTTGGCCGCCCCTCCCACCCCGATCCGGCGCTCGGGCAGTCCGATGATCCGGGCCGGATTCCAGGCCATCTTCTGCGCCACCTGCACCGGGGTCAGTATCCCCGGCTCCACCAGGTGTTCCCAGACCAGGGGCACCGCTGTCTCCAGGCCGGAGATCCCGCAGGGGGCGAGGTTGAATTCCACCTCTTTCTCCTCCCTGGTGTGGGGGGCATGGTCGGTGGCGATGGCGTCGATGGTGCCGTCCCGGAGGCCTTCCCTCAGAGCCGCCACATCCTGCCCGGAGCGCAGGGGCGGGTTCACCTTGGTGTTGGTGTCGTAGGACCGGACGGCCTCATCGGTCAGGCAGAGATGATGGGGAGTGGCCTCCGCCGTCACCCGCACACCCCGCTGTTTGGCCTCCCGGATCAGGCGCACGGAGCCGGCGGTGCTCACGTGGGCGATGTGCAGCCTGGCGCCGGTCATCTCCGACAGGATCAGGTCGCGGGCCACGTGCACCTCCTCGGCGGCGGCAGGGATGCCCCGCAGTCCCAGCAAGGTGGAGTTGAAGCCCTCGTGCATCAGTCCCCCGGCACTCAGGTCCTGGTCCTCACAGTGGCTGATCACCACCAGATCGAACATCCGGCTGTATTCCAGCACGTGCCTCAATACCTCGCCGCTGGCGATCGAACTGCCGTCGTCGGACAGGGCTACCGCCCCCGCCTCGAACAGGTCGCCGATCTCGGACAGCTCTTCACCCCGGCGGCCTTTGGTAGCGCAGCCCACCGGGTAGACCGGAACGATCCCCGCCTCGGCCTGGCGCTTGATAAATTCGATCACCGACCGGTTGTCCGCCGGCGGCCTGGTGTTGCCCATGGCCACCACGCCGGTGAAACCGCCCCGGGCTGCAGCCCGCGTCCCGGTCAGGATCGTCTCCTTCAGCTCGTCTCCGGGCTCTCGAAGATGGCAGTGCATGTCGATCAGGCCGGGGAGGACGTAGCAGCCGTCAACCAAAATCACTTCCGCCTCCGGCGCCTGCAGGCCCGGGGCCATGGCTGCCACCCGGTCCCCCGCCACCAGCAGGTCCAGCTGCTCAACCTTCTCCTCCAGGGGATCGACTATCAGGCCACCCTTAAGCAGATAGGTCACTCTGCTCACCTCCACTTAGCAGCAGGTAAAGGAGCGCCATCCTCACGGCCACCCCGTTGGTCACCTGCTCGTTGATCGCCGAATGGCTGCCATCCTGTACTCCCGGGCTGATCTCCACCCCCCGGTTGACCGGGCCGGGGTGCAGCACCAGCACATCCGGCCTGGCCGCCTGGAGCTTGTCCTCATCCAGGCCAAACAGCCTGGTGTACTCCCTGATGCTGGGGAAGAGACCCCTCTGCTGACGCTCCAACTGGATGCGCAGCACATTGATCACATCCACATCCTTGAGCCCCCGGCGCCAGTCATGGAAGACCGAAACGCCCAGTTGCTCGATCTCCGGCGGAATCAGGGTGGGTGGTCCCACCAGCCGCACCTCGGCCCCCAGCTTGGTCAGGCCCCAGATGTTGGAACGGGCCACCCGGCTGTGGGCGACATCGCCCAGGATCGCTACCTTGAGCCCGGCAATGCCGCCCTTCTTCTCCCTGATGGTAAACAGGTCCAGCAAGGCCTGGGTGGGATGCTCGTGAGAACCGTCCCCGGCGTTGATCACCCGGGCGTTTAACAGTTTGGCCAGGAGATGCGGCGCTCCGGTAGCCGAGTGCCTGATGATAATAGCATCGGCCCCCATCACCTCGATGGTCCTGGCGGTGTCACCGAGGCTCTCGCCTTTCTGCACGCTGCTGGTCGCCACCGAGATGCTGACCGTGTCCGCCCCCATGTATTTGGCCGCCAGCTCAAAGGAAGTGCGGGTGCGGGTGCTGGCTTCGTAAAATAGGGTGACGATCACGCGCCCGCGCAGGGTGGGCACCTTTTTGATCTCCCGTCCCAGGACCTCCTTCATGGGCTCGGCAGTGTCCAGGATCAGGTTGATCTCATCGGGACGCAACTCCTGCAATCCTAACAGATCCTTATGCCCAAACTGGTTCATACGCCGTTTCTCTCCCCTCAGGGTTCTAAAATATTCTTTACTCGCCGGGTTCCATGATCACTACCTGATCCTTTCCGTCAATCTCCAGCATCTGCACCGCGATCACTTCCCGGTGCGAGGTAGGGACATTTTTGCCTACAAAATCCGGCCTGATGGGCAACTCCCGGTGCCCCCGGTCCACCAGCACCGCCAATTGCACCAGTTGCGGGCGGCCCAGGTCCATCAGGGCGTCCAGGGCGGCCCGCACCGTCCTCCCGGTGAAGATGACATCATCGACCAGGATCACCTTTTTATCGTTGAGGCTGAAGGGCACATCCGTCTTTCTGATCACCGGGTTGTAGGCCAACTTGCTCAGATCGTCCCGGTACAGGGTGATATCGAGGACTCCCAAGGGTACGCTGGTGCCCTCGATCTCCCTGATGATCCCCGCTATGCGCTGGGCCAGCGGTACCCCCCGCCTCCTGATGCCGATCAGGACGAGTTGCCGGGTTCCCTTGCTCCGTTCCAGGATCTCGTGAGCAATCCTGGTGAGAGCCCGCCGGATCCCTTCGGCGTCCAGGATCTGGGCCTTTTCCTGCATTTCCATGAAGGCGCCTCCCCGTTAAAAACTTGCGTATAAGATCTTGCTTAAACATCAGTTTTTGCCAGGCTGCCGGCTCTATTTTTTGGGCTCACCCTGAATTTAATTCAGCAGTGCCTGCTCAGCTATGGGCAGCGCTCTGTTTACGGCTCAGGGAATCTCCGGAAGCCTCCATTTCTTCGTTGAGCAGGCCCAGGACATTCAGGATGTAGATCACCAGGGCCAGCACCACCCCGGTCACCGCCGCCAGGGCCATGCCCGTCAGTACTACCGTGCCCATAGTGATGCTGGCGCCGCTGACGCCGATGACGAAGACCACCGCCGACAGCACGATGTTGTAGTTCTTGTTGTAATTGACCGCCTGTTCGACGATCAGCCGGATGCCGGCCGCCGCGATAATGCCGTACAGGAGGATGGTGACGCCCCCCATGACCGGGGCCGGAATCGTCTGAATGGCAGCAGCAAATTTTCCGATAAAAGAGATCAGAATGGCGATGATGGCAGCGCCGCGGATCACCCAGACCGAATAAACCCGGGTGATGGCCATCACTCCGATGTTCTCGCCATAGGTGGTGTTCGGAGGCGATCCGGTAAAGCCGGAGATCAGGTTGCTGAGGCCGTCACCCAGCAGAGAGAGGTGCAGGCCGGGATCCTTGATCAGATCGCGATCGGCGATGTTGCCGGTGACGATCAGGTGCCCGATATGTTCAGCCAGCACCACGATGGCCGCCGGAGCAATGATGACAATGGCGCTCAGATTAAAGACCGGCAGATGGAAGGTGGGAACCGCAATCCAGGACGCCTTGGCGATAGCGGAGAGATCGACCATGCCCTTGGCCAGGGCCAGCAGGTAACCTGCCACCACCGCAACCAGAATCGGGATGATCTGGAAGAACCTGCGGAAGACCACGGAGCCGATGACTCCGACCAGCAGAGTGAACACCGAGACCAGGATCACATTGGGGTCGGCGATATAATGCGCTCCTGCAGCAGCGGCGAGTCCGGCCTGCTGGACAGCCACCGGGGCCAGTTCCAGTCCGATGACCGCCACCACGGCGCCCATCACCGGCGGAGGCATGACCACGTCGATCCATTTGACGCCTACCCAGCGGATGATAAATGATACGATTACAAAAACCAGGCCAAAGAAGATGTACCCGGACTGTGCGGCATTATAGCCGTATTTGGACATGATCAGCAGGGTCGGAGCGATGAAGGCGAAGCTCGAGCCCAGGTAAGCCGGGATCTTGCCTTTGGTCACCAGGGTATAGATAATAGTTCCAATGCCGTTCATCAACAGGGCAATCGCCGGATTGATATGGAACAACAGGGGTACCAGCACCGTCGCCCCGAACATTGCCATCAGGTGCTGCAAGCTTAAGGGTATGGTCTCCAGGATCGGCAGTCTCTCTTCAATCTGAATCGTGCGCCGGGTGTCGCTCATTCGCATTCCTCTCCTCGTTATGTAGTAGTCTTACTCTTTCCGAATCTGGCTGTTCAAATATACTGTTTAAGCGGCGCTATGGACATCCCTCCTCCTCAGTATTGTTCCTTGATGCTGTTACGCTTACGAAAAACGTCATAAAAAAACCTGTCTGCAAGGATACCTTGCAACAGGTGTTATCTCTCAGGGCTATTAAGTTCATGGAAGCACCTTCTTCCTTCCCAGTCTCTCAGGACTGGCTTTAAAGGATTTGTTTATCTCATTTATTATAGCAGCTGCTGACAGCCTGTCAACAAGAAATATTCACCTGCCCTGCGCCAACCTCAGCCATCCAGAGGATGGCGCTCAGAGCTGATTCAGGCGCCGCAGCAGGTCCAGGGCCTCGCTGAATACCGGGGGCGGCGGCGCCTCGAAGACGAGCAACTGCGCAGACCGGGGATGCGTGAAGGCGATGCGGCGGGCATGAAGAGCCTGTCCCGGCAGGTTCAGGAGATTGCCGGAACCGCTATGGCGGCGCGGCCCGTAGACCGGGTCCCCGGCCACCGGGTAGCCGGCATAGGCCAGGTGCACTCTTATCTGGTGGGTGCGGCCGGTTTCCAGGTCCACGTCCAGCAGGGTGTACCCTCGAAACCTTTCCCGGACCTGATAATGGGTACGGGCCTCACGGCCGCCGGCGACCACCGCCATCCGCTTGCGCTCCCTGGGGTCCCTGCCCAGGGGGGCGTCTATCAGCCCCCGTTCAGACCGCACCTCCCCATGCACCAGGGCGAGGTACGTTCTCTTGATCTGGCGGGCTTTCAACTGGGCGGACAGTCCCTGGTGCGCCAGATCGGACTTGCTAACCAGCAGCAGGCCTGAGGTGTCCTTGTCCAGGCGGTGAACGATACCGGGGCGCAGGTAGCCGCCGATCCCCGGCAGGTCCGGACAGTGATCCAACAGGGCGTTGACCAGGGTGCCCCGGTGATGCCCGACCGCCGGATGCACCACCAGCCCGGCCGGTTTATTGACCACCAACAGGTCCTCATCCTCGTAGAGAATCTCCAGGGGGATCGCCTCCGGCTGGAGGCTCACATCCTCGGGAGGCGGCACCGTCATCACGACCAGGTCCCCTGCCCGCAGCCGGCAACTGGAACGCCCCGGGCAAGCGTTTATCAGCACCAGGCCTTTCTCCATCAAACGCTGCACCTGGCTTCTGCTCAGCCACGGGGGTTGTCCGGCCAGAAACTGGTCCAGGCGCTGTCCCGCCGCCTCCGGTCCCGCCTCATAGTTGAATGTCCCGCTGCTCAAGAATGTTCATCCTTCCTGCCGCTCTTGGAGAACAGCAATATATAGATGAGCAGGGCCGTGCCGATGCATATAAAGGTGTCCGCCACGTTAAAGACAGGCCAGACCCGGAAATCGAAGAAATCGATCACGTATCCGGTACGCAGGCGGTCTACCAGGTTGCCCAGCACGCCGCCGGTCAAAAAGGCGAGGGCGAGGTTCAAAGCAAGGCTGGTTTCGTGCAGGAAGAAATGGGCCGCCACCATCACGGCCACCAGGAGTATGCCCAATATCACGAACTTATCCGTGTTGTAAGCCAGGATCCCAAAGGCGCCACCGGGATTGGCCACGTAGGTGAGCAAAAAAAAGTGCGGTAGCACCGTGATCGATTCGCCCGGGATGAAATGCGTCATCACGATCCACTTGGTGATCTGGTCAATCGCCAGGATAGCCAGCGCTACTAAAAAGTACAGCCACAAAACCGGTTGCCTCCTCTCAGATCTCCTCCCGGGCCAAACGCTCCAGCGCCGGCCGATCCTTAGCGAGCAGCGCCTGGTAGGCCCTTTCCAGGCGGATGCCCATCTTCTCCGCCGTGAGGTTTTGCGCCCTGGCGGCAGCAGCCTCTCCGATCCGCCGGCGCAGCTCCTGATTCTTCAGCAGCTGGTCGATGCGTTCCACAAAAGCATCCTCGGTATCACAGAGATAGCCGGTAATACCCTCGTCCACGATCGCCATCGACCCGAAGGCGGCCCTGGCTACCACGGCCAGGCCGGCGGCCATGGCCTCCACCAGCACCAGCCCCTGAGTCTCTGTCACCGAGGGGAATACGAAGAGATCGGCGCTTTTATAGGCGCCGGCCACTTCCTCCTGCGACAGGCGTCCGGTAAAGACCAGCTTGGATCTGATCCCCATCTGCTCTGCCAATTCGCGCAGTTCTTCGTCCTCAGGCCCGCTGCCCGATAAGGCCAGGGTAACATGGGGTTCGCGCCGCAGCACCCCGTTAAAGATCCTGAACAGGGAGTCCAGGTTCTTTTCCTTGCTGAGACGGCCTACAAACAGCAGGATCTTCTCCTCTGGTGCAACGTCGAAGCGTTTCCGCAGAAACGAGCGGTCTCCCGCTTTAAACAGCTGAGGATTGATGCCGGTGGCCACGGACACGATCGGCACGTTCACTCCATAGCTGCGCAACAGCCTCTCGATCACCTTGGTGGGAGCAACTACCAGGTCGCACCGGTTGCAAAACTCTCTGGCCATCAAGACCACTGCTTTCTGAGTCAGGTCTTGAGCAAATGGAAAATAATGCACATACTGATCGTACAGGGTATGGTAGGTAAAGACAAGCGGAAGCCCCTGGTGCCTGGCTATCGATGCGCCCACCTGTCCCAGGCAAAATGGAGAATGGACATGGATCAGATCCAGTTGCAGGTCCCGGACAAACCTCCGGGATCCCCAGGAGATCGGCATGCCGATATAGAATTCCGGATAAAAAGGCGTATGGAATGAGGGATAGCGATAGACTCCGGGTTCGTCGACCTCATCATAGTTCGGGTAGCGGGGCGCAAAAATCTTGACAAAATGCCCGCGGCGCCTGAGCTCGTGGGAGAAAGTGTCTATCGATTGCACCACGCCGCTGACATATGGCTTGTAGCTATCGGTAAAATTTCCTATTCTCATTATCAATAAGCCTTAGACAGGCCCTCCAGGCGGCCCCTCGTCACCACGGGCCCGCAGGTCCTGATAGAAGGTCCCGTCCCGGTCGCGCCGGTAGGGTATCTTCTCCACATTACCGCCTGCTTCCTGGCTCTGCTCCCCCTCATCGTGGCGCACGGTATCGGATGATGTTCCGTACCTGGCCACGTCCCTCCAGCTGTCTTCCCCGTCGTACATATTGCCAGGGCTGCCCTCTCCCGGAATGCCTCCGAACGGCATGGCAATAGCCAGCTCTTCCACCGGGCGTATTCTAAATTTATCCTCCGCATCCCTGCTCTCCTGGCAGTGAATGCAGAGCGTGGCCTCCGGCGCCGCTTCCAACCTGGCCTCGGGAATCAGATCCCCGCACTGTTCGCAGGTCCCATAAGAGCCCTTGTCAAGCCTGGCCAGCGCTTCATCAATCTTGGCCACCCGTACCCGTCCCCGGTCTCTCAGGCCGATGTCCTTGCTGCGTTCAAAGGTTTCCGTACCGATATCCGCCGGATGATTGTCGCAGACCGACAGTTCGGAGAGCGCATCCCGCTGATCAACCCCCAGCAGTCCCTCCTCGAGGTGATCGAGCAGTTCCCGCTCCCGGGCCCGCTCATGATCCAGGCGTTGCCGGAAATGTTGCCGCTGATCCTGGTTCACTGTCAAGCCTCCATCTTGTTCATGTATTATATGCCGCGTATCTTGAGCTGCAGTTGTACCAGCCGCACGATCTCCGCGATGAAACCGCTCATTCCCGGCAGGTTCAATACCACCAACCGTTGCAACAGGATCAGGACCAGGGCGCTGAGCAGGGTGAAACCGACCGCAATGCCCAAACCCCGGTACAACCCTGACAAAAAATTGATGTAGAACAGGCGCCAGGGTCTGTTCAGCAGATCGACGTACTCGCCCAGCTTCATCTTTTCCAGATCAAGCGAAAGCCGCTCGATTCTGTCTTGCAAGGCACCGATAGCGCCCGACCGGAGATCATGCACGAACATACCCCTGAATTAATTCTACCCAAAATGTTCGCTTTCCATGATCAATTTTGCAACTCTGATTGCTACAAGCAGGCAGTGATCACTTCATGGCAGCGCCGGCACAGCAGGGGATGGCTGTCAAACTGGCCTACTGAATCATCATAGAGCCAACAACGGGTGCATTTATGGCCGGTGGCCTGTTTTACCGCGATCCTCAGGCTGGAACCGCTGTCCGTCAGCGCCCCCACCGGAGCTGCCTCCCAGACCTCATGCAGCTTGACCCCGGAAACGATCAACAGCCTCTTCAGATCCGGTTCGATCTCCCGCAATATCTGGGCGGTCTCTTCATTCTCCGGATAGAGGGCCACCTCTGCTTCGGCAGAAGCGCCGATCAGTTTTTGTTTGCGAGCCTCTTCCAGGGCCCGGGTGATCCCCTCGCGCAGCTCCAGGATCCGGGACCACCTGGCCTCCAGGGAGGCGTCCAGGTAGCTGCGGTCCGCCTGCGGCCAAGGGGCCAGGAACACACTGGCAAACTGCTCCCTTGCCCGCGGCAGGTGCCCCCAGACCTCCTCGGTGGTGAAGCTCAGCACCGGGGCCAGCAGCCGGGCCAGGACGCTGGCGATTTCAAAGAGCACGGTCTGAATGCTCCGCCGCTCCCGGGAACCGGCACCGGAGCAGTAAAGAGCATCCTTGGTCACGTCCAGGTAGAAGGAACTCATGTCCACCACGCAGAAATTGGAGATGGCGTGATAGACCACGTGATACTCGTAGTCATCGTAGGCCGTGGTCACCCGCTGGATCAACCGGTGCAGTTTCAGCAGCGCCCAGCGGTCCAACGGGTTCAGTTCCTGATGCGGCAGGGCGTCGGCACTGGGGTCAAAATCGTACAGATTGCCCATCAGGAAGCGAAAGGTGTTGCGGATCTTCCGGTAGGACTCGGCCAACTGGTTCATGATCGCCTTGGAGACCGCCACGTCGCTGCGGTAATCGGAGGAGGTGACCCACAGGCGGATCACGTCGGCGCCGAACTGTTTGATCATTTCCTGGGGATCGATCCCGTTCCCCAGAGACTTGGAGGTCTTCCGGCCCTGCTCGTCGACCACGAAGCCGTGGGTCAGCACCGCCTTGTAGGGGGCGACCCCCCGGGTGGCCACGGAGGTGCACAGAGAGGAGTTGAACCAGCCGCGGTGCTGGTCGCTGCCCTCCAGATAGAGATCCGCCGGCCACTTCAGGCCGGGGCGCTGCTCCAGCACCGCGGCGTGGCTGGAGCCGGAATCAAACCAGACGTCCATGATGTCGCTCTCTTTACGGAACTCCGTACCCTGGCAGTCAGGGCAGACAAAGCCCGGCGGCAGCAATTCCGCCGCCGTCTTCTCGAACCAGACATCCGAACCGTGGCTGCGGAAGAGGCCCTGCAGCCTGGTGATGGTCTCATCGTTGATGATCGTCCTGCCGCAATGGCTGCAGTAGAAGATCGGGATCGGCACACCCCATACCCGCTGGCGGGAGACGCACCAATCGCCCCGCTCCGCCACCATGTTATAGATGCGCTCCTTGCCCCAGACAGGTATCCATTGCACCTGCTGCTCGATGGCTTTCAGGGCCTCAGTGCGGAAACCGTCTATCGAGGCGAACCACTGCTCGGTGGCCCGGAACATCAGCGGCTTCTTGCAGCGCCAGCAGTGCGGGTACTGGTGGGTGATGGTATCCTGGAAATATAGCAGACCTCTCTGTTTCAGTTCATCGATCACGTTCTGGTTGGCGTTCCAGATCCGCTGCCCGGCAAACAGCCCGGCCTCCGGCACAAACCGGCCCCTGCCATCCACCAGGGAGACCACCGGAACGTGATAGGCCTGGCAGACCTCGAAGTCCTCCATACCGTGGGCCGGTGCGGTGTGCACCGCTCCGGTGCCCTGTTCCAGGGTGACGTGCTCACCGAGCACTACCACCGACTCCCGGTCACTGTAAAAGGGGTGCGCACAGCGGATCCCCTCCAGCTGTGTTCCCTTCCAGGCGCCCAGCCGGTTGGTCTCTGTGCTGTGGCGCAGGGCCAGCACTCTGGGCAGCAGCTCTTCGGCCACCAGTATCTTTTTACCGTCAACCTCGGACAGCACATAGGTAAAGTCCGGATGGAGACTGATGGCGACGTTGCCCGGCAGCGTCCAGGGCGTGGTGGTCCAGATCAGAATACAGGTCTGACCGTCCACCGGAAATACACCCTTGCTGTCCTTGACCGGAAACAGCACATGGATGGAGGGGGACTCCTTTTCCTGGTACTCCACCTCCGCCTCGGCCAGGGCCGTCTCGCAATCCGTGCACCAGTACACCGGCTTCAAGCCTTTATAGATATAGCCTCGTTTGGCCATCTCGCCGAAGATCCCGATCTGTACCGCCTCATATTCCGGCGCCAGGGTCAGGTAGGGATGGTCCCAGTCCCCGCGGACACCCAGGCGGCGGAACTCCTCCCGCTGGATATTCACATATTTCAGGGCGTACTCCTTGCACATGCGCCGGAACTCCAGCACGTCCACCTGGTGCCGGTCCACCTTCAGGGCCTTGATCGCCTGCTGTTCGATCGGCAGGCCATGGGTATCCCAGCCCGGGACGTAGGGAGCGTCGTACCCCGCCATGCTGTGGTATTTAACGACAATGTCCTTGAGGATCTTATTCATGGTCGTACCCATGTGGATATCCCCGTTGGCATAGGGCGGGCCGTCATGCAGGATGAACTTGGGCCGGCCCTCGGATTGCCGCTGCACCTGCTGGTAGATCTCCGTCTCATTCCACCAGCGCAGCATCTCCGGCTCCCGCTGGGGCAGGTTCGCTTTCATGGGGAATTCTGTGTGCGGCAGGTTTAATGTCTCCTTGTACTCCATGGACGCCACCTCGTTATCGATATAAAAAATAAAGAGAACCTCTCACCACCAGGGGCGAGACGTTCCCGCGGTACCACCCTTGTCAGGCTGCATCATCAATACAGCACTCTCCTCAAGAAGTAACGGTCTCCGGCCCGGCCTGGTCTACTTACCGCTGCCCTGACGGTTTTCGGCAGGCATTCGTGGGTGATCTTCCGCTGTTCCTGAGTGCCGGCTTCCACCCGTTCCGGCTCGCTGAACCCAATTCCAGCCTACTCTTCCCACTCATCACTTTGGAATATATCACTGCTCGTTGCCTGGCTAACCATACCAGTAATGCCTGATACTATTATAAAGAGTCGGCCCGCGGCGTGTCAAGAAAAGGGTTCGTCGCAGGAAAAGGCTCAGGCTTTCCACTGCTCAGCGCTTTCATTTTTTTGCTGGCATTTCCTCCACGCCCGGGACAAACCATTCCATGCTCATCAATTCAGCGTCGGTAATGTTCTGGTTCGCCTTTACCCTTGTCTGGTCCTGCTGATCCTTCAGCGGCCCCACGAAGACATCCCACTTGCCGCTGATTATTTGCTGTTTCCTGGCATCCACCAGCTTCCTGATGTTTGCGGGAATATACAAGTTCAGCGGAGCGAGATCGGCTGTATGGTCAGAGACCGAGCCCCATATCTGGCCGCTTCTCCAGGTTCCGTCCTGCACGGACCTCACTACCGTTTCATAGATCGGGCCCCAGTTCCAGCCCAGGCTGACCAGATCCGCCCCGGAAAGCAATTGCGTGGGATCGCCGTTGGAGGCGATAAAAAGAGTTCCGTGTTCTGCTGCCGGTTGCTGCACCGATGGATCGTCACGTAGCTGCACAATCAGATCCGCCCCGTCTTTGAGCAGATTCTTGATGGCATCTTTCTCCCTTTGCAGCTCCAGGTAATTATTTGTCCAGGCAACCCTGACTATCGCCTCTGCATCCACTGCCCGTACTCCCAGCGTGAATGCATTGATGTCTCTGATTGCATCCGGGGTCGGATTTAATGCTACATAACCGATCAGATTGCTTTTAGTCATCGATCCTGCAACCAGCCCGGACAGGTAGCGGGCCTGGTACATACGCCCGTCATAGGTTCCAACGTTGGGAGCAGTCTGATTGCCGGAACAGATCATGAAAACCACGCCTGGATATTGCGGCGCTACTTTGAGCACTGCATCCCCGTAACCGCTGTAGGCAGCAAAAATCACCCTGTTGCCTTTCTCGGCCAGTTCCACCAGCACCCGCTCGGCATCGGTCTCGCTTACAGCTTCCATAAAGCTCGTCTCCACATCAGGAAGCTGCTGCTGCAAGTATTTTCGTCCCCGGTCATGCGACTGGTTCCAGCCGGCATCGTTCACCGTTCCGGGGTAGACAAAAGCAACCTTAAATTTTTTTACCGGTTGCGGCGCAGGTGTTGCCATCTTCCGGGCGCATCCGGACAGGATCAGCGTGAATGCCAATAAAAGTATGGCGCCTGCAATAAAGATGTTCTTTCTCATCGATGTTGCCTCCCGCCGGATACAAGCCTGCGAACAGCTTGCCTGCCACTCTTGTTATTGTTCCCGGTTGACAAGCAGACCATGCCGAAATGCTGTTTTCCCGTCGCTTTTTAGAGAATTAGCAAGCAGTCAGGGTCTGGCTACCCGCATCGCTACCATCATGAGCACTTCGCTCTCAGCCACGCCGGCAATCTCCACCAGCTTGAGCCGCCCTGTCAAACCTCTGACGATCTGGATATTTCCGGGGCTGCAGCAGAAAAGCTCGCTTAAATACTTCCGCAGCTGCCTGTTGGCCTCTCCGTCTATGGGAGGCGCAGTCAAACGCACCCGGAGACAATCGCTGTCAACACCGATCAACTCATTTCGGGACGCTCTGGGCTGTACCCTCACCTGAATGCGGACACCACCTGAAGCAGCGCTGATCCAGGGCATGCCTCTAGTACCTGCCATAAAACAGAAAATATAGCAACTGGACTACTAATTGATTGGCGATCTGCAGAAAGAGTATCGCCAGAAGCGGTGAAAAATCCATGGGCCCCGTCTGGGGCAGCAGCCGGCGGAACAAGGCCAGCACCGGTTCGGTCACTTCGTAGACAAACCGGAGCAGCGGATTATATGTCCGGAGGTGTATAAAGGAGAGTAGAGCCCTGGCCACAATCAGCCACGTGTATGTCTGGAAGGCAATATTCAGCACCCAGATTAAATAATTAGGGATATCCAGCATTATGTATTCTCACCTCAAGCATGCCGTATGGTCAACCCGGAGTCACACCTCAAGCGCTGCCGCTTTTTCGGCAGAAGCTGCCACCGCGCTCATTAGCAGCCCCCTGAGGCCACCTTCCTCCAGAACGTGGAGGCCGGCAATCGTCGTACCTCCAGGCGAGGATACCCGGTCTTTTAGCGCCGCAGGATGTTCCCCGGAGGTCTGGATCACCCGGGCTGTACCCAGCATGGTCTGCACTGCCAGTTCCAGGGCCGTCTGGCGCGTCAAGCCCATCATTACGCCCCCGTCGGCCAGGGCCTCCAGGATAACCGCCAGAAAAGCCGGACCACTTCCGCTCAGCCCCGTGACGGCGTCAATGTTTGCCTCTGGAACGGTCACTACCCTGCCCACTGCCTTGAAGAGCTGTTCCGCATCATCTCCATCCCTCGGGCCGGCATGCTTGCCCAGGGATAATCCGGTCATACCCTCGCCGACCAGAGCCGGAATGTTTGGCATAGCCCTGATCACCGGCGCTCCCGATGGCAGGTTCGCCTCTAAAAAGCTGGTGGAAACACCAGCCGCCACCGAGATCAACAAACGGTCCGGCGTCATGAGAGAGGCGATCTCCTCTAGTACTTTTTTAATTTGATAGGGTTTGACCGCGCAGACTACAATCTCTGCCTCACCCGCGGCCTGCCTGTTGTCCCCGGCGATCCTCACCCGCAACTGGGCAGCAAGCGCAGCCACGGCATCCCGGTTGGGATCGCTAAGCAACACGTCATCCGGGGCCACCAGGCCGTTGCGCACAAAACCTGTCACCAAAGCGCCGCCCATAGAGCCGGCGCCGATCAGACTAACCCTTTTCCTGATAATAATGAACGCCTCCAAAGTTCTTGCGCTGCAAGAGTTTTAAAAAAAGCTGATTCGGATCGTCTCCAAGCCATTCGCCGCCAAGTTCACGGAGCGGCCACGCCTCAACAAGAATGAATAGAAATACTTTCTACTCCGCATTTGTATTTTCCTGCAAAGCAAAAACCTTGTAAAATACGGCTTCATAGAAGGTTGTGCATTCAATCCCAAGTCAGCCGCGTACTCCGTATGTCCGATTCACACCGTAAGAATGATGCCTTATGGTAATATTTACACTGTCCATAATGTCCGGCCCAAGTCAATGCCGATCATGGAAGGCATCAAATTGCGTCATATTTCGACATTATTTCCCATAGAAGGTAATTTCAACTTGATGTCGAATTTCTGTTAGATCTCCTACGAATATCGAACCGCCTTCCAGTTGACAGGTCTCGATCAGACTGACCGGGGCAGTTCGCGCCGATCGTCATCAGATCCGGCAGCCAGATGTATTTAAGGCACATCAGCATCGAGAGGTCTGCTTTTCGCTTTTATTCCCGAGTAAATCTTTTATGGAGGTAATGAAAAAATGGCTTACAATGATCTCTTCGGTATGGTTTACCAACAATTGATATCCCCGGATACCAGTGAAATGGTCAAGCGTGCTCTGGGCCAAGGAGTGGTCCTCGATACTTGGATGAACGGTGAAGAGGAGGAGCAGATCAGCGAGGAGGCCCAATCCGCTCTCATAGCAGCGACAGAGCGGCGGACATCTGAGGCATTGCGCACCAGAGCCATCTTTCCAAACTATCCCATGTCCGAGCAGTATGTGTTTTCTGTTTTCCACGAAATTCTTTTCTCAATGGCCTTTTACGCAGCCCAGAGGAAAAAGGGACGCCGCGAGGTTGGTCTGAGCGAGGTAGGCGAGGCCATCGAGCGCCTTGATCAATTCATAACCAGTGAGCCAGAGGGGTTGACCGCTGTAGGCGACTTTTTCATCATTATTTCGGAACATGAAGATCTGAATGCCATCGCCTATTACGGTTGGATGAAGAAAGAAGACTTCCTTTTCGGCAAACTCCACCGTCCATGGTCGAACCTGGTCCTGAGTCCCGCACTGGATTTTTATGAGCAGATAAAACTGATAAGGACGTCCTACACCGGCGAAGGGACCGTATTGACCCTGACTGAACGCGGTCAGTCAGTACTGGCGATGTTGCGCCGTATTTTGAGCGACGCCGGGGAACTCAAGTGGCGGTCGGAAAACCAGCGGTGGGTAATCTTCAGTGAAGCGGATTACGATAAGATCTTCGGCAAGGTTTTCCCCGAACTCAGCCTGAGGACAAGAGAATATCTTGAGCGCCTCGGGCTTCAGAAAGGCATGAAAGTCCTGGAGGTCGGCGCCGGCACCGGCCGGGTGACGGTGGACCTGGGTCTCAGCGACCTGGTGGGGCCGGACGGATCAGTGGTGGCCCTTGACCCCGCGGCGGCCCTGCTACAAAAATTAGCCGCCAAGTGCTGCCAGCGGGGCATCAGAAACGTCGAGGCGGTGCAGGGGATGGCTGAGAACCTGCCCTTCCCCGATAGTAGTTTCGACGCTACAATTGCCGTTGCCGCCCTCCATTTCACAGACGCCCCGAAAGCAGTCGCCGAGATGACACGCGTTACCAGGCCGGGGGGATTTGTCGCCGCCTTGTGCCCTCCGGCAGAATTTGACCTGCGGGGCGCTCCGATGGTGGCCCAATGGTTTCAACCTTTGACCAGCATGGCCGAACGCTTCGGGACGCCGTTCAGCGAGCACAACGGCTTGCCGGTTGGCCTCATGAAGGAGTTGTTTGAGAAGAACCTGGAAGAGGTCGAGATATGGGGTGTGCCAACCATCTGTTCTGCCGAGGATCACACAAGCTTCCTGGCTTTCATGGTGAAAGGAGCGGCCATTTTCCAGAATATTTTCAGTCGCCTGCCCTTTCAGGAGCGATGGAATATCATGCGGCGCCTGGAAGAGGATGGAGCGAGGCTTGCGGCCGAGACTCCCAGAGAAAAACAGCTTTACATAGGTTTTGACGAAGCCGCCCGGGGGCGGGTGCCGGCGGCGAAAACTCGCAGTTGACGCCTGCCGTATCTTCGTGCCACCGAATAAAATAGGTAAAAAGCGCGGGCCTCCCGCGCTCTAATTTCATTCTCCTATATTCCAGAATGCTTGCTCACATCCCTCGTTCATGTCCAGCATCCAAAGCCCGAGGCGGCACAGATAGACTAAACTTTGCCCGGCCTTGGCATCACCGGGTTTTTATAATTTGCTAACCCTTTTCCTGGATACGTTCCCTCATTCCTCCCTGATCCCATTTAAAAGGCAACCGGTCGCGCAGGTCGCCGGGCTGCTCTTCGGTGTAGACGGAAATATTGCTGGGAATGAACAGGAAAGTTTCAGCGGTCACTTTCCAAGTACCGCCATTAAGGGCAAAAACCGCCCCGCTCAGGAAATCGATGATCCGCTGGGCGATCTCTTTGGGAACGCCGTCAAAGTTGACGATCACCGGCCTGCGGTTTTTTAAATGAGCCGCCAATTTTTCCGATTCCTCAAAACTCCCCGCAGAAACCACTACAATCTTCAAATCAGGCGACGAGTGCAGGCTTAATACCGGAGCTTTCTTGCGGGAACTGCTGCTCTCGAGCAGTTGAGGAGTTTCATCCTCATCTTCCTCCGCATCGTTATCCGAAAAGCCGATGAAATGCATGACCTTATCCAGCCAACCGGGCAAGAGGGTCACTCCTTCCTTGTTTAATATCCAAAAAGAGCGCTTCCGATTCTTACCAGGGTCGCACCCTCCTCAACCGCAATCTCAAAATCGTTGCTCATGCCCATCGACAGATGCCGCAGGTTCAGCCAGGGCCTGCTCCGGGATACTTCCGACCGGAGCAACCGCAGCCCCCGGAACACTGGCCGCACCTCTTCCGGGTCCTTCACGTAAGGGGCGATAGTCATCAATCCGCAGATATCCAACCCCTTCAGGCTGCGGGTAGCATCCAGAAAGTCCGGCAATTCCTCCGGGCTCAGTCCATACTTGGTAGCCTCGCCGGATACATTGACCTGGACCAGCACCTGCCAGGGGCGTCCCTGAACAGCACTCAAACCATCAAGCTGTTGGGCCAGCTTCTGGCTGTCAAGGGAATGAATCAGAGAGATCCTGCCGGTAAGGTACCGGGCCTTATTTTGTTGCAAGTGCCCGATGAGGTGCCACTCCACGCGGTCCCCCCAGGCCTCGTACTTGGCGAGCCAATCCTGCACCCGGTTCTCCCCGAAGGCCTTGAGCCCGCAGGTTATGGCCTCTCCCAGCAGGTCAACCGTCACCATCTTAGTCACCGCCACCAGCTGCACATCTGCCAACTGGCGCCCGCCTTTTTGCGCCGCTCCGGCGATGCGTTCGGTGATGCGATCCAGCCTTTTTGCTAAAGTTTCTTCCATTACCTGCTCCTTTCTTCCACGTTCGACAACGGTGTCTATTTTCCTTTTTTGGAAACTAAATTTCCCGGCTGATCTTTTTGAGCAGGTCCGGATTGATGACAACGTCCAGCCCCTGTTCTATTCCCTGCAGAGCCACCTTGTCCCCCACAGCTCCGACCACCCGAACCCGGTTGAACTTGAATCCGACGGGAGACCTCGTCCAAACTCCCTGTTGGTTGTCTTTAGTTACCAGAGCCCGGGCGGAAAGCACGATCCCCTCGTATTCCTTGTTGATCAGTTTAACGCTCAGGGTGCGGCCGGCGTTAAAATCTTGGTCGGTCTGGCTGACCTTCACTGTCACAATCCAGGCTCCCGGTTTGGAACTCAACCCGATGATCCGGCCCCTTCCTTGCCCTTCCTGGCTCCAGTTCAGGTCAACCCAGTCTTTGATCTCCAGATCCTGGGGTTGCTTGTCCAGCCTGATTACAAGATCGGGGTTGACCAGATTATCGATAATCTTGTAGACTGGATCGCCCCTGGAAACTGTTTGCGGCAAGTTGCCCGGCTGGCCTTTATTTACGGCGTCGAACAGGGCGAACAGGTCCATCCGCTGGTATTGGGCCGGCGTGAGGATGCCTTCCCAGCCATCATGCTGATAGCTGACGGTGCCCGCCGCCGGACTGGTCAATTCCACGGCTGCTCGATCTTTTTCGGGGCTGGCGGGACCGGTGATCCGGGCCACAGCCGTACCGATATGCACTCTGGCCCCTTCTGGGACCAGCCGCTCCACGTTGCCGGCCACCGGCGCCGTGGCCACCTTCTCATTGCGCATGACGATGGCTTCTCCGCTATAACCGGAGTCCAGCACTGACAGTTGGGCGCTTTCTGTCCTAATCGCCTGGGCCACACAAAAGACGTAGGCCTGCTTGCCAAGCCAGGCTAGAACTACCAGGACCAGAACAAGGATCACCAGGCGCCCGGCCCAGATCCGAACCCGGCTGAGCAGTTCGGCTCGCTCCAGTCTCTTTTTTCTGGCCCTGGCCGTGATCTCTCTGCTATCCCTGTCGTGCTTCATAACCGGATCTGACCACCGCATCCTGAACTTTAGCGAAATCTACCTTCCGGGGATCGTAAACAACTGTCAGCATCCCCGTCTCCAATGCCGCGCTGGCGTGGGTGATTCCATCCACCGCAGATACCGCCTCTTCAACAGCCCGCTGGCAGTGGCTGCAGCTCATGCCGCTCACCACTACAGCCAGGGTTTTCAATCCCCCATCTGCATTACAGTTCATCTTGTCAGCATCCCCCTTCAATGGATTTTCAATTAGTATTTGCCATTGACCGGTTCTGTTCTCCTCTCTGTTATTCCCTGATCGCAATATGCAACCGGCTCAGGTTTAAACAGTCTATCATATCTCTACTTGTCGTTTTTTCCAGTTCACATCATCAGGAATCAGCTTCACGACGCCACAATAAGCCTAGCATAACATCAGCAGCGCCGCCATCCGGCCGGTGAGGCCGCCGCTGCCCCGGTGGGAAAAGAACATATCCTGGCGGCAGATGGTGCAAAACCGGCTGATAATAATATTCTCCCGCCTCAATCCCGCCTCCCGGAGCCACCCGGCGTTCCCTTCCCAGAGGTCAAATGTCCACTTGCCCCGATCTCCAGGCGCCTGTCTGTTGATGCCAGTATCCCCCCGGCGCGGACGCAAGACGTTCCAGCTCTTTGGAAAAACCGCCCGGGCCGCCTCAGCCACCTCATCCCCCACCTCGTAGCAGCAGGGTCCCGCAGCCGGAGCCAGGGCGGCATGGCAGTGCTCCGGCCTGACGCCGAACTGCTCTGCCATCACTGCCACCGTCTTCCTGGCGATCCCCGCCACCGTGCCGCGCCAGCCGGCGTGAGCCAGCCCGATAACACCGCACACCGGGTCGTAAAGGTAAACCGCCAGACAATCCGCAAACAGGCTGAACAGGGGAATACCAGGGATGGCAGTCACCTGGGCATCCGCCTCGATGACCGGAGCAGCGCTGCTCCGGTCATCGTCGACAACCACCACGCGGTCGCTGTGCACCTGTTTGACAATGGAGAGCCGGCCAACATCCAGGCCCAGCGTATTGCAGAGCAGCCTCCGGTTTTCGGCTACCGTCCCGGGTTCATCTCCGGCGCTCAGGCCCAGGTTCAATTCAGCATAAGACCCGGTGCCGACCCCGCCGCGGCGGGTAGTGAAGGCCAGTAGCACCCCATGGTTGCCCTGCTCACCGCCGAAACCGGGCAAGGTCAGATATGGCACCATACCAGGCTCTGTTTTTAATGTAAACTCCATGCGCTGTCCCTTTTTTCTTTTATTTGATGTGCCTAACCGCCATTAAACTCCTGCCTCTCTCAAGCGGGAGATAAGCGGCTTAAGCCGGGCGCCGCCCTATGTATCAGGCGTCGTTTCATCCTCATTAAAAAGGATCAGACCGACATAGGAAACAGTATCTTTACCATTATAATACGGAATGCCGGCACTTTTTTCCAGAGCCATCACGTCAATCCCGTATGCCTCCACCGAAGAAACTGCCAGATCGGGGTGGCGGCACGGCTCCTGGTCAAGATAGGCGCATCTCTCACAGATACTGCAACAACCTGCATTCAGGGGAAGCATCTCACTGAATGCGTACTTTGTCCTGATCTTTTCCAAGAGGGTTCTGAACACCCGCTCGTGGATCCTGCCGCCTTCAAGCATGCCCTGATAATCAAAGGTTCTGTCCAGCTGATGGACCGTCTGGAACAGCAGCCCCTGTCTGTATTTCCTGGCCCTTTCCATCAGCTCGGATATCGGGCCGATCGCCGGCGGACCCATCCAGTTGGTATTGTATTTCCGGCACACGTTTTTTTCACAGGCCTGCCTGAACTCCTCGTGGAACACGATCTTAGACGTATCCGCCATCGCTGCATGCGCAGCCCCCGACTCCAATGCATCTCTTATCAGATCATCAACATTGATCGGCATGTTCCGTTACTCCCCCTCTTTATCCAGATGCATCTTCCTCCGCGATCTATCTTCCTCTGTCGGGAAATACGCAGGAAGACCATGAGCACTCTTATTCCGGAAATGCCTATCCCACTCAACGCTCAGGCGCCAACTCGAATCACCCTGCCTGCTGTCAGGGATGCCGCCACCAGGATCTGTCGCTGGTTGCGCGAGCCCTGGAAAGGGATGTCCCAGTCCCGCTCCTCGACGATGAAAGGCCCGTCCACCAATAGATCCGTCGCTTCCAGGAGCCGCTTCACGTCAGGATCCCGTTCTGACCTGGCCAGCAGATCCTCAAAAGTATTCCCTGTATAGGTGACAGTATCCAGGCCCATGGCCCTAACCCGCTCCGCTATAAGGGCGCAGGCGCCTGCCTGCGCAAAGGGTTCGCCCCCGGAAAGAGTGACACCCCTGATCAACCTGGTCCCCTCGATCTGGCTCAGGATCTCTCCCGTGTCCATCTCCTGACCGCCTTCAAAGTCCCAGGTGTCAGGATTATGACAGCCCGGACAGCGATGCGGGCATCCCTGCGCAAAGAGGACGAACCGCAGTCCGGGGCCGTCTACCACGCTCTCCCTGTCTATACCCGCCACCCTGATCTTCACGCTGTTTCCCCCGTTAAAGACACTTTAAAAACGTTGTTCTTCCCTGCTTGTCCAAAGGCATTCTTCAAGCTTGAAACATGATTCTCAGGAGCATCGCCCGTCAATGTCCGTCGAAGTTTCAGCTGTTAGGCAGCCGGTGTTTCAATTCTGCCACCTTGCCATCGTTGAAGCGGTCGATGGTGCTCAGATAGCCGGTGATCCGCCGGATGCGCCGTATATCGCCGGAACCGCAGCGAGGGCAGTCCGGATCGTTGATGACCCCCTGCAAACCGCAGTTGCAGCAGAAATCCACCGGGTAGTTGATGCCGGCGTAGCCCATATCGCTCTCCGCCATGTGCCGGATGATCGTCTCCACCGCTTCCGGGTTGTTCTGCGGCGGCGAGGCAAACTCTACATAGCTGATGTGCCCGGCATTGCAGAACTTATGATAGGGCCCCTCCAGGCTGATCTTGTCAAAGCTGCTGATCGGAAAATGAACAGGAATGTGATATGAATTGGTATTATATTCCTGGTCGGTAACCCCTGGGATGATCCCATATTCCTTGCGGTCCATTTTGATAAACCTGCTGCATGTCCCCTCGGCCGGCGTGGCCAGCAGCGTGTAGTTGAGGTTGAAGCGCTCACTCGCCTCATCCGCCTTCTTTCTCAGGTAGGCTATAATTGCGAGTCCCAACTCCTGAGCCTCCTTGCTCTGCCCGTGGTGGTAGCCGGTCAGGGCTACCAGCGTCTCGGCCAGCCCGATGAAGCCTATGGTCAGAGTGCCATTGACAATGGCGGGCTCGATGGAGTCATCCTGGTTCAGTTGCTCCGAACCCAGGTAGAGGTGCTGGCCCATCACAAAGGGCATGTCCTTGACCCTGAGCCGGCACTGCACCTGGAAGCGGTGGTAGAGCTGGTTGATGGTCAGTTCGGTCACATCCTCCAGCAGCCGCCAGAAGTTTTTCATGTTGCGCTCCGCCTTGATCGCCAGCCGGGGCAGGTTGATGGTGGTGAAGGAGAGATTGCCGCGCCCGGTGGTGACGGAGGGGCCGCGGCGGTTGTCCATGGTTCTGGTGCGGCAGCCCATGTAGGATACCTGGTCGTCGTAAGGTTTATTGAAGGAGGAGTCCATGAAGCTGAAGGTCGGGTTCAGCCGCTTGCTGGCCACCCTGACGGCGAGCTGGAACAGGTCGTAGTTGGGATCACCCGGTTCGAAATTGACGCCTTTCTGGGCCCGGAAAATGACGTTGGGAAAGATCGGGTTTTCCCCGCGGCCGAGGCCGGCCTCATAGGCCAGCAGGAAATTCCGGGTCACCCGCCGCCCCGCCTCGCTGGTATCTGTTCCCAGGTTGATGGATGAAAACGGAACCTGACTGCCCGCCCTGCTATGCATGCTGTTCAGGTTAAAGACCAGCGCTTCCATCGCCTGGTACACCTGGTCCTCGTCGGCACCATCCATCGATGGGGCGATCTGCTTGTCAAAGAAGGGGAAGGATTGTCCGCCGAACATGTCATTCTGCGAACTCTGCAGAATGATCGCCGCCAGCGAGGTGGCCGATGCCGGGCGCTTGGGCGGCCGGATGAAGCCATGTCCGGTGTTGAATCCTTCCAACAATAGCTTTTCCAGGGGTATCTGCAAGCAATTAAGAGTGGTTGCATAGAAGTCCAGATCGTGGATGTGTATATCTCCCCGGCTGTGGGCCAGGGAATAATCCTCATCGATCAGACGCGTCAGGTAATACCTCCGGCTGGCGGCGCTGGCGATCTGCAGCATCTTGGCAGACGGGCTATTGCCCACGTTGGCGTTGTCCCGGTCGGTTTCGGCAATGATATCCTCCACCACATCCATCAGTTCGCCCTTGGCGTCGCGCAGCCGGGTGCGCCGGTCCCGGTAGAGGATATAGGCCTTGGCTGTCTTGGCGTGCCCCTTCTCGATCAGGATCTTCTCCACCATATCCTGAACGTCTTCAACCCCGAAGACCTGCCCGTTATACTGCTGTTTCAGCATCCGCAACACATCCAAAGTCAACTCCATGGCGGTTTCCCGATCTTCTCCCCCTACCGCCCGCGCTGCCTTGAAGATGGCGTCGGTGATCTTGGAATCGTCGAAGGATGCTTCTCTTCCGTCTCTCTTTCTAATTTTGGCAAACATTAAATGCCGCGCCCCCTGTCTCCTCTTATTGGCTGTCACATCTATTGTGTTATTTTTATCCAGCTTCTAAAACGTCAACGATCTCGCTCCATGCAGTATAGCGATCTTCCGGCAGCTTGGCTATCATCCTTTGGATCACCCGGGCAATGCCGGGCGGTAATGCTGGATTGAGCCTGTCCGGCGGCGGTGCCGGAGTGTGCAGATGGGCCTCTCTCCAGGAAGCGATCGACTGCTCCCGCAAACCCGCCTCATAAGGATGCTGCAGCGTTGCCAACTCATAAAAGACAATCCCCATCGAGTACATGTCCATCTGGATAGCGCCCTCCCGGCGCTTCCAGGCCTCTGGCGCCAGGTACCGCTCATGCTGCAGCAGCCTGGTGGCCGACCTGTCTGCCGACCCGATTATTCTAGCGAGCCCGAAGTCGGATATCTTCAGCATCCCGCCCTGAACCAGGATGTTATCCGGCTTGATATCGCCGTGAATCAGCGCCTCGTTGATGGCCATCATGCCTCCGGCTAACTGGGACAGCATCGCACGCACGGGCCGGCTGCCAAACAGAACCCCCGATCTCCTGCGGCAATCCAGCATATCCTGCAACGAGCCGCCGTCCGCGTAATCCATGATCAGGTAGGGAGGAAGGCCGGAATGCGCGCTGCCGTCATGAAAATAGTAGACCCGGATCACATGGGGATGATCGATGAGCGGTGCCATTCTGCCTTCGTTTAAGAGAAGATCCGGTTCATCCTCCTGCAATTGCAGAGGCGACGCCATTTTCAAGGCATAAGACCGCCCATCATCCGAGATGATCCTGTATAACTCGCTAAATGCCCCCCGCCCGAGCAGCCCTTCCACTCTGTAACAATTTCTGTTGGCGCCATAAACCGCAGTGCCGATCTCTAAATGCATGCCGTCTACCTATGCCTTGTTATTTTCTGCCGCATTCTCCAGGTTCAACTCCTCCAGGCAGGTGAGGATCTCCCCCACATCCTTGAATTCGCGGTAAACCGAAGCAAAGCGGATGTAGGCCACCTTATCCACGGTACGCAGGTGCTCCATCACCAGGCGTCCGATCTCCACGCTGGGCACCTCGGAGTTGGGCGCATCCTTCAGGGTGCGTTCGATATCATCCACCAGGGAGGAGATCGTCTCCAGGGTGGCCCGGCGCTTTTCGCAGGCTTTCATGATCCCGCGTAGAAGCTTCTCCCGGCTGAACAGTTCCCTCCGCCTGTCCTTCTTGACCACCCAGAGAGGCACCTCTTCAATCCTTTCGTACGTGGTAAAACGGCGGTTGCAGTCGGCACACTCCCGGCGTCGCCTGATGGTATCCCGCTCCTCAGCGGAGCGGGAATCCAGCACCCGGGTATCACTGCTTTTACAGTATGGACAGCGCATTCCCTCGCCTCCGGATAAACAGCTATTACCATCGGTAAAAGGCTAACAATCCCAAGATATTGGGTGTGCGTTTTTTTAATTATACTACATATAGTTAAATAAATCCTGCCTACGGGCATAAAAAAAGTCCCTACTTTTTGGGACGGAGGTCTCTAATGCTTCTTTTTCTTTTTTACTTTTGCAGGTGATTTGGCTGGATCACCGGTCCCAGGTTCACCAGGATGACGTCTACCCCTATTTTCGTAATATTTTCCCATGGAACCACCACTTCATCACTCCGTGCAAACATGCTAAAAAAACGGCCGCCGCTGCCCGGCAGGATCAGGGATTTTATCTTGCCGGCCTCCAGGTCAAAATCGATGTCCTTGATAGTGCCCAGCCGCTTCCCATCCATGATATTGATCACATCGCGCAAACGGAGTTCCGAAATCTTGACCAAATCTTTCACCCCCTGATCTACTATATGTGCAGGGGATAGGATTAGTTCCTCTGATCGCCTCAATAGCCAATGATCTTTTAGGAGCTGAACAGCCTGGCCATATAGCCCGATTCCGTCTCCAGCCAGTCCAACATCCGCAGCCTGAGCTGCACGCCGCCGCCTTCGGCCACCGGGGCCAGATCATCATTGGCCGCCACAATTGTGGTTGCTCCTTTGGCCAGGGTCTCGCCCGGGTCCTTACCGGCATAGCCTGTTTTAACGCCCGATCCGGCAACGTCAACGAAGCAGAGCGGAGGAAAAAGGACACACCACCAGTTGGCTCCTGCGCCCTGCCCGAGCACGATCCTCACCGCCCTGTAGCTGCCGGCAGGCAGCACCAGGCTGCCGTAAGCCCGGGTTGGGAAATTAAAATTGCCGATCTCCATCCTGGCCGGATATGAATATCCGTTGGCAGCGATAGTCTGCTCGGCGATGCCGACAATCTTGTCCCGCTCAGCCGTAAGCAGCGATTCGGCCTCCGGGCGGCTGTGCAGTTTCAACAACTCGGGCCTTAAGGCAGCCACGATGGCATCGCGCACACGATACTTCAATTCCTGATCCTGGGCGTTGTTGCTATTGGCAATGATATGCAGCCTGATCAGGTTTTCCGGATTATAGGCCTTGCTAGCCTGTTCTTTGGCAAACACCTGTGTTATATAGGGCGCCAACAATCCTGTCAGCAACACACCAACGAGTATAGCGATCCCGACCCTGCGTCTCATGCTCAGGACTCCCTTTTTGAGTGATCAGACATATTTCTTCATATGATTGAGAGCGGCTTTTTCCAAACGGGAGACCTGGGCCTGGGAAATCCCGATCTCCTCAGCGACTTCCATCTGGGTCTTGCCCTCAAAAAAACGCAGCGTGAGGATCAGTTTTTCCCGGTCGCTCAGCTTCCGGAGGGCGTCCCGGACCGAGATCCGCTCCAGCCAGTTGCCGTCGTGGTTCTTCTCGTCCCCGATCTGATCCATAACGAAGATCGGGTCGCCACCGTCGTGATAGATCGGCTCAAAGAGTGAGACCGGCTCCTGGATAGCATCCATGGCGAAGATGACCTCTTCCCTGGGGATGCTCAATTCTTCTGCGATCTCGTTCAGGGATGGCTCCCGGGAATGCCGGTTCACCAGGGTTTCCCGAACTTGAATCGCCTTGTAGGCGATATCCCGCAAAGAGCGGCTGACCCGGATCGGATTGTTGTCTCGCAGGTAGCGCCTGATCTCTCCGATAATCATCGGCACGGCATAGGTAGAGAATTTAACGTTCTGGCCCAGATCGAAGTTGTCGATCGCTTTGATCAGACCGATGCAGCCCACCTGAAACAGGTCGTCGACATATTCACCGCGGTTGATAAATCGTTGGATGACGCTCAGCACCAGGCGGAGGTTGCCGCTGATCAGCTTCTCACGAGCAGTTTTATCTCCGCTCTGGATATATTGGAACAGTTCCCGCATCTGGGCGCTGGTTAATACCGGAAGTTTGGACGTATTGACGCCGCATATCTCAACCTTATTAACCATGTAGTATATATCCTCCCGCGACCACCTTTTGGGCGGGCGCCCGGCTCTCTGGTCGTAGTTCATTATTACCTTGGGGGTCTCAATTTATACCGCAATCGCCATTTAGCTATCGGACAAAACAAAAAAGGGGCTAATCCCCTTTTATAGGCAACATAATTTTCAATTATTCCAATTTACACAGCGCTAGCGTAATAATCTTCCTCATGCTCTGATTGAGGCCGTTGTTTCCTCACAATTCCATAGCGCCATAATTAAGGCAATTCTAATCGAAGCGGCAGATCTCCTTGCGCAGACGCTTGATGATCCGTTTTTCCAAACGGGAGATGTAGGACTGGGAAATGCCCAGGTAGTCGGCCACCTCTTTCTGAGTTTTCTCGCTCTCCCCGCGCAGCCCGAAGCGCAGTTCCATGATATTGCGCTCCCGGGCGGACAGTTTATTAATAGCGCCGTGCAGCAGGTTTCGGTCTACCTCCTCCTCCAGTTCCCGGTAGATGATATCATTCTCGGTTCCGAGCACATCGGAGAGCAGCAGTTCGTTTCCGTCCCAGTCGATGTTCAGCGGTTCGTCAAAGGAGACCTCCGCCTTCATCTTGTTGCTCCGGCGCAGGTGCATCAGGATCTCATTCTCGATGCAGCGTGAGGCATAGGTGGCCAGTTTGATCTTGCGCGAGGGCTTGAAGGTGTTTACTGCCTTGATCAGGCCGATGGTGCCGATGGAAACCAGGTCTTCGATGCCCACGCCGGTGTTTTCAAACTTCCGGGCGATATACACCACCAACCGCAGATTGCGTTCGATCAGCACGTTGCGGACATTGGAGTCGCCCGTCTCCAGCCGTGACAGCAAACCCATCTCTTCATCAGTGGTGAGCGGGGGTGGCAATGCTTCATGATTGCCGATGTAATAGATCTCCTGAGAGTCCGCAATTTTTTTCAGGAGCCGGGCCATTATATTTCTAAAATACTCTAGCCAATCGGTCTTTGGTAGTTCCATTCCTATCCCCCCTTAATAAATTGAGTGCTCACCATCATGCCGGTGTCTGCAGCAGGTCCGGGTGCAAAAGAGCATGGTAGGCGCCGCGGGGTGATAAATGCCGGCTGTAGATCCCTACTACCACATTGGAGTTGCGCACCTTCTGGTCTCCGGTTAGAATGATGATCTCATCCGGCTTGAATCCCACCAGCATGCCATGCCGTTTTCCAATGGTCGTAAAGGGTATCACCCTGATCGGAAGGACATAGCCAGCCTCTGCAAAGCATTGGGCCACCTTCTCCAGGTCCGCCTCTCCCCCTCCGGAAAATAAACTTTTTGCCTGTGGGGGCAGGTAGGGCGCCAGCACATCGTACTCCACAATCACTACCGGCGCTCCCGTAAGCGGGTCCACCAGCTGGTTGCCGGTATCCACCAGGCCATCTACTTTGATTTCATGGCTTTGCAGCCTGATCAGCACCGGAACCTTCAACATATCCTGCAGAAAGGTCTTCCTTAAAAATGCCACTCCCCACTTGCCAAGCAGTACTGCAGTGCCCAGGGCGATCGCCAACCACAGGTATGGGAGCGGCACGCCGCTAAATACCGGCTGAATGGCGAAATTGTTCATAAAATAAACAAACCCCAGTACGGATCCACCCATCAGGAAAGCGATCAGGTAGAAGTACAGCAGCACCTGCCCAAACTTTTTCCACGTCAGCGGCGCAAAGGCAATGCCTAACATGACCAGGGAAATCAGAAACTTCATCCAGATAGCCGGCAGGAAATAGAGATCCGGGAGCAGCACCAGAATTCCGTAGATCGCCCCGAGGCAAGCAGCGCCCGCCAACCGCCAAGAGATGAAACGGATCCTGGACAGCCTGGCAGCAGTCCACAGCACTCCGTAATCCATGACAAAATTGATCAGGAAGAGCACGTCTACGTATATCACGGGTTGCTCGGGCATTATCTGCACCTCAGATCAAGGCATCGTAAAAAGATCCCGGCAGTTCCTGCAGCTTTCTCGTTTACCATTTATATGCGCTCCGTTCCATCTCCATTCCGGACCCATCCTCTTTCGTGAGGCCTAAATGCGTTAAGACAAGCGGTTTGCGTCTCAGTCAATTATAAAAGAAATAGTTGGTAAATATTGTCTGTTTGTGCAGCCGTCGAAATAAAAAAAGCTGCGTATTTGACTGAAAAAGCCAAATAGCAGCAATCGCCCATCCCATAGGGTGGGTTTTAAATAACTGAATAAAAAATCCTGCCCCTATACCGAACTGGGCATGGCTAACAGGAAACCCGGTTCCCTTCTATTACCGCTTACGTAGAAAGGCCGGTATGTCCAGATCCTCTGAAGTAAAAGACTTAAAGTCGACCACAGTGGAGTCCTTGACCGCCGGCTTGGCGTCAAAGCCGGTGGCGATCACGGTTACCCGGACCTCGTCATCCAGACTATCGTCGATCACTGCTCCGAAGATGATATTGGCCTCCGGGTCTGCCGCCTGTTGGATGATCTCCGCCGCCTCGTTCACCTCGAACAGTCCGAGGCTGGGCCCGCCGGTGATATTCAACAGGACACCCTTCGCCCCCTCGATGGAAGTCTCCAGCAGGGGGCTGGAGATAGCGATGCGCGCCGCTTCCGCCGCCCTGTTTTCACCCTGTGCGCTGCCGATTCCCATCAGGGCCGAACCGGTCTCTGTCATGATGGTCTTGACGTCGGCGAAGTCCAAATTGATCAGGCCGGGTACCGAGATCAGGTCCGAAATGCCCTGCACACCCTGCCTGAGGACGTCATCAGCAATCCGGAAGGCCTCGTTGATCGAAGTATTTTTGTCAACTACTTGCAACAGGCGGTCGTTGGGAATGATGATCAGGGTATCGACCTTGCTCTTAAGTTCCTGAATCCCCTTTTCGGCCTGGAGCGCTCTTTTCTTGCCCTCAAAAGTAAAGGGCCGTGTGATCACTCCCACCGTCAGGGCTCCCAATTCCTTGGCTACCTCGGCCACCACCGGGGCCCCGCCTGTTCCGGTACCGCCGCCCATGCCTGCTGTGACAAAGACCATATCCGCCCCGCGCAGCACCTGGTTCAGTTCATCGCGACTCTCCTGGGCGGCCTTGAAGCCGATCTCCGGGTCTGCTCCGGCGCCCAATCCCTTGGTAAGTTTTGCGCCGATCTGGATCTTCTGTTCCGTCAAAGAAAAGTTCAGAGCTTGGGCATCGGTATTCACCGAGTAGAAAAAGACTCCCTTCAAGCCAGCCTGAATCATGCGGTTTACGGCGTTATTGCCGCCGCCGCCCACACCAATCACTTTGATATTGGCAAACTGATTTACCTCTAGCTCCAATTCCAACATCTCCCCACTCATCCCCATTTCAAAAGAGATCTTTAAACCATTTTTTAAGTTTGTCAAGACTATCTTTCCAGGCGAGTCCCTCGGTTTTTTCCATTTCCGTGGTGTGGCGCTTGGCTGCATAAGCCAGCAACCCGATGCCGGTGGCAAAAACAGGGCTGTGGATCACATCCGCCAGGCCGCCCACCGCCTCTGGAAATCCCAGCCGGACCGGCTGTCCCATCTCTTCCGCTGCCAGTTCCACCATGCCTTCCGTCAGGGCCGTTCCTCCCGTGAGCACGATCCCCCCGGGCAGTAATCCCTGATACCGCGACTTTTCCAATTGATTCTTCACCAGTCCAAGTATTTCCTGCGCTCGTGGCTGGATTATACTGGCAATCATTTTTTTCGAGGCCTGCTGCGCCTTCTGACCACCCACACTGGGAACCTCGACGATCTCGTTATCCGGGGTCAATGCAGGCAGGGCACAACCCATTCGCTTCTTCAGTTCTTCCGCCTGATTCAAGGGAGTACGCAATCCCACCGCCAGATCGCTGGTGATGTAATCCCCACCGACCGGCAGCACCGCGCTATACCAGAGCGATCCCTGATCAAAAACAGCGATATCGGTGGCGCCTCCACCGATATCCACCAGCACCACTCCCAGTTCCTTCTCAGCCGGAAACAGCACTGCCTCTCCGGAGGCCAGGGAATTCAACACTAGCTCCTGAACACGAAAGCCTGCCCGCTCGCAACATTTTAGCAGATTTTGCACTGAAGCGTTGGTGATGGTGACGATCTGAGTCTCTACTTCCAACCTGGCGCCGATCATGCCGACCGGGTCCAGAATGCTATCGTTGCCGTCAACGATAAATTGCCGCGGTATTACATGCACCACCCGGCGGTCATGAGGCAGGGCGATGACACGGGCTGCCTGAAGCACCCGGTCCACATCATCCCGGGTGATCTCCTGTTCGGGATCGGCAACCGCCACCACTCCCCGGTTATTGATAGAAGCAACTGAAGTAGCAGTGATGCCAACGTACCCTCCATCGATCGATCGCCCGCTCATCTGTTCGGCTTTTTCAATCGCCTCTTCAATAGATCGAACGGTGTTTTCGATGTCGATGACACTGCCCCGCCGAATTCCGGCAGATGGCGCCGAGCCAAATCCGATGATCTGCAGTTGGCCGTCCGATCCCAGGCTGCCCACTATCACTGCAACCTTGGTGCTTCCTACGTCCAGTCCTACCATGGTGTCTCCCCGGGCCAAATTGGCACCTCCACCCGGATGTTTATATTCTAATTCAACGTAAAATCAATATTTCCCTTTTTGTGTTCAATCTCCCTTTAACAATTTTTCGTTTTGTTGGTTTCCTGTTTCCAGATATTTGACTGCCGGCGCCTGGGCAGAGCGGAGATCCACGTACATTACCGTTCCGGAGTTGCTATTATTTACCATAAGTGATTGGGCTGTAACTAGCTTGGCGTGCAGGCCCTCACACTTACCGAGCAGTACTGGAACACTATCCCTGGTATAGGCTACCAGATTGTTGCCATCAGCAATGTTGACCTCGGAAAAAAAATTCTCCACGTCGAGGCCCAGGGCCGTCAGGACCGGCTTTAAGAGCGGGCTGGCGCTGGCCAGTTTGCCCGGCTCCGTGGAGTCAGGCTTGATTCCGGTAATGATTGGCAGGTTATACAGGCGCAGGGAGTTCACTGAGTCGATGCAGACACCGTTGCGGTCCAACACCAGCCAACGCTGATCAGTCAGTAATATGGCGCTTGGCTGCCGTTCCTTAACGGCGATCTGGATCGTCTGGGGAAGTTTGCGCCGTATGGCAACGCTCTCGATCCAGGGGTTGGCCAGCAGCCGTTTTTCAGCCTGGTCCAGATTGACCTGAAAGATATTGACCCCGGTATGGAGGCCGCTTCCACTGATGATCTCCGTGGCGGACAGGTGCTTCTGCCCGGCAACCTCGATCTTTTGAATGGAAAAAAACGGGGATTGACTGAAATAATAGCAGGCATAAATAATAAAAGCGGCGAGCAGGATCATCCTGAGCCGCCTCAGGAAGCCCTTCGAGCTGGCTCTTCTGGGTTTTCTGGCCGCCGGTTGCGCATTGCCCATGGCTTGTCCACTCCCAGACTAAAGGATACTTACTTTAGTTGGGGTTAAAACCCTAACTAAAGTTCAGCTGAACCTATCGCGCCCAGGCACCCGCCAGTGCAGCCGACTTAGCGTCGCTTGTCTCCCTAAAAGACTTAGTGGCGGTTAGCCTGATAATAAAATTAGGATTCCCGGCGCACCTTGGCCCCTAATATAGAAAGCTTTGACATCAGTTTTTCATAACCCCGGTCGATATGCTGCAGTCCCTCGACGATGGTGGTATTATCCGAAGCCAGGCCCCCCAGCACCAGGGCTGCTCCGGCCCTGAGGTCGGTGGCCTCCACCACCGCTCCGGTCAGATGCTCTACCCCTTCCACCACCGCGCTGCGCCCCTCGACCCGGATCAGGGCGCCCATCCGCCGCAGTTCCCCAACATGCTGAAAACGATTTTCGAAGATATTCTCGGTGATGATGCTGGTACCCCTGGCCAGGCTGAGCAAAACCATCATCTGGGCCTGCATGTCGGTTGGAAAGCCGGGGAAGGGCATGGTTCTGACGTCCAGCGCATTCCAGCGATCAACGCCCCGCACATGGATCCAGTCCTCTTTTTCTTTAATATCTATCCCAGCCTCCCGCAGCTTGGCAGTGATCGGCTCCACGTGTTCCGGAATGGTGTTCCTGATCAGGATGTCCCCTCTGGTTACCGCCGCGGCTACCATGTAGGTGCCGGTTTCGATCCGGTCAGGGATGACCCGGTAATTGATCTCCCGTCCAACCTTGAGAACACCGTCGATGCGGATGATATCCAGGCCGGCCCCCTTGATCCGCGCTCCCAGCTTGTTCAGGAAGTTTTGCAGATCGATGATCTCCGGCTCCCGGGCGGCATTGCGGATGATCGTGGTCCCCTGGGCCAGAACGGCAGCCATCATAATATTCTCCGTAGCCCCGACGCTGGGAAAGTCCAGATGGATCTCCGCGCCCTCCAAATTGGCGCAATTGACCTCGATAAAGCCATGCTTCTGGCCCACTTCCGCCCCCAGGGCTATAAATCCCTTCAGGTGGAGATCCATTGGCCGCGAGCCGATGGTGCAGCCGCCGGGCTGCGATACCCGCACTCTGCCAAAACGTCCCAGCAAGGCCCCCATCACCAGGTTGGAGGCGCGCATCATCCTCATCAAAGAGGGCGATACCTCCGTGGAATTGATGCCTGAGGGATTGATCTCCATGGCGTCCCCATCCCAATTGACTTTGACGCCAAGTTCCTGCAGCACATCCTTCATGATCTTGACGTCATCCAGGCAGGGAACGCCTTCCAGCACCAGGGGGCTCTCGCTCAACAGTGATGCTGCCAAAATTGGGAGAATGGCGTTTTTGGCGCCGCTGATCGTGACAACGCCTTTTAATCTGGATCCACCAGAGATAATTAACCGCTCCACTCAAACTCACCTTTCCTCCCCCACCACACGCACCTCAGTTTCAAGGTCGATGCCGAACCGGTCTAAAACTCGTTCCCGAATAATCTCTATGAGTGCTCTTACCTGAGTTGCCGTAGCGCTTCCAAGGTTCACTATAAAGTTGGCGTGTTTGGCCGATACCTGGGCGTCCCCTACCCGGAACCCCTTCAGCCCCGCCATTTCGATCAGCTGCCCGGCCGGTTGGTCTGACGGATTACGGAAAACGCTGCCCGCTGAAGGCTGATCAAGCGGGTGGTGACTGCTGCGGTACTCTAAATAGCATTCAAAGCGTTCCCTGATCTCTTTCTGCTCCACCGGCTGCAGCGCCAGACTGGCCTTAATAATAATGAGAGCATGCAATTGCAGGGTTGAGCAGCGGTAGGCGAATTCTAACTCCGAGTCCTTCCAGGTCTGCCGGGTACCCTTGAAATCAATGGTGTCAACCGATCTGACTCTCTCTCCGATGTATTGGCCGAAGGCGCCTGCATTCATGATCAGGGCGCCGCCCAGAGAGGCGGGAATACCACCCCCAAATTCCAGGCCGCTCAAATTTCTCCGTAACGCCGCCCGAGACAGGGTCGGGAGAAAGACCCCGGCCCCGGCCACGATCTCCCTCTCTCCGACCTGAAGTTCTTGCAGCCCTCCCCCGATCCTCAGGGCCAGGCCCCTGATTCCGCCGTCCCCGACCAGCAGGTTGGAGCCGTTGCCGATCACCGTCAGCGGGAGGCCATGCCGCTCGTTAAACTCCAGGGCTGCCGCCACGTCATCCTCTGCCTGAGGAATCAACAACAGATCTGCGGGACCGCCGATACGCCAAGTGGTATACTGCTTCATCGAAGCCCCGGCCAAGACCCTGCCGGCCACCCTTGTTTGCAATTCATGGGCTAGCTGTTCCCAATTCATTGGACAGTGAGCTCCAGCGCCCTGGCAAGATTTTTGCCGACAGTCCAGACATTGCCGGCGCCGATGGTCAATACCAGGTCTCCCGACCTGATCTGGTTTCTTAGATAATCCACCACCTCATCAAGGCGCCTCAAAAAGATGACTTCCTTTCCATTCCTCTGCAGGGCTTTGACGATCAGGTCGGCGGTTACCCCTTCAATCGGCTGCTCCCCCGCCGAGTAAATATCAGTGACGATGATCACGTCCGCCCCCTGAAATGCCCTGCCGAACTCCTCCTGGAGAAATTGAGTCCGGGTATAGCGATGCGGTTGGAACACGGCGATCGTCCGGTGGCATCTGATGCCCTCGCTGGCCCTGAATAGCGCCCTGATCTCCGTGGGGTGGTGGGCGTAATCGTCGACGATCTTGATGCCGTCAAGTTGCGCCACCAGTTGAAACCGCCGCTGGGCGCCCGTGAAGGTGGCCAGTGCTGCAGCGCACTGGTCAAAAGTCAGACCCAGGCGCATGCCCACCGCTACTGCCGCCAGCGCATTCTGAACATTATGCACACCAGGCACCGCCAGAGTCAACCGGCCCAGAGGGCGTCCGCGGAGCAGCACCTCAGCCGTGGTGCTGAATTCGTTACGGATCATGTTGATAGCTTTATACACCGGTTCACCGGATAAACCGTAGCTGATAGACTCCTTTTGGCCGGGGTCGAGACCGCACACATGCTCATTGTCGGTGCACAGCACCGTAAAGCCACCGGGTCTGACCTGGTTGACAAACTGTTGGAAGGCCCGCTTCAAGGTAGCAAGATTTTTATAATAATCCAGGTGATCGTTGTCTATATTGGTGATCACCGCTCCATAGGGTTCCAGCCTCAAAAAGGAGCCATCGCTTTCGTCCGCTTCTGCCACCAGGTATTCGCCGGTACCCAATTTGGCATTGCCACCCATGTCATGAACCTCTCCACCGATGATGAAAGTGGGATCGAAACCATTGGCGGAAAGCATGAGTGAGATCATCGAACTGGTGGTAGTCTTGCCATGAGCACCGACGATAGCGATGCCCTTGGATTCTCTCATCAGCTGGGCCAACAGTTCACCCCTGCTGATCACATTGATGCCCAAACTGCGGGCGGCGTCTAGCTCTTCATTGGAGGGAGGAATCGCCGAAGAGACGACCACATTGTCCACATCCGGATAAATATTTTCCGTAGCGTGGCCAATAGAGATCTGCGCCCCCATTTCAATCAAGCGTTTAACATTGGCAGACGGCACCAGGTCGGAGCCGCTTACGCGCTTGCCCAGTTCCAGCATGATCTTGGCAAGCCCGCTCATGCCCGTGCCTCCGATCCCGATGAAATGATACCAATTATCCTGCAATTTTCCATCTCCTCCCTCAATTTGCACCTTATCGTCGTTTTTCAAACTCATTTGCACCAACATTCTATGTTTCGCTCTTTTCGGAGGTTACTATCTGCGTCTGCTACCTTGTACGGAATCCGCGGCCAGCCTTCAGGACGGTACGGGCAATGCCCTCTCCCGCCTGTGGCCTGCCAAAGCGGCGCGCGGCCAGGCCCATGTCTTGTCGACGGGCATCGTCTCCGATTATCTGCTGCAGTTGCTCGAACAACCGCTCCGGAGTCAGCTCCGATTCCGGAATCAATACTGCTGCCTGTTCTTTGGCGAGATGCAGGGCGTTTTGATATTGATGGTCGCCCGCTGCATAGGGGTACGGAATCAGAATCGCCGGTATCCCCAGGGCTGTCAATTCAGCTATGGTGGCCGCCCCCGCACGGCTGATCACCAGATCGGCAACCGCCAATCCATACTCCATCTTTTCAAGATACGGCTTCATTACTATTTTTCCAACTTTACCTTCATTTATTCCCTGCGCTGCCATCTGCTGGCATAATGCCTCATACTCCACCCTGCCTGTCAGGTGTACAAACTGCAACCGCCGGTGTTCGCTCTCGGCCAACATCCGGTAGAGTTCCAACATCACCTGGTTGATGCGTCGGGCCCCCCTGCTGCCTCCCGTGACCAGCACGGTCAGCAGTCCCGGATTCAGATGCAAATAGTTCAGGCCATCAGTCCTGGCCACCTTCAGGATCTCCTGGCGAATTGGCAGGCCGGTATGAATGATCCTGGCCGCTCCATTGAGCTTGCCGTCCGGCACCGGAAAGGTTAGAAATACCGCACGCGCCCAGCGGGACAATAAGCGGTTGGCCATCCCCGGCACCGTATTCTGTTCATGAAGAAAAAGGGGTATGCGCAACCTTACCGCAGCCATGGCCAGCGGTACCGATACATAGCCCCCGGTGGCAAAAACAGCCTGGGGATGCCACTCCCGGATTATAGCCAGACTCTGGCGGTATCCCCTCAACAACGAGGGCAAAAAGGCAAAAGCCTGTCCAGATAAATGGCGCGGCCACTTGACCGCAGAAACAGGATGAAAGGCGAACCCCCGGGCCGGCACCACCGTGGATTCCAGCCCGTCCTCAGTGCCCACGAAAAGAATCCGGCCGCCAGGGTCCTGCTCCTGCAACTGCCCGGCAACAGCAAGGGCCGGATAGAGATGGCCACCGGTTCCCCCTCCTGTGATCATAACACGCATACTGGCTTCCCCTATTCCTCTGTATAATGTGAGATGTTCAGCAATATTCCAATCATCAATAACGTCAGGGTCAGAGAAGAACCGCCGTAGCTGATGAAGGGCAGCGTGATCCCCTTGACCGGCAGCGAGCCGGTAACTACGCCTATGTGGATGAAAGCCTGCAGCACCACGTTGATGGTGATGCCTACCGCGGTCAGAGAAGCGAAGGTATCCGGCGCCTTCAGAGCGATCTTCAGCCCTCGCCACATAAATACGAAAAACAACAGCAACACAAAAACGGCCCCGATAAAGCCCAATTCCTCGCCGATCACCGCGTAGATAAAATCTGTCTGCACCTCAGGCAGGTACAGGAACTTCTGCCGCCCCATCCCCAGCCCCATGCCAAAAAGCCTCCCCGATCCCATGGCGTAAAGGGACTGGATGGTCTGAAACCCGCTCCCCAGGGGGTCAGCCCAGGGATTGAGAAAAGCAGTAAACCGGGCCAGGCGGTACGGCGCCGCCGCGATGGCCACCCCCAGCAGGACCACCCCCAGCAGGGCAAGGCCCGCCAGGTGCGTCTTGCGGGCGCCCGACGCCAGGATCATCAGGCAGGAGGTCAGGGCGATGGTGACCGCCGTCCCCAGGTCCGGCTGCAGCAGCATTAAACCGCACACCAGGCCGACCAGCGACAGGGGCACGGCAAAACCCTTGATGAACTGCTTGCTGCTGTCCTGATTCCCCGAGAGATACCAGGCCAGAAACAGTACCAGGGCCAGCTTGGCCACCTCGGAGGGCTGGAAGCCGAGGGCCTCCGTGCCCAGCCAACGCCGGGCCCCGTTGTGCTTGATCCCCACGCCGGGGATCAGTACGATGATCAGGAACAGGATCGCCACCAGGAACAATGGTTTGGCCCATTTCTTGTAAATCCGGTAATCAAAGCGCATCAGGGCGATCATGCCGAAGATTCCCACCAGCGCCCAGAGCAGTTGGCGCTTCAGATAGTAAAAACCATCGCCCGTAGTGGTTTGCGCCGTAACAAAACTGGAGCTAAAAACCATGATAATGCCGATGGTGAGCAGCACCAGGATGTCCAAAAAAAGCACGAAATCAGGTGGCTGTTTGAACGGTTTCACGGTCGCACCTCCCTGTGTGCAGGACTAAGCGAAGCTTCAGTGCGTGCTTCAAATCGGAGCGCCAAGGCCAAGCACCAGCTTTTTAAAGAGATCGCCTCTCTCCTCGTAATCGCGAAACATATCCCAGCTGGCACAGGCAGGAGACAGCAGGACGAGGTCTCCCGGCGCAGCCAGCCGGGCGGCAGTGCTGACGCAACCGTCAAGGTCTTTTTCATTCCAGATAACCGTATACCCGGCAGCCCGCACCGCCTGCTCGATCTGTGGAGCAGCCTGGCCCAGCAGGATCAGCGCCTTGACCCGGCTCTTAATCCTCTTGGCCAGTTCGGTAAAGTCGCTCCCCTTGGGCTTGCCTCCGGCGATCAGGATGATCGGTTCCCGGTAGGAGTCCAAGGCTTTCAGCACCGATTCCGGGTTGGTTCCCTTGGAATCGTTGACATACCGCACGCCACCGATCACGGCGACCGGTTCCAGCCGGTGTGGCACTCCCGGAAAGCTGGATAGCGCTGCCGCTATGGCTTCAGGAACGATCCCGGCCAATGCTGCCGCCGCCACGGCGGCTAGGGCGTTTTCCAGATTGTGTTGCCCCGGGATGCGCACATCCCGCACCGGACAGAGGATTTTTCTAGCACCGCGGCTCTCGTAGACGATGTTGCCGTCGGCCACACCAACACCCCCGGCCGGCGCCTGTCTTGTCGAAAACCAGCACTCCCGGGCTGACAGGCCGTGGACGTTGGCTGCCACCCAGGGGTCGTCCAGGTTTAACACGGCGTAATCCTCCGGGCCCTGGTTCTGAAAGACTCGCGTCTTGACCCGGCCATACTCGCCCATATTGGAATGCCGGTCCAGGTGATCCGGGGTAAGATTCAGCAAGACAGAGATATGCGGGTGAAACTCGAAGCAGTGTTCCAGTTGAAAGGAGCTGACCTCTAAGACCCAGTCATCCACGGCGATCCCCTGTTCTTGTGACCGCTCCACTTCCTGAATGACCGGGACGCCGATGTTGCCGGCTACCACCGCCCGGCGTCCGGCCTGTTGGAATATGTATCCGATGAGGGCTGTAGTGGTGGTCTTACCGTTGGTACCGGTCACCGCAACGATCGGCTGCCGGACAAACCGGGTTGCCAGTTCCAACTCGCTCCAGACCGGAACGCCCAGCCTGGCGGCCGCCCGCACCGGCGGGATGGCCGGAGGCACTCCCGGGCTGATCACCACCAGATCAAACAGGCCCTGCTTTAATTCCGGATAACCGCCGGTGATCAGATCGACCGGGAGCCCTTTAAGCTTGGCCAGTCCCTCTCCCAACTCCTGTTCCTCTTTGATATCGGCGCCGGTAACGCGGGCACCCGCCCTGGTCAGCCAGCGCGCCACCGCCTGGCCGCTGCGGGCCATTCCGATAATCAGCACTCTTTTACCTTCAAAGTCCAACATACAGCACACTCCTACCGGACTCGGAAGTCAGAAACAAGAGGCCCGAGGCCGGAATAAAGATTTAATGGGGCCCTCGCATCGCCCAAAAACCCAGAATGGCACAGCATAATCCCAGCATCCAGAACCAGTGCACAACCCTGGTTTCCTTCCAACCCGACAGTTCGAAGTGATGATGCAGAGGGCTCATTCTGAACACCCTCTTACCGGTGAGTTGGTAGGAGATCACCTGGATGATCACCGATAGGGTTTCCAGGACGAAGACTCCACCTAAAATAAACAGGATCAACTCAGCATGGGTCAGTACCGACAGGGTGGCCAGCGCCCCTCCCAGAGCCAGGGAACCGGTATCCCCCATAAAGACTCGTGCCGGGTAGTGATTGAAGTATAGAAACCCCAGACAGCTGCCTCCGAGCGCCCCGGCAAAGATCGCCGCAGTGTCATGCCCGGTCATCCAGGCGATCAGGACAAAGGCTGCCGCCACTACCAGCATCAGCCCACTGGCCAGGCCGTCAAGGCCGTCGGTGAGATTGACGGCATTAGTGAAGGCGACCAGGATAAACACCACCAGGGCGTAGTAGTATATCCCCAGGTCAACCCGTAATCCGGCGAAGGGGATCAGCGCTGTGGTCTCCTGATGCAGTGCGAACACAGCCCAGGCCAGCACCAGACCCAATAGTATCTGCACCAGAAACTTGGTGCGGGCCTTGACGCCGAGAGACCGTTTCAACACCACCTTCAAAAAGTCATCAGCAAATCCCAGCAGCCCGCAACCGACCATCATCCCCACCAGCAACAGGCTCTCGCGGGCCTGACCGGCGACCAGCAGACTGGCCACGCCGGTGCCTCCGATGATCAGCAGACCACCCATGGTGGCAGTGCCCTGTTTTTTTAGATGTGACTTGGGGCCGTCATCACGGACCTCCTGCCCGAACTTCAGGCGATGCAGCAGGGGTACGAGCAATTTGCCCAGCAGCAGAGTAAACAGCAGGCTGAGCAGGAAGGCAATCCCCACCCCGGCAATCTCGTTCACTTCAACCACCCTCAATCAGGGACGCCACGATCTGCTCCATTCTGGCGCCCCGCGACCCCTTTACCAGAATCACGTCCCCGCTCTGGATTAACTCCCTCATAAAGGCGATGGCAGCCTGGTTGTCAGAAAATATGCCGATCTTAACATCGGACAGACCCGCGGCCCGCGCTCCGATAGCGATCTCCCGGGCCAGCGACCCTACCGTACACAGGTAATCGACCTGCATGGCTGCGGCGCACTCACCCACAGAGCGGTGTCCGGTCACCGTTTCCGCCCCCAGCTCATACATGTCTCCCAGCACTGCAATGGTCCGGCCCCGGTCGGGAACATCCGCCAGCAACCTCAGGCCGGCCTTGACCGAGTCCGGGCTGGCATTATAGGTATCATCGATGATGGTGGCGCCAGCGATCCCCTTCTTGATCTCCAGGCGCATCCCCGTACGAAAAGCCGCCTCCAGGCCCTGAGCAATCTGTTCCGGGTGTATCCCGAACCGGGTGCCCACCGCTGCCGCCGCCAGAGCATTGGACACATTGTGGCGTCCTGCCAGCGTCAGCCGGCAATGAGCCTCTCCCAACGGCGTGTGCAACATAAATTCGGACCCCCGTAAGCCGTTCATGACGATATCGCTGGCGTTCACCGGCCATTCAGGGCCCGGGCCGTAAAAGATCACCTCGCACCGGCATTTCAATGCCAACTGCCGCTGCCAGTCATCCTCTCCGTTTAGAACCGCACATCCTTCAGGCGGCAAGGCATCCAGCAGTTCGCCCTTGGCTTCGGCAATCGCCTGCTGGGAGCCCAACCGCTCCAGATGAGTCATTCCGATATTGGTAATCACACCGATCCGGGGTTGGCTGAGCCGGCACAGGGCAGCAATTTCCCCCGGACCCCGCATGGCCATCTCCAGAACTACAGCGCCGTAGCCCCGGTCCAGACGCAACATAGTCAGGGGCAGCCCGATCTCGTTGTTCTGGTTCCCTTCGGTCTTCAATACCCGCCGGCCGATCCCCAGCACTCCGGCGATCAGGTCCTTGGTGGTGGTTTTGCCGGTACTTCCGGTCACAGCCACCACGGGCAGCGTGAATAACTGCCGGTAATAGCGGGCCAGATCCTGAAGCGCCCGCAATGGGTCAACCACCATGATCAACGGTTGGCCGCCGTCTATGAAAACCGGCCTGGAGATCACCGCTGCCGCCGCTCCCCGGTTCAAGGCATCATCAACATGCAGATGCCCATCAGATGCGCTGCCGGGAAAAGCAAAAAAAAGCTGTCCCCGTTCAGCCTTCCTGCTGTCGATAGCGATACCGCCAACCACTGTCTCCGGGTCGCCCTGAAGCAGACGGCCATTGGTGGCAGTAACGATCTCCAAGACGCGGATCGGTTCCATCACTAAAGTATATTCTCCTTTTGCAGGATCTCCCTCGCCACCTGGTAATCATCAAAGGGCAGCGCCTGATCGCCGATAATCTGATAGGTCTCATGCCCTTTACCGGCGATAACCACAAAATCCCCCGCCTGGGCGCTCTGCAGCGCCTGACGGATCGCCTCCCGGCGGTCGGGGATCACCTCGTAATAAATGTCGTCAACATCCCTGATTCCAGCCTCGATCTGCCTGATAATCTCCAGGGGTTCCTCGCTCCGGGGGTTATCGGAGGTCAGGATGGCGACATCGCTGAGCTGCCCGGCTACCTTACCCATCAAGGGCCGCTTGCCGGCATCGCGATCGCCGCCGCAGCCGAATACGGCAATTACCCGGCCACTGGTCAGATCCCTGGCAGTGCGCAGCACATTCTCCAGGCCATCCGGGGTATGGGCGTAGTCCACCACCACCGTAAACTCCTGTCCCTGGTCGACCACTTGAAAGCGGCCCGGCACTCCCGCCACCTTGGCCAGGGTCTCCTCAATAAGCGCCGGCGCCACACCTTCGCTCAATCCCACCGCTATTGCCGCCAGACTATTATAAACATTGAACCGGCCCGGCAGAGAGATCCTGAAGTTCATGTCCTGCCCCTGATAGGATACTGCAAATTCAGCGCCGCGTTCCGAGAGGCGCAGATCCCGGGCCCGTATGTCAGCTTTTTCCTGGATACCATAAGTGACCACCGGTACCCTGGTAGACCTGACCACTTCGATCCCTGACGGATCGTCAATATTGATCACCGCATAGCAGCGCCGCTGCTTGCTGCGGCTTCCGCCCAACCCCTGAAAAAGCTGCAGCTTGACTGCTAAATAATCCCTCAGATTCTGGTGAAAGTCAAGATGATCCTGGGTCAGATTGGTAAACACAGCCACATCGAATTCACAATACGCGACCCTTTTCAGATAGATACCGTGTGAAGAGACCTCCATCGCCACCGATCGGATCCCCTGCCCGGCCCATTGCCGGAGCATGCGCTGCAAGTCCAGGGATTCCGGGGTCGTACGCTGATTCCAAATGGTACCGATCACCGCGGTCGACTCGCCCCCGGCCTGCAGAACAGCCTCGATCAGGTGCGTAGTAGTTGTCTTCCCATTGGTCCCGGTCACCCCAAACAGGCTCAACTCGCGGCTGGGATGTCCGTACCAATTGGCAGCCGCTGCCGCCAACGCAGCGCGGGTGTCCCTGACTCGCGCCCAGGCCAAACCAGGCGGCAGCAAGGCATCCTGGGATACGATCAGGGCAGCGGCCTCCCTGCTGGCGGCATCTTCGATATAGGAATGGCCGTCGGTGCGGTAGCCCGGTATGCAGACGAAGGCAGACCCGGGCTGCACCTGCCTGGAGTCGTAATAAATTCCGGTCACTGGCGTCTCCAGGCCTTGCGCCGCTTCAATATCGATCCCTGTTAGCAGTTGTCTGAAGGTAACGGTCATGATCCATCCCCGCGAGCCTGAATATGATTAGTTATAAATTCTATTATTCCCACTAAAATCATTTAACATAATATCATCCAGCAGTGGTGTTTTTTTCCTGCTACGGGCCGCTGGTCAGTGGTAACGGCGGTTCAAATTTTACCTTCACCTGCGCTCCGGCGCTGACCTTGGTTCCTGCCGGCGGGTCCTGCCAGGTAGCTCTACCGGTAGGAAACTGCCCTCCCTCAGGGAGCAGTTGCAGGTTCATGGCTGCAAGCACCTCTGCCGTATCACGCAAGCTTTTTCCTTGCAAATTGGGAACGATCCGGTCTCCGCTGGGCGCTTTGCCAGATTCGTCCAGGCTCAGCAACACCTTGCTGCCCCTGGTTACTTTCACCCCGTCCACTGGTGTCTGGTCCATAACGATCGGCCCCTGGCCGCTGATCTCCCAGGTCAGCCCGGCCTGAGACAGGGCCTTCTGAGCATCCTGAAGCGGCAGATTGATTACCGGAGGCACCACCGTCATCTGGTCATTCGGGGTAATGCCGCTGGGCAGGTAGCGCACCGGGACCCGCAGGTACCGCAGGCTGTCGCTCACCGCTGCCTGGAATACGGGGGCCGCTATGACACCGCCAAATTGTGGATAGCCCTGTGGCGTGTCGATGACCACCAGGGCAACCAACCGCGGCTGTTCGACAGGAGCAAATCCCAGGAATGAGAGGACGTGATCGGTATCCGAATACCCGCCACCCGGCGATGGCTTCTGGCCGGTGCCAGTCTTCCCGGCCACGGTATAACCCGCGATGCGGGCATTGCTGCCGGTGCCATAATCGACCACCCGTTGCAGCAGCGCTCCCTCCTCCCGGGCGGTATCCGCAGAGAGCACCTGGCGGATCACCTGGGGTTCAAACCGCTTGACCACTTCCCCCTGGCTGTTGCGCAGCTCCTTGACCAGGTGTGGCCGCATCAGCTTGCCGCCGTTGGCAACCGCGCTCATCGCCGTCACCAGTTGCAGGGGAGTCACGCTGTTGGCCTGGCCGATGGACATGGTGGCCAAGTCCACCTGCGTGGCCTCTTTCTGGTTCACGATGATCCCCTCGGCCTCTCCGGGCAAGTCTATGCCGAGTTGACTCCCAAATCCGAAGGCGTCGAGGTATTTATAGAATGTCTGCAGCCCCTCCCGGAGCCCGATGGTGATAAAACCGGGGTTGCACGAGTTCTGAACGACCTCCTCCAGCGATTCGCTCCCGTGCCCTCCGTCCAGCCAACAGTGGATCTTCCTGTCTGCCACAATGATAAAGCCAGGACAGTAGAAACGGTCGTTCTTGCTGACCAGGTTCTCTTCCAGAGCCGCTCCCAGGGTAACGATCTTGAAGGTGGAGCCGGGTTCGTAGCTATTGCTGATGGCGGCATTGCGCCGTGCTGACTGGGGATATTTCTTATATTCGTTGGGGTCGAAGTCGGGCCGGTTGGCCATGGCCAGGATCTCCCCGGTGTTGGGGTCCATGATGATCATGGTGGCGCTCTTGGGATGACGCTCCTGCACTACCTTATCCAGCTCGCGCTCCGCGAAGTACTGGATGTTCTGGTCGATGGTGAGGACCACGCTCAGTCCCTGTTCCGGTTCGATAAATTGGCGGGAGGATTCCGGAATCTCCCGGCCGGCAGCGTCATTCTCCACCAGCAAACGCCCGCTGATGCCGGACAGCTCCTTGTCGTAAGCGGTTTCTATCCCTTCCAGCCCCTGATTGTAATCACCGGCAATGCCCAGGACATGTGCCGCCAGATTCTTTTTAGGGTAATAGCGCTGAGGCTTGGAGATGATGCCGATCCCTGGCAGACGGCTCTGGCGTAAGGCTTGAGCCTGGTTTGGATCCAGTTTCAGTTTGAGCCATACCGATCGCTGTTCCTGAGTGATGCTCTTCAGTATATCGCTCTCCGGCAGGCCAAGAATAGCCGCCAGGGAATGGGCGATCTGGGGCGCCTGGTTTGAACGCTTTACTTCGGCGGGAATAGCATAGACCGCATCGGCGCTGATGCTGGTGGCCAGCACATTGCCATTGCGGTCGAAAATATCTCCTCGCTTGGGATCGACTGTGATCTCGCTAATCCGGTTCTGGATCGCCTGCTGTTGGTACCAGGTACCCTGGACCAGCTGCAGCCACACCAGGCGGACGCCGAAAAGAATGAAAATAACAAAGATGATAAAAAAAAGAAAGGTAATTCTTTTACGAACCTCAATATTTCCCTTATACAAAACCGATCACCCCGCTAGCGGGGCGAAGCTTCAGCCCGACCTATAAACCGTGGAATCGCCGCCAGCAACTGGCTGCTCCATGAGCTTTTGGGCGACACGGCCTGCACCTGTGTTGGTTGTGACGACAATTGCTCTGGGGAACTAAAGGCAATCATGAACTCCTGCGGCTCCTTCATCCCCAATTTAGTTGTGGCGATCTGTTGGACTCTTTCGGGCGCCTGAAGCTCCGCTATTTTTAACCCCAATTGTTTGTTTTCTCCCTGCAACTTGTTAACACTATTTTGCAAATTATCTGTCTGGTAACCCAGGGCAATGATCCTGGTCGCCTCGTACGTGTATAGCATGCACAGCACAAAACCGGCTAAAACCACCATGGTCAACAAGGCACATTTCTTTAGCGCCGCATTAGTTCTAACTGCAGGTTTCGGCTTGAACTCGCTCTCTATATTAGGCAGTTGTTTCAGTTCAGCTACTACCAATGATTATTCACCTCATTTTTTGGATATTACTGCAACCCTTCAGCAAACTTTTCTGCAGCCCGTAACCTGGCGCTGCGCGCCCGGGGATTTTGTTCCACTTCTATCGCATCCGGTCTCAGAGGCTTCCTCGTCAGTATCCTGATGCCTTCACCTGCTATAGGTTCTATTCCGTCGCGAGATAGCGCCCGATCCCTGAAACTATTCTTGACGATCCGGTCCTCCAGCGAATGGAAGGAGATCGCTACTATTCGCCCACCAGGCTTCAGGCTCCTGATTGCTAACCTCAAAGTCTGCTCCAGTCCGTTCAGTTCATCGTTAACTGCAATCCGCAGGGCCTGAAAAGTACGCTTGGCCGGATGAGGACCATTCCTGCGAGCCGCTGCTGGAATCGCTGCCTTGATGATTTCCACCAACTGCCCGGTGGTGGCAATCGGCTGTTTTACCCGGGCTGCAGTAATAAAAGAGGCGATTCTCTTCGCCCATCTTTCTTCGCCAAAACGCTGGATCAATCCCGCTAATTCCTGCTCTTTTAACCCATTTACAAGGTCTGCGGCAGTTAAATCAGTTTTCCGGTCCATCCGCATATCCAGTGCTGCATCGTAGCTATAGCTGAAGCCGCGTTCCGGATCGAGCACCTGCCAGGTGGAAACCCCCAGGTCAAATAGGACTCCGTCCACTCCGGAAATGCCCAACTCCGTCAGCACCCTGTCCATAAGCCGGTAATCGCTGTGGATCAGCGTCATCTGGCGACTGAAATCCGACAGGTTCACGGCCGCCCGTGTCAGGGAGTCCTCATCCCGATCCAGTCCAATCAGACTCCCGCCAGGACCGGCCCGGCGGATCATCTCCCGGGCGTGGCCGCCACCACCCAGGGTGCAATCCAGGTAGATACCATTAGCCTTGACTGCCAACAACTCCAGAGCTTCCGCCAGCATTACCGGCTGGTGTATAAGCTCAGACACTGAAGAAATCGCCTTCTCCCAGCTTGGAGGCCAGACCATCAAAGTTCTCCGACACCGGAGCGGAGTACTCCAGCCAGCGCTCCTTGGCCCAGATCTCAATCCTCGAAGCCACGCCGATGATCACAACCTCCCGGTTGATAGCTGCGTGTTCTCTCAGTGATGGCGGGATCAGTATTCTTCCCTGTGGATCCAGTTCACACTCGGTAGCGCCGGAGAAGAAAAATCTGGTAAAGGCCCGGGCCTCCGGGCTGGTAAGCGGCAATTTTCTAAGTTTCTGCTCCAGCATATTCCACTCATCGAACGGAAAAACAAATAGAGAGCGATCCATGCCCCGGGTGGCAATACAGCGTTCACCCAACTGGGCCCGGAACCTCACCGGCATGATCAGCCGTCCTTTGGCATCAAAACTGTGCTGGTGCTCTCCGATAAACATTTGCTCTCCACTCTAATCAAATATGCTACCACTTTCCACCACTTTGTACCACAATTACTTATTCTGCTCCCCCTTCGCAGATCCTTTGTCGGAATGTCCTAATTTAATAGAACAGGAGTCCTAAAAAAAATTCCACCAATTTGATTGGTGGGCTATATATATAAGACAGGAGGATATAATCGCTAGGTTCTTCGAAATGATTCCCGGAGACCAGGCGCATTGTAAAATAAAATCGTCAGGCCATGCGCCACAAAACTGGTCAGCCAGAAATAGAGCAGGTTCCAGTTAAAGAAGATCACGTAGCGCATCATCAATGCAAAGTATGCCAGTACTGTAGTCGCCAGGCTGAAGACTATCAAATAGAAGCCTTTTTCGGCGCTGCCGCCCGGCAGATGGTCCCAGTAGTGAATAAAAAGGATCATCTCGGCCCAATAAGCTAGCAGTAGAAATATGGGGATTCCCACCATCGAAACCAACGTTGCCGGGAAACGCCATAGCCCAAGGACCGGCACCCCGATGAGATTGATGATCAGCGCCAATACCGTGCCGCCAAGAAAGCTCGGCAACAACAGGCCGATCACCCGGTCCCAGGGTACCACCAGCAGCACTACGGCCCAGGCAACCACGAATAATAGCAGCCATCCCAGATTAGCCGTCATTCCTCACATTCACCCCTGATAGATTCGTGTTAAAAACTTTTTCAAGTATACCCATTATTTATCTTGTCTATGTAATGCATGCTATTTTTACATCAATAAAATAATTTAAAAGCCAGGAGCATGTCGCTCCTGGCCTGTCTTTAGCAATCTCCAGACGGTTTGATTAATGGATAGCCAGTCGGTTCAACTGGTGGAGGAGGTCGTCCAGGTCGATCTCATGGGCCTCTGCCGCAGCCTCGATGCTCTCGCCTCTTGCTGTCGGGCAATCAAGGCAATCCATCCCCAAGGAGAGAAAGACGACTGCCGTCTGTGGACTTCTCACCAGTACTTCTGCGATAGTCATCTCTTTGGTGATCATACCTTTCCCTCCCATTTTTATCAATCTTAACACGTTTCCCCTACCAGATCAACGATGCTCAAAGCTGCAGGCGAACAAGCTGTCCCACGACGCTGCCAGGGAAGAGGTCAATTCGTAAGCGCGTTCTGCCTCGGACTCGGACAGAATTCCGGTTCCGCAAGCCGGTGTCACCAGAGATTGGGACTGCACCATCCGGAGATCCACGCCTTTTCCCTCCAGTTTCTGTAGCAGCAGCCGTGTCCTGGCCCGCAGGGATTCCGGGCTCTCTTCGGCCAGGGCTTTCCCGCCGGAATGTATAGTCGGGATCATGCCCCAGGCGATGATCCCGGAGCGTTCCAAAAATGATCGGACCTGTTCTGAAAACAGGACGAAGCCGGAGGCATACTGGTAGGCATCAAAGCTGATCACGTCCAACTCGGCTTCCAACAGTATCGACCAGTCCAGTTCGGCGCAGGTGTGCACCCCGGCCAGACCGCCGACTGAGCGTACGAAAGATGCAAATTCATTCAATTCGGCAATGACCTCTCCGCGGTCGACTCCGATCCGGTCGCCCATGCCGCAGCTGCTGATCACCGGGTCGTCCATGAAGATCAGCACCGGCAAACCAAACCTGCCCAGAAGACGGGCCTGCCAGGCCGCCTGCAGGCTGAGCTGCTTCAGCAGCACGTCCCGTAACTGCGGGTCGTAGTAGGCAGGGCGTCCTTCGGTGTTCGTGACCTGAAATCCCACCGACAAGAGCCCCACTATCTGCCCCTTTAAGAAGCGCGCTCCACCAGTCCCCCGCTTCTCCAGTTCATTGTAGAACCGGTACCAGCCATCGGCGGCGCCAACCGGGAAAGCAAGCCTGTCCAAGGCCTCATCGCTGCCTGCGCTGGCCTGCAGGTAGATATCGTAGAAAGCGGCCAGCCTATCCGTCCACTCTGGGTCATCACAGGCAAAGGAAACGCATGTTTCCCGCTCGACCCTCAACAGGCCGAGATCCAGCAGCAACTGCAGGAACTGGTGTGTGAAGTATTCCCGCCTGTTGGCCATGGGAAGCTGCGGCCAGTGAGGGGCAGCGGGAAAATATTTTTTAACCAGGGACACCGCCGCGGCCGCATCCAGATACGGCAGGCTGCCGATGCCAGTTGGTAACCCGCCCGGACTGATGGGCATGTCTGTCGCCTCCATGCAGGTCCAGAATGCAGGCACCTGCTACAAATTATAAACTTCTTCCCCGCCCAGCACCCTGATCCCCTTCTGGGCGATCAACCGTTCCGCAACCTGGGAGTTCTCCACCCTGAACACCGCCAGGGCATCCTTGGAAACCTTGGCGCTGAAGGCATACATATATTCGATATTCACGCCTGCGTCCTGCATCAATTCCAGGACACTGGCCAGGCCTCCGGGATGGTCCGGTATCTCCACGGCCAGCACGTCGGTCATGCTCACGGTAAAACCCGCTTCCTGCAGTGTCTTCAAGGTCTCGTCCGGCCGGTTGACGATCAGTCTTAATACACCGAAGTCCGTGGTGTCAGCAATGGAGAAGGCCCGGATGTTGATCCCCTGATCGCCAATCACCCTGGTCACGCTCGACAGGCGACCACACTTATTCTCCAGAAATACTGAGATCTGTTTGATCGGCATAGCCTTACCCCTCCTATCAAAGTTGGCGGCGGTCAATGACTCGCTTGGCCTTGCCTTCACTGCGCTCTATAGTCTTGGGCTCAACCAGTTTTACCCGCACATTGATGCCCAGCACGTCTTCAATCTGGCGCTGGATCTGCCGCTCGAGAGTTTCCAGCATTCTTATTTCATCCGAGAAAAACTGCTCGGAGACCTCCACCTGCACCTCCAGCGCATCCAACTGTCCCCGGCGCTCCACGATGATCTGATATTGGGGTTCAGTATGAGCGATCCTGAGCAGCACCTCTTCGATCTGGGACGGGAAGACGTTGACGCCCCGGATCACCAACATGTCATCGGTGCGCCCGACAAACCGGGCGATCTTCCGGTGGGTGCGGCCGCAGGGGCAGAGTTCCGAAATGATCGTGGTGATATCCCTGGTGCGGTAGCGGATCAGGGGCATGCCCTGCTTGGTCAGAGTGGTGACCACCAGTTCACCGTAGCTCCCGTCCGGTAATTGCTTTCCGGTCTCCGGATCGATCACCTCGGGCAGGAAATGATCCTCCCAGACGTGCAACCCCTGCTTCTCCGGGCACTCCACCGCTACACCGGGGCCGATGATCTCAGTCAGGCCATACACATCCAGGGCCACGATCCCCAAGCGGGCTTCCAGCTGGCTCCGCATGTTCTGCGACCAGGGCTCGGCTCCGAAGAGTCCGCCCTTCAGCTTGAGGTCGCTCTTGGATAGACCGGCCTCAGCCATCGCCTCGGCCAGATGCATGGCATAGGATGGAGTGCAGGCCAGAATGGTGCTGCCAAAGTCCTTCATGAGCATGATCTGGCGTTTGGTGTGGCCGCCCGAAGCTGGAATCACCGAGGCGCCGATCAGCTCGGCGCCGCCGTGGGCGCCGAGTCCTCCGGTGAATAGGCCATAGCCGTAGGCGATATGAACTACGGAATTCTTGGTGGCGCCACAGCAAGTGAGAGAGCGGGCCATCACCTCCGCCCATACTCCCAGATCATGCCTGGTGTAGCCATCCACCACCGGCTTTCCAGTGGTCCCCGAAGAGGCGTGCACCCTGACGATCTCGCTCAGCGGTACCGAAAACAGCCCGTAGGGATAGTTGTCCCGCAGGTCGTCTTTAGTAGTGAATGGCAATTTTGACAGACCATCCAGGGATTTTACAGAGTCCGGCCCCAGGCCTCGCTCCTGTAAAGCCCGACGGTAGAAAGGCACTTCGTAAAAAACCCGGTTTACCGTTTCCCGGAGCCGTTCCTCCTGGATGGCCTGCAACTCATCACGCGGCATGCACTCATACTTCTCGTTCCAGATCAGACTCAATTGACCTCGCCCCTTATGATCTTTTTTTATTTGCCTCCATGCTGGTCGCGATTGCCATAGGGAAGAGGGATAAACTGTACTGACGGCCGGCGTTGCCCCTGTTGGGGGTACAGGGCCATCAAATCGTAGACCTCCATAGGCAACTGGTCGCAGACGGTGGATACCCCGATCTCCTTCAGGATACCGCAAGTGATCGGGTAATCGTGGGTCCAACGGCCTTCCGTGAATACCCTGGCGATGCGTTCAGCCTCTTCTTCGCTGTAGCGGTCTGCCAAGAGTGATCGCAGTGTGTCATGCACCTGAAGGAGAGCCTTCTGGGCAATATCGCCGAGGATCAGCGTCTCGTCATTGACCCGGTTCTTGTTCTTCTGCTCGATCGCTTTCAGAATGGATACCGCCGGGTAATTCCCGATCTGGGGGTCTACCGGGCCTAAGACCGCGTTCATGTCCATGTAGATCTCGTCTGCGGCCAGAGCCAGCATGGTCCCGCCGGACATGGCGTAGTGCGGTACAAATACCGTGACCCGGGCCGGATGGCCGCGCAGGGCCAGAGCAATCTGCTCGGCAGCCAGCACCAGGCCCCCGGGCGTGTGCAAGATCAGGTCGATCGGCATATCGTCAGGGGTGAGGCGAATCGCCCGCAGAATCTGCTCGGAGTCTTCAATATCGATGTATCTCCCCAGAGGAATGCCCAGTAGGCTGACGGATTCCTGCCGGTGAATCAGGCTGATGACTCGTGAGCCGCGGGTAGCTTCGATCTTTCTGAATAATCTCGTTCTGGAGATACTTAACTGTTGCTGTTTGAAGACCGGTATCAAACCGATGAGAATTAGAAATACCCAGAAATAATCAAATAATGACATCAGTTGCCGCCTTTTGTCCGAATTATAGAATGTCCCATATTATTCCATAATCTGCATCTATAAAGATACCCCACGGTTGCCGTGCCATCGGGTGTTTTCGAACCTCGGCTCACAACGGCGGTACCCGCCTGACTGCTTTTCGGATCCCCATCAAGGGCATGCAAGCTGCAGTCAGAGCCCAAGCTCCTAAGTTTTGGTGTTGGCTCAAAACTCCCCGAATAAACACGCACATCGCAGGGTACTTTTACTGCCCCTATCGTAGCACAATATCCCCCGGCTTTCAAGAAAGCTTATCTGCCGCCATTTTTCTTGCTCAAGGTGCAGGCAATCTTCAGTTCATCCAGCTGCTTGGGAGCAACTGGGGCAGGAGCCCCGGTCATCAGACAGGTTGAACTCTGGGTCTTGGGAAAGGCGATCACGTCACGGATCGTCTCCCTCTGCAGCATCAGCATGATCATCCGGTCAAACCCGAAGGCGATCCCGCCGTGAGGCGGCGCCCCGTAATCCAGAGCGTCAAGCAAATAGCCAAATTTTTGATCGATCTCTTCAGGGGCCAGGCCGATGGCCTTGAACAGCCGGTCCTGCACGTCCCGCCGGTGGTTCCTGATGCTGCCGCCGCCGATCTCCGTGCCGTTCAGTACTATGTCGTAAGCCCTGGCCCTGACCTGGTCGGGAACTGTCTCCAGCAGGTGCAGGTCCTCGGATCGCGGGGCGGTAAAGGGATGGTGCATGGCCTCAAAGCGTTTTTCCGTATCATTATACTCGAAGAGCGGGAACTCGGTGATCCAGACAAAGGAAAATTGATCCGGATCTGCCAGCTTGAAGCGCTCACCCAACTCCAGCCGCAACTGGCCGAGGACAGAGGAGACCACCGGTTCCCGGTCAGCCATAAACAGCAGCAGGTCCCCGGGCAGACCATCCAGTCTGGACACCAGTTCCTGCAGTTCCTCGTTCTGGAACAGCTTGGCCAGCGGCGATCTGATCTCCGACTCGCCCAGGACAAACCAGGCCAGCCCCTTTGCCCCCCACCCGGTAGCCAGCTTTGCCAGTTCGTCCAGCTCACGGCGGGACAGCGAGCCCGCCCCGGGCACCCGGATGCCCCTGACCACCCCGCCGGCCTGTACCGCCCCGGAAAAGACCTGACAGGATGTCTTGCCGGCGAACTCCGTTATATCTGTAATCTTCATCCCCAGACGCAGGTCCGGCTTATCAGATCCGTAACCGGCCATGGCATCCCGGTAGGTCATGCGAGTCACAGGCCGGCGCACTTCTTGGCCCAGCAGCTTCTTAAAGAGAACGGCCAGCATCTCTTCGGTCAGTTCCATGATCTCATCCTCGTTGATGAAGGACATTTCCATATCGATCTGGGTGAACTCCGGCTGCCGGTCAGCTCTCAGGTCCTCGTCCCGAAAACACCTGGCAAACTGAAAGTAGCGCTCGAAACCGGCCACCATCAGGATCTGCTTGAATAGCTGCGGCGACTGGGGCAGGGCAAAGAAATAGCCCGGATAGACCCGGCTGGGCACCAGGTAATCCCGGGCGCCCTCGGGAGTGCTGCGGGTCAGCATGGGAGTCTCCACTTCGAGAAAGCCCTTGCTGTCCAGAAACTCTCTGATCGTCATGGAAGCCCGATGCCGATAGGTAAAAACCTCCCACATCTCCGGACGCCTCAGGTCCAGGTAGCGGTAGCGCAGCCGGATAGCCTCGTCCACATCCATCGCCTCTCCGGGATAGAAGGGAGGCGTTTTGGAGGTGTTCAGAATATCGATCTCACTTACCAGGATCTCAATCTCCCCAGTGGACATGTGCGGATTCACGGTTCCTTCCGGGCGCCGGCTGACCTGGCCGCGGACCGCTACCACGTATTCATGGCGCACCCCCTGGCTGGCCTCAAAAGCTCCCGGCTGGCGGTCCGGGCTCAGCACCGCCTGTACCAGCCCGCTCCGGTCGCGCAGGTCTAAAAAGATCACTCCGCCGTGGTCGCGCCGCCGCTGGACCCAGCCCATCAGCACCACATCCTGGCCGATCTGGTCCACGGTCAGTTGTCCGCATCCATGTGTTCTTCTGGCTGCTGCCAAAGTTTTCTCGTCTTCCAACTATTCTGCCTCCCCGTTTTGCATGCGCCCCAACAATTCTAACAACTCCTGGCGCGGTACTGATACCTGTGTGCCCTGGGACATATCCCTCAGGAGCACCTTATGCCCATCCAGTTCCTCGGGTCCGATAATGACGCACCATCTCGCTCCGAGCCTGCCGGCCTGCTTCATCTGGGCCTTCAGGCTCCTGCCCGCATAATCCTTTTCAGCCGCATAGCCGGAGCGCCGGAGCTCCATCAATAGAGTGAGGGCGGCGCCCTCCAGGGGATCGGACAAGGCTTCGGTGGTTGCCACAAAGACCAATCCGGCTGACGGAATAGGCAACTCGATCTGCTGGTGCTCCAAGGCCAGTAAGACCCGCTCCAGACCAATGGCTGCCCCGATGCCGGGCACCGGGGGTCCCCCGCAGTCTTCCACTAAATTATTGTAGCGCCCGCCTCCAGCCACGGAGCTTTGGGCGCCCAGGCCTTCCACGGTGACCTCGAAGGCAGTGTGGGTGTAGTAATCCAACCCCCGCACCAGTCCCGGGTTGAGGTGAAAAGGAATCTCCAGCAAGCGGAGATACTGCTGCACTTTTTCAAAGTGGGCGCTGCATGCTTCGCACAGGTGATCGGTGATCGCCGGGGCCCCGGCCCCCAGTTCCCGGCACTGGGGAACCTTGCAGTCCAACAGGCGCAAGGGATTTTGCTCCAGCCGCACCTGGCAGTTGCCGCAGAGGGAATCCAACCGTGGCCGGAAATACTCCTTCAGGGCGGTGGTGAAGCCCGGCCGGCAGTCAGGACAACCCACGCTATTCAACTCGATATGGAGTCCGGTCAGGCCCAGGCTGGTGAGATAATCCCAGGTACAGCTTATAATCTCGGCATCCACAGCCGGATCGTGACTGCCAAAAGTCTCAAAGTCCATCTGGTGAAACTGGCGAAACCGTCCAGCCTGCGGACGGTCGTAGCGAAACATCGGGCCCAGGCAATAGAGCTTCACCGGTTGCGGCTGAGCATCCAGGTGATGTTCGATATAGGCCCTGACCACTGCTGCGGTGCCCTCAGGCCTCAGAGTAATACTCCGGCCACCGCGGTCATCAAAAGTATACATTTCTTTCTGAACGATGTCTGTGGCATCACCGATGCCTCTCAGGAAAAGCTCGGTGTATTCGAAGATCGGGGTGCGGATCTCCTTAAAACCATAGGTTTCACAGATATCCCGGGCCACCCATTCAATGAACTGCCACTTTTCCACTTCACCGGGCAATAGGTCCTTGGTCCCTCTTGGCGCTATGACCAACCGGATCCCTCCTTAGTATCAACATACATCAAACAGGTCGGCTGCTGTTATTCTGCGGTCATCCAGCCATAGGCAAAACTTGACTCCTGGCAAACCACTTGCCAGGTCAATCCAGGTAGGGATTATGCGCCCGCTCGCGGCCGACCGTGGTGGCGGGCCCGTGCCCCGGATAGACCAGACAGGCATCCTCCAGTGGAAGGATCTTATCCTTGATGGATTTGATGATCGCCTCATAAGACCCGCCGGGAAAATCGGTCCGTCCGATGGAGCCCTCAAACAGGGTGTCCCCGGTAAAGATCAGATCCTTCCCCTGCAGGCAGATGCCGCCCCGGGTATGGCCCGGGGTATGCAATACTTTCAAGCTTACCTGCTCCCCGCAGGCGATCTCATCGCCTTCATGCAGCAGCTGATCCGGCTGCAGCATGGACAGCGCCGTGCCAACATAAAGGGACAGGTTAAGGTTGGAATCGCTCAGCAGGGGTGCATCATCCTCATGGATCATCAACTTGGCGCCGGTAGCGCTGCGGACCTCGGCATCAGCGGCGATGTGGTCCACGTGCCCGTGGGTGTTGACGATATACCGCAAATTTAAGTGCTCCTGGGCAATTTCAGCCAGAATCCGCCGGCCTTCCCCGCCGGGATCGATGACCAGGGCCTCTTTCGTGGCCTCGCACCAGACAAGATAACAGTTGGCCATCATCGAGCCAACTGCCAGGCTTTTCACGATCATCTCCATACCTCCACTAGCGCCAGTATATTTTGAGTCCGCGCCCAGCGACCTCAGCGCCTATCTTTAGAATACTTTCTTGCTGTCGATCAGTATGGTGACCGGACCGTCATTGACGATCCCCACCGACATCATCGCCTGAAACTCGCCGGTGGCAACCCTCAAACCGCTCTTCTCCAGGTGGCCGACCAGGCTCTGATACAGGCCCAGGGCGTTCTCCGGGCAGGCGGCCCCGCTGAAGCTGGGGCGCCTGCCATTCCTGCAGTCCCCGTAGAGAGTGAATTGGGAGACCACCAGCAACTCTCCCCTCGCATCCAGCACCGAGAAATTGAACCATCCATCATGATCGGGGAAAACCCTCAGATTGAGGATTTTGTTGGCTACATAGGAGGCGTCAGTCTCAGTGTCATCCTTGCCGACTCCCAGCAAAATCACCAGCCCGGGGCCGATCGCCGCCACTTCACGGCCATCGATCCTTACCCATCCCCGGCTTACCAGCTGGGCAACCGCCCGCATATCATCCATCCCCCATCAAGGCACTACCCGGTGCACATTCAGGACGTCACTGATCTGGTTCACCTTGCGCATAATTTCCAGGAGGTGCTCCAGGTCCCGAATCTCAATTTTTAAGTTGACCAGTGCCAGCTTGTTCTTCTTGGCCCTGGAGTTGATTGCGTTGATCACTGTCCTGGTATCAGCGATGGTGTTCAGTATATCCATCGTCAGGCGGGGGCGATCCAGGGCGCTGACCTCGATCTCCACCTGGTAAGTGGATGGGGTCTCCGAATCCCAACTGACCTCAATCAGCCGTTCGGGCTCGTTGAGATAGTAATGGGCGACGTTGGTGCAGTCCGGACGGTGTACGGAAATACCCCTACCACGAGTAATATAACCGATGATCTGGTCTCCAGGCAAGGGATTACAGCAGTGACTCAGGCGCACTACCAGATTTTTCTCACCCTTGACTCTGATCCCGTTGTCTGCATCGTTCTGCTGATTCGTCATGCGTATCTGCAGTTTGGACTCTGCGGCAGAGATCGCCGCCTCTTTCCTGGACAGTTCGTCGCGCACCTTGCCGACCACCTGGGTGGCGGTCACCGTGCCGTCGCCAACTCCCGCATAGAGGTCGCTCTCTGCTTGAAATCCCAGGCGCCGCGGCAGAAACTCCATCACTTCCGGCCTGAAGAATACTGCCGGCTCACCGCCAATGCGCCGAATCTCTTTCTCTAACAGTTCACGGCCGTGCAGGATATTCTCATCCCGATTCTCTTTCTTGAACCACTGCCGGATGCGGTTCTTGGCCTGGGATGTCTTGGCGATAGAGAGCCAGTCCCGGCTTGGACCGTTGCTCTGCTTCGAAGTCAGAATGTCGACGATGTCCCCGTTTACCAGTTCGTAATCCAGGGGAACAATTCTGCTGTTGACCTTGGCCCCGATGCAGTGGTGCCCGACCTCCGTATGGATCCGGTAGGCAAAATCGATGGGGCCTGAGCCGGCAGGCAATTCGATCACATCCCCCTTGGGCGTGAACACAAAAACTACATCGGAAAAGAGATCGATCTTCAGGGTTTCCATGAACTCTTTGGCATCCCTGGTCTCGTGCTGCCATTCCAAGATCTGCCGCAACCAGGCCAGTTTCTCATCGAACTGGGAATCGGAAGGAGGTCCGCCTTCTTTATACCGCCAGTGAGCGGCAATCCCATACTCAGCGGTACGGTGCATCTCTAAGGTCCGGATCTGGAGTTCGAAGGGCTCCCCGGAGGGTCCCACCAGGGTGGTGTGGAGAGACTGGTACATGTTCTGCTTGGGCATGGCGATATAATCCTTGAAACGTCCCGGAATCGGCTTCCACATGGTATGCACGATCCCCAGAGTGGCGTAACAATCCCTGACCGAGTTGACAATCACCCTGACGGCGATCAGATCGTATATCTCCGCCAGTTCCTTGCCCTGGCTGACCATTTTCTGATAGATGCTATAGAAATTTTTGGGCCGGCCGGAGATATCGGCCTTGATCCCGGCCTCCTCCAGCTTCCCCCGCAGTTGCGAGATCACCAGGTTGATATAATCATCCCGCTCCCGGCGCTTTTTGGCGATCCGCTCCACCAGGCTGTAATAGGAGTCCGGCTCCAGGAAACGCAAGGAAAGGTCTTCCAATTCCCACTTGATCTTATAGATTCCTAGCCTGTGCGCCAGAGGAGCGTAGATCTCCAAGGTTTCCTGGGCAATCTCCCGCTGCTTGGGAACCGTCTGGTGGATCAGGGTGCGCATATTGTGCAGCCGGTCGGCCAGTTTGATCAGGATCACCCGGACGTCCCGGCCCATGGCCAAAAACATCTTGCGCAGGTTCTCCGCATGGTGATCTTCTTTGGACTTATATTCGATCTTGCCCAGCTTGGTCACCCCGGAGACTAAAAAAGCCGCTTCCGGGCCAAATTGGGCTTCGATCTCCTCGGTGGTCACCCGGGTATCCTCGACCACGTCATGCAGCAGGCCGCCGATGATCGTGGTCAGGTCCAACTCCATCTCTGCCAGGATACAGGCCACTTCCAACGGGTGCATGATGAACTCCTCGCCGGAGTTGCGGTACTGGCCGGTATGGGCTCCCTGGGCAAAATAATAGGCGCGCTCCAGCAACTTCTGATCATAGTCAGGCGAATACTTCTCTACTAAATTGAACAACCGCTGGAGGCTCATGATCACCAACTCCCCATAGACAACGGATCTGGATAGTTTTTTTGAATTATCGTATGTTTCAGTACGGCCTCTTGCCAAGAAGGAAGAATCGCAGGCCTATTTCTAATAGCTGTGCATACGGTGTGATAATGCGAGGCGCGATCAGCCTGAATATAGCCTAAAAATATTCTCCTCGTTTTATCAAACTCCTTTAATATTGTCGATTTTTCGCCAATTAACGAACATAGGGGTCATCCGAAGAGGACTCGCAGCGGACCGGGCAAACAAGGCAGTCGTCTCCCTCCTGGCAGGGCTCCACATGGATCAGGATATTGGCACCCGGATAACGCTCACCGACCGCCTGTTCGATCTGATCGCACAGCAGATGGCTCCTGGCGATACTCTGATTCCTGGGCACTACCAGGTGCAGGTCGATATGGCGCTCAGAACCGGCCTTTCTGGTTCGCAGTTCGTGGAAACCGATATACTGTGTGCCATAATTATCGATGATCTGCTTGATCGTCAGTTCCTCATCCAGAGGCAGCCTGGTGTCCAGCAGCGGAAAAAAGGCCTTGATCGTCAGTTCATAGGAGGCCTTGATGATCAACAGCGCCACAATGATGGCCATGATGGGGTCGATCAGGCTCTGGCCGGTAATCCAGATCAGCAACAGTCCCACTGCCACACCGAATGATGTGAACAGGTCGGTCCGCAAATGCCAGGCATCGGCCTCCAGAGCGATAGAATCGGTGGCCCTGGCTGTCTTCATCAGGGCTGAGGACACGAAAAAGTTCGCCAGACCGGACAGGCCCATCACCGCCAGGCCCCATAGCGGGGCATCCACTGCGGCTCCATTCATCAGCCTGTGCCCCGCCTCGATGACGATCCAGACTGCCGCCAGGAAGATCAGGATCGCCTCCGCCACTCCAGAGATGTTTTCGATCTTGCCGTGGCCGTAATTATGCTCCTCATCCGGCGGCTCACCGCTTTTGGAGACCGCGAATAAGGCCAGCAGCGCCGCCAGCAGGTCAATGCCGCTATGAATCGCCTCCGACAAGACGCTCACCGAGTTGATGGTGACTCCCACGATCAGCTTTAGCAATACCAGCGCGGAGTTAGATAAGACCGACAAGCGCGCGGCAGCCTTTTTCTGATCACCTACTGAGCGGTCTACCCCTAGCAATCAGAGCCCCTCCTTAACAAAAGATAAAAAAGGGGACTTCATCAAGCTACACTTGATGAAGTCCCACGGAATTATCATTGCCGTTGTCCTGGACAGACCCAGCCTGACCTGCGCCAGGCCTGACTTTTTACATCAATTCTAGCAGATCGCTCCCCGCCTGACAATTAAATGAAAATAGATATCGTCAATCGCTGAGGCCTCAAGCGGATCTGCTTAACGGGATGCTGCCGGATCCCCCTTCAGCCGCTTGAAATCAAACCACAGCGGACTGGCGTTGAAGATGGAGGAGTAGGCCCCGCTGATTACCCCTATCAGCAGCATGATCATGAATGTCCGGATGGTGACCCCCCCGAAGAAGATCAGGGCCAGCAGGCAGAAAATCACGGTCATGACGGTGTTGACCGACCGGTTCAGGGTCTGCATGATGCTGTGGTGGATCAGCTCGTCCAGCGGTTCGCCCTTCTTGCGCGTTTTTAGATTCTCCCGCACCCGGTCGAAGATCACGATGGTGTCGTGCACCGAGTAGGCAACGATGGTCAGAATGGCGGCCACCGAGGTGCTGTCGATCTCCAGCCAGAAGATCGATGCCAGGCCCACTGTCACCAGGATGTCGTGGAAGATGGCGATGATCGCCGCCAATCCGAAATAGAACTCGAAACGGATACCGATGTAGACGAGCATCAGGGCGAAGGCGATCAGCACCGCCAGAGCGGCATTCCGCATCAATTCCTTACTGACAGTCGGATCGACCTTCTCGTTGCGCAGCAGTTCCAGCTTGCCGTATTTCTGCTGCAGGCCACTGACCAGGTTGGCGCTCTCGGTCTGATCGAGCGCCGGAGTCTTGATCAGCACCGTGTTGTCGGTAGATGTCTGGATCTGGCTCTTGTCGGCCAGATTTTGCTGGGCAAGCACCACCCTCACCTCATCGACACTTACCGGGCGGTCGAACTTGGCCTCGATCAGACTGCCGCCAGTAAAGTCGATCCCAAAGTTGAGCGTGCGGGTGCAGAGGGAAATCAGCCCGGGGATGATCACCAGCAGGGACAGGATGTACCAGTATTTACGGGTTTTGATCAGGTTCAACAGTCTCTCTCCTCTCCTCAGACCGCTGGTTTGGCCAGGGCGGTATTCAGTTTAGTCTTTGACAGTCCGTACCACTTCGGATCCAGCACCAGCCGCGAGCTCACCAGCATGTGCAGGATGAAGCGGGTGAAGGTGACCGCCGTGAACAGGCTCATGAAGACTCCGATAGCCAGGGTGACGGCAAAACCGCGAATGGCGCCGCTGCCGAAGTAGTAGAGCACGGCGGCGCCGATCAGGGTGTTGACGTTGCAGTCCAGGATCGTTCTCAGGGCATGCCGGAAACCGGCGTCAAAGGAGCTTCGCAAGGTTTTACCGAGCCTCAGCTCCTCTTTCAGGCGTTCGTAGATCAGGATGTTGGCATCGACCGCCATGCCCACCGAGATGATGAAGGCGGCGATGCCCGGCAGGGTCAGGGTCAGGTGCGGCACTGCCAGATAGATGCCGGCCATGATCAGAGTGTAGACTATCAGCGACAGGTCCGCCACGATCCCGGGCACCCGGTAATAGAACAGCATGAAGATGAAGATCAGCCCCAGCCCGATCATACCGGCCTTCAGGCTGCGATCCAGGGATTCCTGTCCGAGCACTGGGCCCACCGTACGTTTTTCGATCAGTTGCACCTGCACCGGCAGGGCGCCGGCCTTCAATAGCAGGGCGTCTTCCTGCGCATCCTGCAGCGTCTTATAGCTACCCCAGATCACGGCATTGCCATCGGGAATAACCGTTTCGACTTTCGGATCGGTGAGCAGTTGGTCGTCAAGATAGATGGCTATCTTCTTGCCGATGTTAGCTGCCGTGACATCAGCAAAGACTTTGGCGCCTGCTGTATTGAATTTGAGAGCGACTTCCGGCTGATTGTTCTGCGGGTTCAATTCGGCTTTGGCATCCGTCAGGTCCTTGCCGGTCAGCACCACCTTGCCGTCCTCGGTCTTGAATTCCATGTGCGCCGTCCGGCCGATCTGGTTCACAGCCTCTTCCGGGTCCTTGACGCCAGCCAGCTCGACCAGCACCCGGTTGCCGTTCACGATCTGGATCACCGGTTCGCTCACGCCCAGGGCATTGACACGTTTATCGATATTATCGCGCAGGCTGTTCATGGAATCCCTGGTCACCGGGGCCTCCGGTGTCGGCACCGCCTGGTAGACCACGTGCACACCGCCCTGCAGGTCGAGCCCCAGGTGTTTTTGCAATCCGGCGGCGATCGGCTTGGCCGTAAAGATCGCCACTGCGATAATGGCCAGAAAGATCAGGCCCAAGATGCCCGCATCCGCCCAGTTAATGCCGGTTTTCCTCGTTCGCAACCGGCTGGGCGGCACTGCGCCGGACCCATCAGGCCTGGCGCCGCCGCTGGCCGGCCGGGCCGGTGGAGGGCTCAGTTCCTGCTGGCTGCCGGTACTGGCCGTAGTCACAGTCTGCTGCTGGATCTCCGGCGAGGCTTTCTGCGGCTGCTCCTTTTTTGAGTTCTTACGCTGCTGCTGTTTTTTGCCTGCCAATGCTTGCTCCCCTCCTTAAAGAAAGTAAGAAAGATACTAGATCAATTTGTTGCCGTTAATCTGAAGGCCGAAGCGGCAGCCCAAAAAGCTGGCTGATCGCCTGCATAAAAGCATCCGGGTCAAGAAGATCTCGAAATAGTCCATCACCGGGCAGATCCTCGTGTCGATCTCCAACTCCAGGATAATTGTCCGGTCCTCCTCCATTGCCCGTAAGAAAGAGTGCTCCACCGCATAGTTGACCCGGTCGTGAATATCGAAGCTGGCTATATCGGTGTTGCGTACCCTGGTCCGGTGAACGTCGGACTTGTCCGCCAGAATGAGAGCGGCGGCGGTGCTGTTCACCGGAGAGCCGGCCTCCTCGTCGTGATTGCCAATGGCGGCCGTCACCGTGCCGATCTCATCCTGGGGCATCCCCAGACGCTTCAGGATCAAATAAGCAAGAACAGCTCCAGACATATGATGCCCGTCTCTGTTCACGACGTTTCCGATATCATGCATGTACCCGGCAATAGCGACAAGCTCCACCTCGCGCCCGGAGAACCCCAACCGCTTGATCACGTTTTGAGCAATATTAGAAACCAGGTTGATATGCCGGTACCCGTGCTCGGTATACCCCATGGCTCCTAAGTTTCGATTTCCGGTACGGATCAAGGTATCGGTAAGGATGTCCCTCTTAACATCCTCCAGGGTGACTGTGGTTGACTGCACTTGGCTGCCCCTTAATATTGCCTGAAATTGCATGACCCCAAAACGTTGTATAATTCGCTTTCGACCGCTAAGAATCCTTTTCAACAAACTTTATTTTTTTCTCTTCGAAACAGTTGCCACTTTCGCCAAAGCTTCTGTTTTGTCTCCAAGTGCTGAATCGTGCTCAATCCCAGGCTCAGTTTGATCGCCTCGTCGACCCGCCCCAGTTCCTTGGCATCCGGGCGTCCCATGAAATTATCCTTCCGGAAATGGGATTTATCAACGGTCATTATCTGGGAAAACAGCGCCACATGGTCGACTGAAAGACCGTTGCCGCCACCTGCAGTTAGTAATACCCCAAGCAACAGGTTTCCTAACCGCGGATTAGAAAACAGGGGAACCACGATCACCGAATTGCAAAAGCGGTTTCCGATATCGTTCTGGATCACCAGCACGGGCTGTTTTCTTTGCTCCCGCCCACCCTCATGGCTAATTTCCAGCAGATAGATATCCCCGCGCTCAATCAGAAAGTTCTCCTTGGCAGGGTGCGCTGCCAACGGTCTCCACCTCTTTCTCGCTTAACGTCGGCAGCATCATTGCACCGGTCATCCAGAATCCGGACATCCGAAACGGCATATTGGCGATTTTCAGATAGTCGGCCCGCAGCCGGTAATACCCGGACAACTGGTACATGCGCTCTTTCCAACACTTCCATGACATCATCCCCCGCCATCCGTTGGCCAAGCCCATGCAGCGTTCATCTCCCGGTCCCAAAATGTTGCCATATATTGGACATAATTGGACAACCGCCAGATGGTTCCTGCCGCAATATTTGTCTCCTTTACAGTTCTTTTGTTGAATAATACTGGGCCTTGAATGACTCGTGGCGAGTTTCGAAGGAATCCTCCATAATAGCCTCCCGGATCTCGCTCATCAGATGCAGGGTGAAGTGCAGGTTATGGATGGTGAGCAGCCGGTGCCCCAGGATCTCCTCAGCCTTGAACAGGTGGCGCAGGTAGGCCCGGGAGAAGTTTTGGCACGTATAGCATCCGCACCCCGGATCAACGGGTGAAAAATCCCGGGCATACTCAGCGTTGCGAAGCACCAGTTTGCCCCGGGCGGTAAGGGCGGTGCCGTTGCGTGCCACGCGCGTGGGCAGTACGCAATCGAAGAGGTCGACGCCCCGGCGCGCTCCCTCCCAGAGACAGTCGGCGCTGCCCACCCCCATCAGGTAGCGCGGTTTATCCTCAGGCAGCAGCGGGACGGTGCTCTCCAGGATCTCGTACATGACCGGTTTCGGCTCGCCGACACTCAGCCCGCCGATCGCATAGCCGGGAAAATCCATCCCGGTCAGGGCGCGAGCGCTCCGAAAGCGCAGTTCCGGCCACACATTGCCCTGAACTATTCCGAACAGCGCCTGGCCGCGAGGATGCGGAGCGCTCAGGCAACGTTCAGCCCACAGGGACGTGCGATCCACCGCCGTCGCCGCCTCTTCGTAAGAGCAGGGAAACGGCGAGCATTCGTCAAAGGCCATGGCGATGTCAGATCCGAGTACTGCCTGGATCTCCATCGACTTCTCCGGGCTGAGGAAATGCTTGCTGCCATCAAGGTGTGAACGGAATTGCACCCCCTGATCGCTGACCTCTCGCAGGGAGGACAGGCTGAACACCTGAAAGCCGCCACTGTCCGTGAGCACCGGCCGGTCCCAACTCATGAAACGGTGCAGCCCGCCCGCTTCCCGGATCACCTCCAGGCCCGGCCGCAGGTAGAGGTGATAGGTGTTGCCCAGGATGATCTCCGCTCCCAGGGCGCTGACCTCTTCCGGAGTCAGCGTTTTCACCGTGGCCTGGGTGCCGACCGGCATGAAGGCAGGGGTGTGGATGAGTCCCCTGGAGGTGTGCAGACACCCCAGCCTGGCTGCGCTGCCAGCGCTTTTTTTGATCACCTCAAAGCTAAATCCGTCCGGTGACAAAATTCTTCCTCCTCAGATGATCAGCATGGCATCACCATAGCTGAAAAAACGGTATCGCCTGCCGACTGCCTCCTGATATGCCTGCAGAACCCGGTCCTGCCCGGCAAAAGCCGATACGAGCATCAACAGCGTCGAGCGGGGCAGGTGAAAGTTGGTCACCAGCCCATCGACAGCCTGGAACCGGTAGCCCGGATAGATGAACAGGCGCGTCCAGCCTTCCCCGGCCGCAATCAGGCCATCTGCGTCAACGGCAGCGCTCTCCAGTACCCGCACGGTGGTGGTGCCGACGGCGACAATGCGCCGGCCGCGGCGCCGGGTCTCGTTGATCAGATCCGCCTCGGACTGTCCAAGGCGGTAATACTCCTCATGCATCGGGTGCGCCTCCACATCCTCGACCCTGACCGGCCGAAATGTGCCCAGTCCCACGTGAAGCAGCACAAACGCAGTCCGCACTCCCCGCTCCCGGGCCTGCTCAAGCAGCTCCGGAGTGAAATGCAGTCCGGCGGTGGGAGCAGCCACCGAGCCGGTGACCCGGGCATACACGGTCTGATAGCGCTCCCGATCCGACTGTTCCGGCTGGCGCCTGATATAGGGCGGGAGAGGCACCTCTCCCAGGGCATAGACCTGTTCCCAGAAATGTTTCCGGTCGCCGGGTGTAAAGTGGAGCAGACGGCCACCCTCAGAGGTGCGCTCCACCACCTCCGCCTGCAATGACCCGTCCCCGAAGATGATGGACACGCCCGGCAGGGCGCGGCGCCCCGGCTGCACCAGGGTCTCCCATATGCCAGTCTGCCGCTCGTGCAGCAGCATCACTTCCAGCCTGCCGCCGGTATCAACCCTCCGGCCGTATAGCCGGGCCGGAAAGACTCTGGTCTCATTGAGCACCAGCAGGTCTCCGGGCCCCAGATAATCTAACAGGTCCGAAAACCGCCCGTGTTCGATCTTGCCGGTGCTGCGGCCTAAAACAAGAAGCCGGGCATCTTGTCGCTCCGGCACCGGGTACTGCGCAATCAATTCTAGGGGCAGATCGTAATCAAAGCTGCTGACCTTCACATCGCCTGGTCCTTTCAGTTCCCATAATTGCCAACCAGTTTTAAATTACCGTCATGCTTCCCCTGATTATAGTAAAGTTCCAGGATATCCTGATACTTATACCCTTTGATGGCCAGACCGATCGCCCCCCACTGGCTCATGCCCACTCCGTGGCCATAACCGCGGCCGCTGAAGGTGACCTGATCCGCAGGAGCGCCTTGAAGGACCTGAGCGCTTCCGGAACCGATGGCATACAGGTTGCCGGCCCCCGGCGCCACTGTCAGCGGAACACCATCCTGGCCCTCAACGTAGATCTTGTCCCCGGTCAGGGCCACCGGCTGTCCCTGTGTATCCATCCCCTGCAGTTGACCGCCTAAATCCAGGTCAAACAGGGTGCTCTTGAGGCCGAAGGCCTGGCGGATATTGTCCCGGTAAAAAGTTTTGGAGCCGCCGGCGCCAGTGACGGTAACCTGGGTAGCCCGGCCGGAAACAGTCACACTGCCCGGTATAAAATCCCTCTTGATGCTTCCGGTCACCGGATCGGTGCTGATCCGGGTACGGTTGCGGGAGACCTGGATATCCAGGATCTTGCCCACTCCTAATTGCGTCCCCAGGTCTGACCGGCTGATGGTCTTGGTCCAGCGGTAGGTGCTCTGAGCCCAACTTCCCATAGTATCAACGCAAGCGTCCTCGTCGCTGGCCACCCCTTTGAGGTAGGGACGGCTTTCCGTCCACACATTCTCGGCGTCTTCGGTATAGCCTCCGGCATTGGCGGTGAAGTAGGCGCAGATCAGGGCACCCGAATACTCCAGCACCTGGCCCCTGGTGCGCTGTACGGCAGTCACTACCGGATTGCCGCCGCCGGAGGCAAACTCCTGCTCCCCGGAGTAACCGCCATACACCTGGGCATCGGTATCATGCCCAATGTCGTACCAGGCGCTCAACCCCCGCATGGAGAGAGCATAGGAACGCGACACCACCGCCTGGGCGCATAACGCCTCGGCTGAAGCAGCGCCGCCGATCTCCTTGCCCACCACGCCATAAAGATAACTTTCCATATCCAATATGTTTAGTACCAGCAATTTGTTGCTCAGATTCTGGATCGCCAGGCTGCCACGGTAAAGCGTCCCGTTACACTGAAATAAATTTGGATGATCACTGCTCGCCCCACCTGCATCCTGAAGCAAGACCGGCCCCTTAAAAGGCTGTGCGCCTTTGAGGCCAGGCCCCTGCACCAGCAAGGTAGTACCAACAGCAGTCACGGTCCAGGTATCCCCGGCCTTCACCGCGCCCAGCGGGAGTCCTGTCGAACTGTCGGTGAAGGTGTAGCTCCCCTGCTTCACCAGAAACGAAGCCGCCGGAACGCCCTCGTTGAGGGCCACCCGCATCATCAAACCTGTTCCGGCGCCTGCATTGTTCGCTGGCGCTGCGCTATTCGCTGTCGTTACGGTATTCGTCGTCGCTCCCGCAACAGCAGCCTGCACCCGCAAAGGCGTCCCCAGACAGGCGACGAGCACAACCAACAAGCACAGGAGCAGCAATCTGCCAACCTGTTGCGCGGTCATTCAGCCAACCCCGTTTCTGAAACTCTCCCCGTATTGCCAACACGAATATTCTACAAAGTTCGTGACAAAACAACTAAAATCCTGCCATCTTTCGCCTCAACCGGTGGCAGTTCCCTAGCGGCGCCAGATGAAATTAAGCAGCAGCGTCAGCAACAGGCTCAGTACCAGGCAGGTGACAACAGGAAAGTAAAAGCTGAAGCTACCCCGGCGCCAGAGGATGTCGCCGGGCAACCGTCCCAGGGGCAGAAAGTGGCCCAGCAGCAACAGCAGCGCCCCGGCGCCAAACAGGAGGGCGCCGGCGATCATGACGATCCTGGCCAGAGACGTGAAATTATCCATGCGGTTTGGCCTCCCGAAAACGCTCGTGCTCGCTGTACAGGCACCCGCAATAACGCTGGCTGTATAGGCCCATCTCCCGGGCCTGTCTCCGGCCTTCGTAGAAAACCGGTCTCCAGTCATAATAGACAAAAGGAACATCCAACCGTCGACCGATCTCCGCGCCTAGGGCGCCAATCAGTTCATGCTTCTGGTAGGGACTGATCAGCAGGCTGGTGGTGAACCCCTCGCAGCCCGTCTCCTTCGCCTTGGCCGCCGCCTCCTGCAGGCGCAGGGTGTAACAGAGCCGGCAGCGCTCCTGCTCATGCCAGGTCACGTCCCGGAAATAGAGTTCCGGTTGATACTCCCCGCTCTCCAGCAGCGTGAACCCCAGCCGCCTGGCCAGTTCCCTGGCCCCCTCCAGCCGCTTCACGTACTCCTGGTAAGGGTGAATGTTCGGATTGAAGAAAAACCCGGTCAGTTCAACTCCCTGTTCCAGCAGTGACCGGGCCGGCCAGGTGGCGCAGGGACCGCAACAGACGTGCAACAAAAGTTTCACGGCTGCGCCTCCGGAAACAGCGTGGCCTGCTGTGCGGTAGTGACCGTTTTGTCCGGATGAGCGATGCCCAGGTGGCTGTAGGCTAATATGGTGGCCACCCGGCCCCTGGGAGTGCGCTGCAGGTAGCCCATCTGCAGCAGGTAGGGCTCATAGACATCTTCGATGGTCCCGGACTCCTCCCTCGCCGCTGCGGCCAGGGTATCCAACCCCACCGGGCCTCCCTGAAACTTTTCGATCAGGGTGGCCAACAGGATGCGGTCAACCTTATCCAGCCCGGCCTCATCCACTTCCAGGCGCTCCAGAGCCGCCTGCACGATCTGCCGGGAGACGTAATCCACTTCGGCCACTTCCGCAAAATCCCGGATCCGGCGCAACAGCCTGGTAGCCACCCGCGGCGTGCCCCGCGCCCGGCCGGCGATCTCCCAGGCGCCGCTCTCCTCCATCTTCATCCCCAGCAATGCCGCCGCCCGGGCGACAATGGCAAACAGGTCCTCCTGGGGATAGAAATCCAACCTGACGATGATGCCGAAGCGGTCTCTGAGCGGCAGGCTGACCAGACCGGCCCTGGTGGTGGCCCCGATCAGGGTGAAAGGCGGCAGATCGATGCGCAGCGATCTGGCGCCGGGCCCCTTGCCGATGATAATATCCAGGCAAAAATCCTCCATCGCCGGATACATGATCTCCTCCACCACCCGGGGCAGCCGATGGATCTCGTCCACAAAGAGGACCTCATGGGCTTCCATATTAGTCAGCACGGCAGCCATATCTCCGGCGCGCTCCAGGGCCGGCCCCGAGGTCGGATATAGACGGACGCCCAGTTCCTGAGAGATGATATGGGCCAGGGTCGTCTTACCCAAACCTGGCGGGCCGTAAAGCAGGACGTGATCCAGCGGCTCCCCGCGCTTCCTGGCAGCCTCGATAAATACCTGCAGGTTGTCCTTGGTTTTTTGCTGCCCGATAAAATCCTGCAGCCGCCGCGGACGTAGCGAGACCTCGGGCTCGTCATGCGGGGCGCGGGCGGCAGAGACGATCCTCTCCTCCATGGCCTATTCCTCTTTCCCTTTTCCTAAATCCCTCAGGGCGCTGCGTACCAACCCTGAGACCGATATTGCCGCTGACTGGCCCCCGGCCATCCGCTTCATTACAGTTTCTACCTCTTGACGGCTGTACCCCAGGGCCAGCAAGGCCTGGAAGGCCTCGCCGAAGGCCGGCGGCGAGTCAGGCCGCTGTTCTGGCAACGCAGCCTCAAACAACCCGTCCAGCTTGCCTTTCAACTCCAGGACCAGGCGCTGGGCAGATTTCGCCCCGACACCGGGGACCCGTTGCAGGCTGTGGGCATCGCCCCGGGACACGATACCGAACAGCTCCTCTCCCTTAAAGGTGTCCAGGATAGATAGGGCCACCTTGGGGCCGATCCCCGGCGCTCGCAGCAACAGCCGGAACAGCGCCCGGTCCTGAGCCGACAGGAAACCATAAAGCTGCAAACAGTCTTCCCGGACATAGAGGTAGGTATGAATCTCCACCTCCCGCCCGACCGCAGGCAGGGTCCTGGCCAGGCCTGATGGAACCAGCACCTCATAGCCGATCCCATCCACATCCAACAGCACCTGGCCATCCTCGATCCCCTTCAAAACTCCCCGTACAAAAGCAATCATCGATGCTCCCCCAGCAGGACAGAAGACTCCTGGTCCCGGTTCTCCAGCAATTAGGCATCTAACTTTCACGGAGCACCCGGCCTAGAGATAGGGCGCCCGGGCGTAATTCAGGTGGCAATAGGCTGCTGCCAGAGCATCAGCGGCATGGTCTGGCTCGGGAATCACGGACAGCTTGAAGATCAGCTTTAACATGCGCTGCAACTGCTCCTTCTCTGCCCGCCCGTATCCGGTCACCGCCTGTTTGATCTGCAGCGGCGTGTAGGTATGTACGGTCAATCCATGATGCATCCCGGCCAGGATGATGGCGCCCCGGACGTGCCCCACAGTCATGGCGGTACGCACATTTTTGTTGTAAAACAGGTCTTCGATGGACATGGCCTGGGGATGATGCTGCCCACAGATCTCCGCCAGGCCCTGATAGACCCTCTGCAGCCGACTGGGCAGGTCGAGCTTGCTTTCCAGCGTGATGACACCATAATCCAGGACTTGGGGTTGTCCACCGGCTACCGATAGCAACCCGTATCCGGTCGACACCACACCAGGATCAATACCCAGAACGACCACTCGCATTCCTCCAGAATAGGCTAACCCTGTCCCGGCTCCTCCGTGTGCACCCGGCCCCGGGCCAGCGATGCCAACACCCCGAGGGCGCATAGGATGGCGAAGACGGTGAAAGCCATTTTTATGCTCTTGATGAACATGATAAAGTTCTCCGGCGTGATCATGTTCTTGCCTATAAACAGGGCCATGATCATCGTCACGATCCCCATACTCAACATCTGCCCAGTCAAGCGCATCGTTGACAGCGTGCCCGAGGCCACCCCGTAAAACCTCTTGCTGACGGAACTCATCACGGCGTTGGTGTTAGGGGAGGAAAACAGGGCAAAACCCACACCAAGCAAGACCAGGCTGCCGATGATATAGGTCAGAGCGGTCGAGCTATCGAGCAACACCAGCATGGCCAGGCCGATGGCAGTCAGTCCCATACCCAATGAGGCCACCAAGCGCGGTTCCACCCGGTCCGATAGCCGGCCGGCAAATGGCGAGAACAGGAACATCATCACCGGCTGGAAGATCAGGATGTAACCGGCATGCTGAGCGTTAAAACCTTTTATATACTGCAGATACAGGCTGAGCAGAAAGGTCAAGGCATAGGTGGCGCTGTAGTTGATCAGGGCGGCGAGATTGGAGAAGGTGAAGGCTATGTTGCTACGGAACAGCTTCATATTCAGCACTGGAAAATCCGACCGCAGCTCCCAGGCAATGAACAGTGCCAGCAGGATAATTCCTGCCAGGATGAGGATAAAACCGGCCATTGCGGGCAATTGGGAAAACCCGTACATCACCGCCAGGATGGCCACGCTATACAATAGGGAACCGCCCAAATCGAACCGCTCGCCTTTGGCATCCGACCATTCTCCGGTCACCCTCCAGAAGAGCAGGGCCAGGATGATAATGCCGATCGGCACAATGATCATGAAAATGCTGCGCCAACCAAAGGAATTGGTCAGCCAACCGCCGATAAAGGGCCCCAGGGAAAGCCCCAAATAGGTGCCGGCAACGTTGATCCCGATCACCCGACCTCTTTCTTGCAGCGGATAAACCGAAATCAGAATAGCCATACCGGTGCCAAAGAACATGGCGGCGCCCAGTCCCTCCAACAGCCGTGCCGAGATCAGCATGACGCTGGAGTTGGCATGCGCTGCTAAAAACGAAGAGGTGGTGATCACCAGCGTGCCGATCATATAGATCTTCTTACGCCCATAGATATCGGCAATCCTGCCGAAAGGAACCAGGAAAATGGCTGCAGCCAGCAAGTAGGCGGTAACAATCCAGCTCATCGTAATGGCGTCCAGCGCAAACTCTTTTCCGATGGTAGGCAGGGCAATATTGACAGAGGAGACCAAAAAGGGGGTTATAAAGGCGCTCATCGTGGAAACGATCAGGACAATCCTCCTGGTGGCCAGTGAATAGGTTACAGCCGGCGCCCCGCCGCCGGCGGAATGTTGCTGCATTGGCTATACATCTCCCTAAGTTCTCGGATCCGGTTATTCCCAGTAATTGCTGGTCTCTTCCGCCTGTCTATTCCTGTCTATTATAGTAACGCTTGGACAAGAAGTCGATCAATAAGTCATCCCATAGCCCCTGATCCTGATGATTTTCGCTGGAACATATTGATTTCCTTTCCGCCATCCCTTAATGAAAACGGCAAGAGCACCAACGATATGTGGAGCCCTGCCGCCCTTTCCCGCAACTCAGCAGAACGTTAATTTTAGAGTTCTAAAAAAGATACAACCGATCACCGGCATCCCCAAGCCCGGGAACGATATAGGCCTTATCATTCAGCTTCGGGTCGATCACTCCGGTAATAATATTGATGTCGGGAAACTTCGAATGCACCTGGTCGATACCCTGCTGCACCGCTAAGGCGTTGACCAGAGTGATCTGCCCGGGGTCGTACCCTTTCCCGGTGATGATCTCCAAGGCCTTGGTGGTGCTGTTTCCGGTGGCCAGCATCGGATCCAGGATGATTACCCGGTCGAAATCAGCCGTCTGTTCGGGCACGCTGTCCAGATAGGGCTTGGCCTCAAGAGTCGCGTGATCCCGGGAGATGCCTATATGGGCCACCTTGGCCGCTGGCAATAACTCCATAAAACTATCCAGGAAGCCGAGGCCGGCACGAAGAATAGGTACCAGCATGACGCTGGCGTCCTGAACATACCGGCAGGTTGCCTGCACATCCAGCGGTGTCCATACCTGATCTTCGGTGGTCTGCAGCCCTCTGGTGGCTTCCACCGCCAGGAGCAGCCCCAGCTTGTACATCGCCTGCCTAAAATCAGCCACCTGAATCTCCCGGTTGCGCAGTATCCTCAGATAATTCCCCGCCAGGGGATGATCGATTACGGAGACTGAACCCAATTTACTCACCGATCTCCTTCCGTTGATTATCTATGGTATTTATATTTTCGCCTAAAAAACTGTTTATTCCTCTAAGTTTTTCGAAGGAGATTTTCCCTGTGGCTATTAGACCTAAACAACGGCAGCGCTGGCCGCATCCACGATCACCCTTTAACCACCCTAGCTGAATGCAAACCTTGTCCTACTATTGGCTAGAATCACCAGGGCTATGTCACTTTTTTACCAACACCGGCATAATATGGTATTATAATAACGTGCCTCCATATCACCCCCGGAGTGGCGATCCGGGGTTTTTTAATTATTATCCCCGCACAATGGCGGTTCACCCTTCCCAACAATTGCATATAGAACCTGCATAATTACTTCCAAAAACCCCGTTAATCCATAATCAGGACCAGAAGAATCAGAAAGAGAAATAAAACAAATGTGGGGTAAGGCCATCCATTGCCCAGATCTTCCCTGTCCGCTTTTAAAAAGGCCTTGATATCCATCGTCGCCCCTCCAGCCAACAAATAATCATCCTGACGTTCATATCCAGATACGATATGGCGTTGATCAATAATCCGGCTTCTTAAAAAAGCCCCGAATGATTATAGTTGGAGCTATTTTTTTGGTACTTTATGGCATTATACAATAGATCCCGAAAAGCACGGCTTCATGCTTTGCGTTGTCCAAAATAATTCAACCGCCTCCAGGAGAAAATAATCCTGAAGGGAGGTGATTACAATTCCTAAGGAAATAAGCTGCAAGATAGAAGAGTGCAATCACAACACCGCCGGAGCATGCCGTGCGGACAACATTGAGGTCAGATCTAGTGTCAGCGATAAAAAATGCAACACGTCAGAGAATACTTGCTGTGAGACCTTTATACCCAAGATCTCCTGAAGATCTCCCGGCAATCAGCCCACCTAACTGGTGGGCTTCTTTCTGATCACAGCTGCTCAGGTGAATGGAAAAGGCCCATCTCCTCATTTTGGTGAAACATGTAAACCATTCCCACATGCGCTAATAATAAGGCATGCTCTTCTGCCGCCAAAAGCCCGTCAGCCATTCATCCCGGCACTTTTAAGGATGGCATTTCTTGTTTAGGACATTAATACAGATGCCCCATAATGCAGGATAAGACTGGACGATAGAGAAATATTATTTCCATAAAACCTAAGGAGATGATCTTATGCCTGCCCTATTTGACCGGCCAGGGGTTGGGGGGAAACAGATCACAAAGAAAAGCCTGCTGCGGGCTTACGGCATACTTCTGCTATTCTTAGCCGCCAGTGTAATTTTACTCGTCATAAGCAACTCTCTTGCTCATTACACAACTCTTTTTTGGATGCTGGTAAGGCTGGTTTGCCTGCTGATAAGCGCTGGATTAATAATTTTTGTTGCGTACAGATCTCTTGCATTGAGCAAGCTTAATAAATGATTGACCGCCGAACTCCAGCAGGGCGGTTAGACCCCAGGCATCGCGGTTGCCGGGGGTTTTTGCTTGTTAACAAGTGCCCAGCAAGGGGGAATATGATATTCAGCGCTAATAAACAAATTCTTGATTCAGGTGGGATTTTAACCCCATCTGAATCTGCTCTGAAAATGTTCATTTTCATTCTCTGATGGCGCCGCCGGGCGGCGTGGTGTCTTAGAAGATGTTATCCCACCCCACCCAGAGGGTACCCGGGTACCCGGCTTAGCGCCGCTTATCTCCCGCTTCTTGAAGCGGGAGTCTTAGCGGCGGTTAGCTATCGGATAAACGGCAAGCGTTGACTTGCCGCAAAGAGAAGTAATAATGGGAGCTGGCACTGGGCTAGGGGCTGGTATTGGGTGATGGTTCCCAATGTTTGCGTTCACCCTTTTTCTGGTCCTGATCCTGCTGATCCTGGGCCTCAACTAAGGTTCTCCGCGCCGTTATCTATCAAAAGCCTGGGCTAAAATCCGGGGCTTTACCCCGTTCATAAGGCATATATTACCGTTGTTAGGGAAATATTTTCATAGTTCTTAACGATAATTTAGCACCGTGGTCATTTAGGGTTAACAATGATCTGATAGAATTTATATGACGAATAATAAAGTAGAGGAAGGGATGCTGTCTTGAAGCTAGAAGCCGATCTCCATACCCACACCATAGCGAGCGATGGATACAGCACGTTCAAAGAAATGGTCGAGTCCGCTGCGCAGAAGGGATTAAAGATTATTGCAATCACCGATCACGGGCTGAGGATGGACGGAGGACCCCGTATACATCATTTTCTCAATATCGGCATGTGGCCAAGGGCGGTCTCCGGCGTGGAGGTGCTGCGAGGAGTTGAGGCTAACATCATAGACGGTGACGGCAGTATCGATATGCCCGAAATGTTGTTGAAGGATCTCGATATCGTACTCGCCGGATTTCACAGCGAGGCTGGCTACTCTGGCGGCTCTGTCGAAGAGAATACGCGGGCAATGGTTGGAGCGATCAAGAATCCCTACGTGCACATCATCGTTCACCCGGGGAATCCTCATTTTCCGATCGATGCGGAGAGGGTCATTTTAGCCGTAAAATCATACGGAAAAGCATTGGAGCTTAACAATAAGTCCTTTGACTTCCGCCCCGGCAGTTCATCGAACTGCAAGCTCATTGCCAAGCTGGCCCACAAACACAAACTGATGGTGGCGATCAACAGCGACTCTCATATCTGCTATGATGTCGGTGAATGCGAAACAGCCATCGCACTGGCCAAGGAAGTGGGTGTAGAAGAAGATCATATCCTGAATAGCTCTGCAAATCTGGTTAAGAATTTTTTGGCCCGCCACCATGCTGCCAAGCCTCTTGCAAGTTAGGGGCAATTTGCGGGGCAACCGCAATCCCTGACAAGCCAGCCTAGCAAGAAGCCCGCCTTCGACGCGCCCGGCCACTGTTACAGAGTTTCAGGCCTTCACCGGCAAATTAGATGATCAAATACGTTGACAAGGGATCACTGTGCAACGATTAACTTTTATTTAACAATCGCCGCTCTCGTTTAGTAAAAATACATCATAATAGGAGATAAGGCTTCCTGGTGTCTAAGTGCAATATAAATCAAGGCTATCGACCGTTATTCAACCGGAGCTATTCCAGCAGATCGAACAGGGAGCTACGCTTGCGCAGAGTGGAATGGGTGACGACATCCCGTAAATCCACTCTTTTTATATGGCCTCAGACGCGGTCGGTGTCCAGAAAGACTTTGAAGCCATGGCGGATAGCTGTCTGGCAGAAAATGAAGCCTTCCGACAGAACGACCTTTTGTCCGGCGGCGTCGGTTTCAAAGCTAAACCAGGGGGCGGGCAGGGCTTCCAGAACCCGCCGGTGCATCATGAAGCAGCCTCCACCCACCAGGGACATTTCCTGCAGACCGGTTTTTTCCACACCGCCAGGCCTGCCCACCCGAAAATACCGGCCGTCGCTGTCCTGCCTATAGGCGACGATAAAGGGACCGCTGCGGATATCCCAGGCGTAGCAAAGGGCGCCGACGATGTCGCAGTCATATCCAAAAGGTCGTCCGGCGGGATGATGTCATCGTCGATGAATACCAGGAACTGAGTTTTGATCGTCGTCATGGTAGGCCGACAGCGCGTCCTGATAAGTCTTGACGATCTGGACATCTCTGCCGGCGGCGAAATCGTAGATCCTGTCCAACTGCTCCGGGATGGAGTTGCCCTGCTTCTCCTGGTCCTTCGTGCTCACCCTGGCGTAAGCATAAGCATTTTTCAACGAAAAACACCTCTCAGCTAACCTTAAGACTGGCGCCGCTTTGCCGTTTCCCTTTTCTGGGGAACTACCATGAATCCCAATCCAAGGGCATTGAAAGCTTTCATGACAACACGAAATGATCCGATCTGCGCTCTCTCCAGCCTGGAGACCTGTGTCTGAGTCAATTTTGCTCTTTCTGCCAGCTTCTGTTGACTCCACTTGAGCTTTAGCCTGGCGGCGATAATCGACCTGGCAATCTGGTACTCAGGTTCGTTGGCCACCATTTCATCCAGGATATCGGGACGCTTTTCCGCCAACTGATCTGCAAATTCATTCATAGTTATGAACTCGTCCACGGTTATTCCCCTCTGCTTTCAAGATATTTTTTATAAATGCTTTCTGTTTTACGAATTTCGGACTGCGGAATCTTGTTACTTTTTTTCGGGAAAACATTCATCAGCAAAAACTTTCCTTCGGAGAGAGCGACAAACAGTGTTCGTTCATTAAAGCTGGCAAATGAGGTTCTTAGCTCCCAGAGCTTGATGGAGCTCCCCCAAACTCTGTGGATGTACTTATCAGATAAATTCAACCCGAACTCGTCCAGCAGAGCAATGTCCCGCAGCATTTTCGCCGCCACTTTGGCCTGGGGGTGAGACAGGAAGTATTCAGCCACATCCCGAGCGATCACAAGGTTTTTAAATTTGGCAAACTGCTTGCGCACTTCTTCTTTATTCAACGCCCTCACCATTATTATTATATCAGGAACGATATAAAATATCAGATCAATGCAGAATGTTTTTGACCTTAAACGACGGCTGAACACACCGGGAATATGACGGTCAGGATTAGCGACATCACCATTTATGACTGTATATAAAAGGGATGAAGGAGAGTGAGCGGCATGAACGCAGTGGAACCAGTTCGCGATCTTAAAGCGATTGAAAGCATGAAAAAGGGCGGGTCTTCATGCTCCAGAGGCAGGGGGCTCTTGCCCGGCGGCCTGACAATGAAGGCCAGGTCTAAATAGGCATGCCCCAGCGCCTGCTGATTGTTTTCCATCCGGTTCTGGATCTGCTTCTCGAAGTTCATCTGGATCAACCGTCCCCAACGATAGAGAATTATGCCACCAGCCTGAGCTTAGGCTCTGAGCAGAGACCAGGCTACCCGGTGGCGATCAGTTCCGCATATCGTCCACCTTGTTGCAGCAGTTCCTCATGCCTTCCCCGTTCCACTACCCGGCCCCGATCCAGGACGATAATCTCGTCGCAGTCGCGCACGGCGGAAAGCCGGTGGGCGATAATAATCGAAGTAATGCCCCTGGCCCTGATCGCTTCCATTACCAGCCATTCGGTTTTCGCATCAAGAGCGCTGGTAGCCTCGTCGAGGATGACTATGGCAGGCTCCCCGGCCAGGGCGCGGGCTATTTCAAACCGCTGTCTCTGCCCGCCTGAAAAGTTCTTGCCGCCATCCTTGATCATATGAGCGCACCCGCCTCAATTGCAGATTCCTGGCCCAAGGATAAACGCCTGAAAAACATCCCCATCATCTGCAAGCGACTGGACATTTTTGTTTTTTTTCCATATAATGTATTACCCGTCACGTTCAACCAATTAACTGTATTCTTGAAAAATAGATCAACAGGAGGGGATCTTACATGCCAATCACACCAGGAGAATGCGGGTTTACTATAGTCGCGGGGGTGACCATACCGACATGCCCGCCATTTACCGCCAAGGACTGCATCCTGGTCAACAAGGTCTATGACCAGTGCTT
>JAHFCR010000110.1 GCA_023249405.1 Peptococcaceae bacterium | reverse complement strand
CTCGGGCTGGCATAAGCAGTATCTGAGGAAGAAGTGCGGCATCCAGGTGGAGTACGCCTCGCAGCGGATCGACGGCTCCCCGGAAGGGCAACTCCTGGAGGGCGTACTGGAGGACCTGGCACAATTCCATTCGGCCAACCTCGCCCGGGAGGTCATGAAGGGCCTGACCGAGAACGGCTTGAAAGCCTGGCACTGCGGTGGCCGGCCGGCATTCGGTTTTGCGGTCGAAGTAATTCCTGAAACGGTAACCCCCCGCCGGCCCCTCGGCAGCAAGCGATACATTATCAACGAACCAGAGGCTGCAGTAGTCCGCTGCATTTTCAACATCTACGATGCCGGCGGCACCTATGGCGACATCCAGGCGGCCACCAGGGATGCCATGATCCGCCTGCACGGGCGGCCGCTGTCGCCAAATTCGATCCATGACATACTCCGGAATGAGAAATACTCCGGAACGTTCGTCTATAAGCGAGGGACAAAGAAAGAGCACCGGCACACCCGCCAGGATGTGATCCGGGTGCCTGGCATTTTGCCGGCCATCGTGCCGCGGGAGCTGTGGGAGAGGGTGCAGGTCAGGATGGACAGCCGCAAGATCAACCCGGGAGAGCGGGCATCGAATAAAGCGAAGCGCGAGTTCCTGCTTGCAGGAATCATATTCTGCGGCCAATGCGGAGCTGCTCTCGTGGGGAACAACGTCAGGGGCCGGACCGAGAAGAAACGGTATGCCTATTACGAATGCAACAAGCGCCAGAGAACCAGGGAATGCACCCTGAAGACGATCCGGGCGGACCTGGTGGAGCAGATGGTCATAGATGAAATCAAGCTCGAGTACTTCACCCCGGAAGGCAAGGCTAATTTGCTGGCAAAATTTGAGGATTATCTCTCCGCGCGCCCGAATCTGATCAAATTGCAGTCAGCGCAGATGAAGAAAGACATCGGCGCCCTGGATAGGAAGATCAATAACTTCTTGCTGGCCATAGAAGAAGGCAGATCTACGCCGGCGGTCATGGACAGGCTGGCGCAATATGAGCAGCAGCGGGCCGAACTAAAAGCGCAGCTCAGCTCCTTTGCAATGAAACAGAATACTTCTTTCGGAATAGATGAAATTACAACCTATCTCCAGGAAGCAGAGGAGCAGTTTCAGACATGCGACGACCCCAAGAAATTGAAGCATCTGATCCAATTGTTCACGGATTCCGTTATCGTGGATAACGAGGGCGTCGAGATAATCCTAAAAATAAAAACACCCCCAGGATTTTCCGGAGATGTTTTGGATACAACTGGTAGCCCTAATGGGATTCGAACCCGTGTCTCCACCTTGAGAGGGTGATGTCCTAACCACTAGACGATAGGGCCTTATATGGCTGCGGGACTAGGACTCGAACCTAGGCTAAGTGATCCAGAGTCACCCGTGCTACCATTACACCATCCCGCAGTTTGTTCCACAGTTAAATTATAATCATATCCGGCTCTCTGTCAAGCGCATGTAGCCGTCTTATCGCTGCCCAGCCAGACCGAGTCTCCTTAAGGCGCTGCCTGATAGTTAGCCCGAACTATAAGTGGGTCTTAATTTTACCCAGGGTTGTATCGATCAAATCATCGGCCATAGCTGCTGCCTTCCTGGTCCAGTCGCAGCCAGTCCGCACTACCGTATATGTAAGATTGGCCATGACATTGATTACGTATGGAGAATTCCGTTCCACCCACCTCGTCACCACATTGGCAACATTGCTGCAAGTGCCGGCCACCTTTCACCCCTCCCTTATGCTGGGATTTTCTTATCATATGCGGGAAGGACGAATCGGGTGAGGGTAACGGCACTCACCAGGTTTCAGGCTTGTTGCCTAATATACTGCACGGCACGGCTCAGTCGCTGTAGTGACCTTGTTTTGCCCAGGACCGACATCAACTCGAACAGTCCGGGTCCCATGGTCCGGCCGGACAGGGCCAGCCGCGTGGGATGGATGATCTCTCCCGCCCCGACACCCAGATCGGCGCTCAAATCCCGGTAGCTCTCCTCGATCGCCTGAGGTTCAAATGATTCTAACCGTTCGATCCGGTGCAGTGCAGCTTCCAGCAGGGAATCCACTCCAGGCTTCGAGAAGTGTTTGCGGAGCCCTTTCTCCTCATAGGCGAAATCATCACTGAAGAAATAATCGGAGGCATCGGCGATCTCGGCCAGGGTCTTGACCCGCGTTCGGACCAGCTCGACCACTCTCTTGATGTATTCTTGCTGACTCGGGGATAACTCCTTCGCTACCATCCCTTTCTGCTGCAGGAAAGGCAGCGCCTGGTTCACCACACCGTCAAGGACATTTTCGTTCAGATAGTGGCCATTCATCCAGGTCAACTTCTTGGTGTCATAGATAGCCGCCGTCTTCCCCACCCGGTCAAGCGTGAACTGACGCACAATCTCAGGCAGGGGCATGATCTCCTCCTCCCCCTCCGGTGACCAGCCCAACAGGGCCAGGTAGTTCAGCAAGCCTTCAGGAAGGAATCCCTGTTCCTGGAACTCCTGTACTGACGTCGCTCCATGCCGTTTACTGAGCTTGCTGCGGTCCGGCGCCAGGATCATCGGCAGGTGCACAAAAACGGGCAACAGCCTGCCGAGCGCCTGATAGATCAGAATCTGGCGCGGTGTATTGGAGAGGTGCTCTTCAGCCCTCAACACATGGCTGATCCGCATGGAGGAGTCGTCGACTACGCAGGCAAAATTGTAGGCCGGCAAGCCATTAGATTTCATGATGATGAAATCATCAAGCACATCGTGTGCAAAGGCCACCTCGCCCCTGATCACGTCCGAAACCACGGTTTCACCGCTTGGCGGGATATGAAATCTCAGTGCCGGACGGCGGCCATCCTGTTCCAGCCTGGTACGCTCTTCCTTGGTGAGGTGACGGCACCGGCCATCATAGCGCGGCGCCTGGCCAGATTTCATGGCTTCCTGCCGCCGCTCCGACAGCTCTTCCTGGGTGCAATAGCAGTAATAGGCCTGTCCTTGCTCCAATAACTTATTGGCTGCCTCAACATAGTGGGCCAGACGCTGAGATTGGAAATAGGGTCCATAGTCCCCGCCGATTTCCGGGCCCTCATCCCAATCCAGCCCCAGCCACCTCAGGGCCGAGACAATGCCCCTGGCGGATTCGGCAGTTGAACGGTCCAGGTCTGTATCTTCGATCCGCAGGACGAAAGTTCCGTTTTGGCGCCGGGCAAAAAGCCAGTTGAATAGAGCCGTCCGGGCTCCCCCGATGTGCAGGCTTCCGGTCGGGCTCGGTGCAAAACGCACGCGTATGTCACCCATAATAATCCCCCTGTAGTCAGTATTTTGCCCGTTTGCAAGTATACCACAGGCGCTCGGAAAAAAATACCTGAGACCGGCCTCGGCTGCGCCTGCTACCCATTTGACGTACTCCGTCTGTCGCGCATAATATAAATTCAGGACTAGTAGGGAGGCGATAAAATGGCAGGCAGAAAAACAAACGACGGCCCAGGCTTTTTTGATCTGCAGGCGCCTTTCAAATTATCATCTATTTTCAAGAGAAAGGAACCCGAGGAGGAGATCGCCTATCCGCTGGCCAAATCCAAGCACGATTGGGCTGAAGCCCAATCTCAGCTCTTGGCCGGCCATTATGATCAGGCCACCCTGCTATTCCGCAGGACGGTGGAAAACCTTTTAAAAGCCAATTGCCCCGGTTGGGACAGCAAGAGCCTGCCCAGCGACCTCCTCATCCTGTCGAAGAAGGCTTATTTCAGCGAACCCCCCGCAATGGTCACTGCGGCACTCGCCTTCCTCAACCCACACTGTACATTGGTGAAGAGCGTCTACAACCACGATTTTGCCTACGAAGTAAAAGAACAATCCTACCTGGTGATCAGATGGATCGCGGAGCAACGACCATCCTATAGCACTTTTGACCCGGATCTGGTTCTGGCTGACCACAAGAAGAAATAGGTATTGCTATCGGATAAGGCGGAACTTGCATCAGATGGAGTTTTGACCCCATCCCCATCCCCATCCGATGCTTAGCTGAACCGATCCAGGAACTGACCGACCCTTATCCTATTGCTTGGCGAAACGATGTATTAGGGGCGGTCAGCTAGCGGATAAATCTGATTGCGAGCAGCAACGCGCCTGAAAGCAGGGCGCATATAGGTATTGTCAATACCCAAGCCCAGACAATATTTCTGGCAATGATCCATCTTACAGAACTGAGCCTCTTTGAAGCAGCCACGCCCATGATCGCAGTGGAAATTATGTGGGTAGTGCTTACGGGCGCATTCAACATAGTGGCGGTGAATATTACCGCAGCGGCCCCTGTCTCTGCCGCAAAGCCGTTAACCGGAACCAGGCGTGTCATACTTACGCCCATAGTTTTGATAATTTTCCAACCGCCAACCGAAGTTCCCAAAGCCATGGCCAAAGCGCAGGATGCTTTTACCCATAGCGGGACGCCAAACTGCGCTATTAATCCCCCGCTAAAAAGAGCCAGGGCAATGACGCCCATCGATTTCTGGGCATCGTTTCCCCCATGATTCAAAGCCATCAACGCTGCAGAAACGACCTGAGCTTTGGAGAATATGCCAGTAACAGTTGCCGGCCTTAAAGATTTTAAGGTCCAATTGAGGGCTGTCATCAAAATGAAGCCAGCTATGAAACCAATTACCGGAGACAGAAATAACCACAAAAGCACTTTCCACCACAGAGTAGACCAGTTGATAACCAGCAATGAGCCCTTGAAAATAATAGCCGCGCCTAACAGCCCTCCTATTAAGGCATGAGATGAACTGCTGGGGAGGCCAAAATACCAAGTTGTCAAATTCCAGATTATTGCTCCTAGCAATGCGGCGACAACGACTCCCTGCGATATCTGGCTAGGATTGACAATACCGGAACCAATGGTCATGGCAACCTTTACACTGATAAATGCGCCCGTAAAATTACAGACTGCGGACATGACAATCGCCGCCTGCGGCGATAAGACCCTTGTTGATACGGATGTAGCTATAGCGTTAGCAGTATCATGAAAGCCGTTGATAAAGTCAAATACCAGGCCTAACACAACCACCAGAGCCGTTATAGCTATGGTGGTGCTAGGCATATTTCATGACAACTCCTTCAACTATATTAGCCACATCTTCACAGGCATCGATGCTTTTTTCCAGGCGTTCGTATATATCCTTCCATTTGATGATCTCCATAACGGGCGTCCGCCCGTCGAATAAATCCCTGATGGCCTTTCTGTAAAGAGCGTCGCATTCTTCCTCGATCCGGTTAATTTCAATAATTTTTTCATTCAGCCGGTTGCTCTTCTTCATTATTTTCAGTTCTTCCATCAAGGCAATCAGTTCCCTGGTGCACTCCACTATCAGGTTGGCTATGGTCTTTGCATCTTCTGAAGCGATACTGATATTGAATATTACAAACCTGCTGGCTGTTGATTCGATAGCATCGGCAATATCATCCATTTGTTTTCCGATCCCGTAAATATCCTCCCGATCAATTGGAGTTATAAAAGAACGATTCAACTGCTCAAATATATCGTGGAGCTGCTGGTCCCCTCTACGTTCCATTTCCTTGATTCGCTTAAATTTAGTCTCAGCGTCGTCGAGATCATTCACCATTTCCCTAAACAGCTCTGCGGCTTTTAGGATCGTACGGGCAGAAACTATGAACATGTCAAAAAACTTTTCTTCCTTCGGAGCCAAGGTAAACATCTTCAGCGTCCATTCCCCTTCTCTTTATCATTATGTAATATTCTTTTTCTGTGCACAGCCATGAAATCCCTGCCGGTTACGAACCTGAAATATACTCATTCCCTTCCGCCATCTGCCAGACCGGATATCAAAAGTTTTGTTATTTGAATTTGAATTTTAATCATATTCTTACCATTCTTTAAGATAATCTTCAGCAAACAGCATTAAACTAATAAAGCAAATATAAGGAAACGCTGGGGAACAAAATTCCCGTGGTATCTTCCGCTAGGTGTTCCTGATCGGCAGGCCTCAGGATAACAAAACATAAGACGGCGGACAGCCGCCATTATGAATGGAGGAACGTATAATTGATGACCAGAGAAGCAACAAAAAGATTGCCGGTTTCCGCGTCAGAATCTCCCTTAATTTGCTGCCGCGGCCTGACCAAGATCTACCCCCTATCAGGGGTCGAGGTGCATGCCCTGAGAGGTGTTGACCTGGAGGTCAACAAGGGGGAGATGATCGCCATCATGGGCCCGTCCGGCTCCGGCAAGTCGACCCTGATGAACATCGTCGGCTGCATGGACAAACAGACGGGTGGCAACTACTACTTGGACGGGGAGGACGTGTCCGCCCTTGACGAGAACGGACTGGCCGCTACCCGCAACCGGAAGCTGGGCTTTGTCTTCCAGCGCTACAATCTACTCGCCCGCTCGACTGCCCTTTACAACGTGGAGTTGCCTCTGTTCTATGCGGGAATCACAGGTAAGGAAGCCGAGGAGCGAGCTAAAGCCGTCCTGGAAGAGGTTGGCTTAAAAGATTACATGCAGCACTGGCCGAATCAGATGTCAGGAGGGCAGCAGCAGCGAGTGGGAATCGCCAGAGCTATCGTGAAAAATCCGCTGGTGATCTTGGCCGATGAGCCCACCGGCGCCCTGGATACGGTGAGCAGCAAGGATGTCATGGGCATTTTTCAGAAGATGCATCACGAACACGGAGCAACGGTGGTGGTGATCACTCACGAGCCGTCTGTCGCGGATTTCTGTCAGCGCAAAGTGGTGATACGCGACGGCCAGATCATCAGCGACGATCAGGTAGTCAACCAAATTATCATCAGGAAAAGCGCCTAGTTATAGTAAATACTTTTCCTGTCTAGCCGCTCATGCCGTAGCCCCGCCAATAAGTTCATGAAAAGAGCGTTCCAGATACTCAGCTTGCTGTATGCGGGTGCTGAAAGATGGGAAAAGTGAAGTTCACGCCTCGCGAAAAA
>JAHFCR010000109.1 GCA_023249405.1 Peptococcaceae bacterium | reverse complement strand
GAGATCATTGCAAACTTGCCGGGAGATAAGGCATGGAAGCAAAACACGGTCATCACGTTTCTGGCCCGGCTGATGGAAAAAGGACTGCTCAAGGCAACCAGAATAAGCAAGGCCAATCACTACGAACCCTGCATCACGGAACAGGAATACCGGAATTTTGAAACAAAGCAATTTATAGATGATGCTCATAAAGGCTCCGTGTTTGGCTTTATCACTGCCTTGTGTGAGAATGGCGACTTAACCAGGAAAGATATCCAAAGGCTCATGAAGCTCCTGAAAGAGTAGGTGATTTTATGCTGATGACAACTTATAATCAGTTGCTGATCATGTCGATTGTAGCCGGTGGGCTTTACCTGCTCTTAAAATTATTGAGTGTTCTGACCCTGAGATATTTTACTGCGGCCTGGCATTACTACTCAAACTTAATTATATACTCGTTTTTCCTGGTCCCTTACTACAAAATCGGGTCTTTATTTCATGTGGACCTGGGAACAATAGCCCCAAATGGGCTTGGATTACCCTCGCTCATGGAGCTGAGCCAGCCAACTGTTATAAACCCCACCGCCAATACTGCACTGATGTTACAGACCAAGGCCTATGCAGGAACACTCCTTTATTTTGTGCCTTATATCCTCATGGCCGGGACACTGATCTTCTTAGCAGCCGCATGGATTCAAGGCTATCGTCTGCAGCGTCATATGTTGAGCGCCTGCAATATAACGACGGAAGAGCAGATTTTGGGAACGCTTTTAAAATGTAAACAGGAACTGGGTATCACCAGAGAGCTTCCGGTCTATATATCCGCTCGTATAAGCACCCCCTTTCTCTATGGGAATTTTAGGCCACGTATCGTATTGCCGGATATCAAATTTACTTCGGAAGAATTGCGATATATTTTTCTTCACGAACTTGCGCATTGGAAACGCCGTGACGCCTGGCTTAAAGGCTTGCTGCTTTTTATCAATGCGCTACACTGGTTCAACCCCTTGGCCGATCTGGCCCACCGCGACATTGATCGCTTTTGTGAGCTGTCCTGCGACGAAAGCGTTGTTAAATCGATGAATTCCCAGGAAAGGAGGGAGTACTGCGAGTTGATACTCAGCGTAGCCGGTAATGTTGCTGACCAAAAAAACCGCCTGGCTTCCGTTTTCGCCTTTAACAACAAGCGGAACCTGGAAAGGAGAATTGGCATGATCCTGAAAAGCGAAGGTTTAAAGAATAAAAAATCTGTTCGGATGATGGCCATCGCCATGACCCTGGCAATTTTATTATTGGGCATGAGCGCAGCAACGTATGCTGCCAATGAAAAGCCTGCCACAGGTAATCAGGTAGAGGTGCTGCCAGCAACATCCGGAGGTTACCAATTAATAGATGGAAACGTTTATGATCTGGATGGTAACTTGCTGATTAAGATGCATGACGGGTTTACCCCGGATGGATACACTCTTGACCCCAAGTTTACTGTTTATGATGCAAGCACCCAAGTACCGGAGGATCAGACGAGTTTACCAGCTTTGGATATTTTTCGCGGGACCAAATATTTAACTTTAATCACTGATGATAATCAAGGCGTGCAATTGGGTGGTGATTTTACGGTTAGCCCGAATGAACCTAACGTTCGTTTTACTTATGGGTCAGGAATTCCTTCCGGTGTAAATTTTGAGCTGGATGACGTTACGAGAGGCACTATCGTGGTTTGGGCGTCTAATTTTCTACCGGGAAAATCTTCACCGAATATTCCTGTTTATAATGGTCCCAATGGCTCAGACCCAAGTGATGTGTATCGAGCTAAGGCTAGTGCGCAGGGTTGTGCAGGCAATGCAACCGTGGAAGTTGCAAAACGTGGATAAGAATACCGGTGTGAATGGTTGCTGGATCGCCGCCTGTTATTCTCAAACCAGGCCATTAGACCATGGACAGTATCAGTGAGCGCTGTGTTAACGACTTCAGCCAACCGGAGATTCGACGTCAACTGACATCTATGTTGACTGACGAGTATGCCAGGCTAAGGGGAGGCGATGGAATATGATTGTGCGAAAATAAAACCCTGGTGAACCAGCAGGCTGTCAACCGTAGTTCACCAAGGGATGCCCCTTCCTTTGAAAAGTCAAAGGTGCAGGCAGTTTTTATTTTAGCTTGACACCCGGTTCTTTGCAAGGGAAGGCCGATGGGAAAAACGGCAACAAGCGGAAAACACTCGCAGGGTTTTTTAGAAGTCAATGCTTTTCAATCAAAAGTTAAAATCTAATATGAGAGGATGAATCAAATGATTAAAAAACTGTCTGTTAGCTACCGTGTTGTTTTGACTGCGTTGTTAGCCATGGCCCTCTTGGTAGTGCCCTTGACGGCTGTGTATGCTCAAGGCACCAACTCCTCAGATACAATGGCCAGAGGTTACCAGTTAATAAATGGAGATGTCTATGATCTGCATGGCAACCTGTTGATTAAGATGCATGATGGCCGTACTCCGGATGGGTACACTCTTGACCCCAACTTTACTGTTTATGATGCAAGTACCGATGCAAACACCCAAGTACTAACTGCTGATAATACGGTTTCACCAGACTCGATTGTTATTTATTCTGGGACCAAAAATTTAAATTTGAACGTTGATGGTAATCAAGGTGTGCAATTGGGTAGTGATTTTACAGTTAGCTCTAGTCAACCTAACGTCCGTTTTACCTATAGCTCAGGAGTTCCTTCAGGCGTAAATTTTGCGGTGGATAATGTTACTAGAGGAACAACTGCGGGTTGGGTGTCTAACCTTCAACCTGGACACTCAAAGAGTATTCTTGTTTATAATGGTTCACCAAGTGATACGTATCGAGTTAAGGCTAGTGCGCAGGGTTCTGCAGGCACTGCAACCGTGGAAGTTGAAAAACTCTAACAGGAGGATACTGAAGGGATTGCATCAGCAAAAATAGCGGCTGAAATGATGTGCAGACGCATATTATTTCAGCCGCTATTCTCCAAAATGCGGAATGTTGGATCGTCGTAGGGATGGAGTTGTTGACGCTCCCGGCAGCGCTTAATTGCCTGTTCAGACCCGCCGCCCAGCCATAACTGCCGCCACTGTCTGGTTGCTTGTCAACTTGTCCCGGTCCTCGGTTCAAGGCGGAGGCTGGGGACAAGATTATTTATTGATACGGCACACTCATCCAGGTCACTTCCGCCCAAGTTGGAAAGCAGTTCAAACAGATAGCAGAGATATTTCCAGACGATATAAGCTGGATCGATGAGTGCCAATCTATAGAAGGCCTGCTTCAATCCCCATCTTGGCTGCAAGGTGGGACTATTTTACGCTTACCCCTGGCCGAGTGCCGGGGTTTATTCATTGGTTTGGCCCTCCAATTCCAAAGGAGCCAGACATAAATGTCATTTTTACCGCCGGGATCTACTATTACAATTTAATGCTGAATAAAATTATCCAGGATCTTTTTGAAGGAGCCTGGAAACATATGATCAAATTACTTTTTCATAAGTTTGCCTCCTGTTTTGGGTACAGGAGCCATTTTGTTCCCAAAGGGCAATTAGTGTTTGTTTGTTATGTCCGCAAGCGATCAGCGGCCATATTCATCGCTGCCGTCATCGCTCTCTTCGTCATCAACGCTATTGGCGTCAATTTGTCCGCGCCCCAAAGCCAGCCGGTATTTCAGCCGGAACCCCCCATCATGCGCGGCAATACGGCGAAAAAATGCGTCTCCATCACCGTCAACATCGATTGGGGGGAGGAATACCTTCCGGAGATGCTGGCGATTCTCAAAGAAAACCATACCTCGGCTACATTTTTCATCACTGGCCGGTGGGCGGAAAACAACGGGCCGCTGGTCCGGAGGATTGCCCGACAGGGGCACGAGATCGGCAACCATGGATTCTCCCATCCGCATGTCAACAACCTGTCGCTGGATGAAAACATTAAAGAAATACAGCAGACAGAAAATATACTCTACCAGCTCACTGGCCGCCACACCAGGTTCTTTGCCCCTCCCTACGGGGAGTATAACGAGACGGTACTGGACGCCGCCAACAAGTCCAACCTGCAAACGGTGCTCTGGAGCATCGACACTGTGGATTGGCAAAATCCTGCCCCTGATTGGATCATTACGCGCGTTCGCAATATGGCCTACAGCGGGGCGATCATTCTGATGCATCCTACTCCGGTGACCATCAAGGTACTGCCCGAAATAATTAAAACCCTGTCCGGGCAGGGTTATGAAATTGTCTCTTTGGAGAAACTACTCTCTGAATGAGGGGCATCAATCATAATTGGCCAGGGTGCAGGAGTGGTGCAGGTGAGGGGTTTGCGGTTCGGCAGAGCACGCCGGGGGCGGGGAGGAGCGATGACGGGGCGGCTGATGCTGGTTCTGCTGATGGTATCGGTATGCATAGGGACAAGTGCGCAGCCGGCGGTCGGAGAGGCATCGTCAATACCCGGAGTGTCGGCAGCGGCTGCCCTGTTGATGGATTACCAGACCGGGCGTGTACTGTATGGCTATCAGGCCACAAAAGAACTGCCGCCGGCCAGTACCACCAAGATTATCACCGCCTTGCTGGGGTTGGAGATGGGCCAGGCCGGGGAAATGGTTACCGTCAGCCCGTACGCAGCCGGTACCGATGGTACCAGCCTGGGACTGCAACAGGGGCTGATCTTTGATCTGCATGACCTGATCGAGGGGGCGCTGGTCAATTCGGGCAACGATGCCGCTGTGGCGATCGGTGAACACCTGGCGGGAAACGAGAATCTGTTCGCTTCATTGATGACTTGCAAGGCCTTGACTATCGGGGCCCTGCGGAGTAATTTTGTGAACCCCAACGGGCTTGACAGCCCGGGGCATTACTGCACTGCCTATGATCTGGCTCTGATCACGCGCTATGCCCTGAACAATCCGCTATTCAGACAGTTTGTGCAGACCAGGGAAGACGTGATCTACGAGAGCAGGACTCGTACTCCCGTGCAGCTGAACAATACCAACCGGTTGCTCTGGAACACAGAGAACAGGGAATTCAGAGTGATCGGGGTAAAAACAGGGACTACCAGCAGCGCCGGGCAGTGCCTGGTTGCCGCTGCGGATCGGCAGGGGCAGCTACTGGTTGCCGTGGTGCTGGGCAGTTCCGACCGCTATGCGGATATTTTGAAGCTACTGCGGTATGGTTATGACCAGTGCAGCTGGTACAAGCTGCCGAAGGATCAGGGGATGCTCTCGTTAGCAGTGGATAAGAAAAATCGACAGTCGATAACGGTTGCTCCTGTTGAAAACATCTGCTTTGCAGTAGCTCCCCAGGATGAGCCTCTCTTGTCAAAACAAGTAGATATTCAAGGGATCTCCAGTAAATCAGCGCCTGCCGGTGCTCTGGTCGGCAGAGTCGGCTTTTATCTGGGCGATCACCTGATCATCGAAACCGGGCTGAAAACCTTGACACCGATAACAAAAAAGTCCATCCTATTTTAAGAGTTCGTTAACAGACGCAGGAGGACCAGCATGTATAAAAAAGTAGTGCTTGCCAATGGTACCCGCATTGCAATAGAAGAGATTCCCGGCGTGCGCTCGGTGGCGTTCGGCATCTGGATCAATACCGGTTCGCGGTATGAAAACCCTGCACAGGCGGGTATCTCCCATCTAATCGAGCACATGCTCTTCAAAGGGACCGTCAACAGGACTGCCAGGCAGATCGCTGAATCGATCGAGTCGCTGGGAGGGCAGATGAATGCCTTCACCAGCAAGGAATATACCTGCTTTTACGCCAGAGTGCTCGATGAGCACCTGCCGATCGCCATCGACGTGCTGTCAGACATGTTCTTCTCTTCTCTGTTCAAGGCGGATGACCTGGAACGGGAGAAGAAGGTCGTTCAGGAAGAGATCCGCATGTATGAAGATACTCCGGATGAGATCATCCATGACCTGTTTGCCCAGACTGTCTGGGCAAATCATCCCCTGGGCCGGCCAGTGATCGGGACCATGGAATCAGTGACCGGGATTACCCGGGAAGCGGTGCTCGACTATTACCATAAGCATTATTGCCCAGGCAATCTGGTGCTGGCTTTAGCGGGCAATCTGAACACAGAGGCCGTCATCGACAGGCTGCGGCCGCTTTTTGAGGCGGCTGGATCGGCCAATCCGGAGAACACTGCCCTGATTCCGGAGACCAGGGCGACGGTAAAGCGGATCACCAAGCCGTTGGAACAGGTGCACTTCTGCATGGGGGTGCCGGGTCCCTCGCAGCATGACGACCTGATCTATCCCTTGCAGATCATCAACAATATTCTGGGAGGCGGTTCGAGTTCCCGGTTGTTTCAGAAGATCAGAGAAGAACGGGGCCTGGTTTATACAATCTACAGTTATTTTGCGGCATTGAACGATACCGGGCTGTTCACCATCTATGCCGGCACCAACGGGAAGAACCTGAAAGATGTGCTGGAGCTTACCTGGCAGGAGATCGAGCGCCTGCTCGATAGCGGAGTCACTGCGGATGAGTTGGCGCGGACCAAAGAACAGATCAAGGGAAGCTTGCTCCTGGCCGCGGAGAGCGTCACCCATAGGATGAGCCGGCTGGGCAAGTCAGAACTGATCTACGACCGTCTGATCAGTTCTGAGGAGATACTGGAGAAAACGATGGCCGTCACTGCCGAGGACGTTCTGTCTCTGACCAGATCGCTGCTGGCGCCGGAACGCCTTTCCATCACCATGCTGGGCGCCCTGAAAGAGGAGCAGGAACCGCTGCCCTGGATCAAATAGTCAGTGGTATAATTACCGCCTGCCGGACATAGAATTGCGAAAGAGGCATCGGGAGGGAAGGAGGCCTGGGGGCATGAGGCTCAGCGAGTTTGAGGGCAAAGAGATGATCAACCTGTACGACGGCGGACGCCTGGGAACTATCGGAGAGTCAGATGTGGTCATCGATCCGGAATGCGGAGAGATCGAGTCTGTGATCATACCCCGCCGCTCGAACCTTTTCAATCTGTGGGTGGACCGGCAGGAGATGGTGGTTCCCTGGAGCACGGTAAAGAAGATCGGCAGTGAGGTGATCATCGTCGATCTCGATCAGACTTATTCAATATACAAGCGGGACATATAGGCATATAAACAAATTCTTGATTCAGGTGGGTTTTAACCCCACCTGAATCTGCTCTGAAAATAAACAATTTTCATTCTCTGATGGCGCCGCCGGGCGGCGTGATGTCTTAGAAGATGTTATCCCGCCCAGGGGGCACCCGGCTTAGCGCCGCTTACCTGTGCCGTTTTC
>JAHFCR010000108.1 GCA_023249405.1 Peptococcaceae bacterium | reverse complement strand
TACTCCGCTGAAAATCGGCAGCCTGGACGCCGAGGTATCCCGGGTGCTGGAGTCGAGCCCATCCCTGGCGGTAGACCAGAAGAGCGTCGACCAGGCGCAGATCAAGCTGAATATCTACAGCGGCGGCAGTGGTGATAGCTACCAGGCGCTAAAAAAGAGCGTCGATATCGCCAAGTTGAACGTCACCACTAGCCAGGACAGTACGGCCCAGTCGTTGCGCTCTTTATACTACAGCATCACACAGCTGGAGTCGGCCCACGACAGCCTGCAGCAGAAACTGGCGACGGACGAGATGAATCTACAGATGACCCAGCTCAAGCACGACACCGGAGCGGCCAGCAGCATCGACATCCTCACCGCCCAATCCGATGTCGCCCAGGACAAGCAGGATCTTTTAGAAAACATCATCAAGCACCAGGTGGATGTGCTGACCTTCGAGACCCCTTGGGCCGGCAGTGGTTCCGGTGGCTCCTCCGGCAGCGGCTCCGGTAGCAGCAGTGCCTCCTGAGCAGCGCCTCTGAAACCGGTCTTTCAGACAGTACCTGCGCCAGTACAGGGTCAAACAGTCCCCGTACTGGCGTCTTTGTTGCCGGATGCCCATGTTGAAAGGGGTTTTAAAATGATCGAGAGAAAGCTGCCTGCTTCTGGGATAACCATGATTCTACCGGGTTTGAAACAGGAGAGATTGAAGCCGTGGAATATAAGCCAAAACGTGTTGTTTTAACGTTGCGCTTTGATACCGGGGACATGCTGGCCATCAGCCGGGATGCCCGCCGTCTGGGAATGGACCGCTCAACATTGGTGCGAGTGGCGGTGAAGCAATTTCTAGAAGCCCGCCGCCAGAGTTAACTAATAGCAATGAAAATAAAAATGGAGCGGAAGAAGGGATTCGAACCCTCAACCCTCGGCTTGGGAAGCCGATGCTCTACCATTGAGCCACTTCCGCTCTTGCTTGCCTCTATTATAACCACCAGGGCTTAATTTGACAAGATGCGGTTCAGCCTTGCCGCAGCCTTGACCCGTTTGCCGGATGCTGTATTATTGCTGTATTATTATAGAAGGCATTGACTTTATGATTCCGGCCAGTGAAGAAGGGGTATCTGGGTGAAGACGCAGTGGGTCAAGAACCTGCAGCCAGGCCTGCAGGTGGCCTCAAACTTTGGCATATACGACCTCGGCCTGGCCAAGAACAAGAACGGTGCTAAATACTTGAAGGTGACGCTGGGCGACCGCACGGGGATGATCGAGGCCCGGGTCTGGGACCCGGCACTGGCCGAGAGCCTCTCCCGCGGAATCTCTCCCGGCGACGTGGCCATTATCGGCGGTACGGTGGTGGAGTTCAACGGACTGCAGATCAACGTGGAGACCTGCACCAAAACCGACCGGGCACAGGTCGACATTGATGATTACCGGCGCTGCTGCGAGCAGGATACCGGCGTGATGCTGGCCCGGTTCAAGGCAATCACCGGCCAGGTGGGCGACCCCTTCCTGCAGGCGCTGCTGTCCTCGTCCTTCACCCCGGAGTTGCGGCAACAGTTCAGGCGGGCCACTGCCGCCCGGGTGATCCACCACGCGTGCTGCGGCGGGCTGTTACAGCATACCCTGGAGGTGCTGGAGTACTGTATGAAGATCCTGGAGATCCAGGGCGCCCTGTTAAGCCCGGATGTGCTGCTGACCGGAGCGGCGCTGCACGACATCGGCAAGCTGTGGGAGTACGACCAGGAAGGCCTGGACTTTCAGCGCACCGACGCCGGGCGCTTGCTGGGCGGACACGTGATCCTGGGACGCGACTTCATTCGCCAGCGCATGGCGGCCATCACCGGTTTTCCCGGCCCGCTGGCGCTGCACCTGGAGCACCTGATCCTGTCCCACCACGGACAGCGGGACTGGGGGGCGGTGGAGGAGCCGCACACCCTGGAGGCGATTGCCCTGCACCAGGCTGACCTGCTCTCCGCCCGGCTGAACCAGGCTGCCGGCGTGCTCAGATCGCAGACGTCATCCTCCTCCTGGACACAGTACGACCACCACCTGGGGTGCAGCCTCTATGTGCCTGACCGGGCTGCAGAAGAGGCTCCGCCCTGGTAACCACCCACCCATCCGGCCCCTTCAGCCTCGGGCCGCGGTACCCATACTTAAAATACCTGGATAAACGCCGACTATCCCGGCAACCCTATTTAGCGATCCTCACCAGCACTGATATCACTCATCATCCAAGGATCGCGGGGTGCTTCATGACCGCTGCCAGGCTTTCCGACCAGATCGAGGTTTGTACTCCACTGCTGCTGGCAGTGGAGAATAGGTTGCAGAAGGTAGCATTAGATCAAACCGGTATCCTCGGTGTTTACGCCGGCCAGGTGATCCGGGCCGGGGGCAAGCGTCTGCGCCCGCTGCTGGTAATCCTCTGCAGCGGCCTGGCTGACCCCTCGCACCAGGCGCTGATCGATATGGCTGCCGCCACCGAGCTGATTCACACCGCCTCCCTGATCCACGATGACATCCTCGACCAGGCGGCTACGCGCCGTGGTACGGCCACCATCAATTATCTCCAGGGTAATCATACCGCGGTCCTAGTCGGAGATTTCCTGTTCGCCACCGCCTTCGGCCTGCTCACCCGCACCGGATACCCTGAGGCTATGGCCCTGATGACCGGGGCCATCCAGGCAATGTGCCAGGGAGAGATCGATCAGAAAGAGGACGTATTCCAATTCTCCGTCACTGAGAACCGGTACCTCGACCGGATCGAAAAGAAGACTGCCGCCCTGCTGGCTGCCTGCTGCGGCGCTGGCGCCCTGACAGGCGGCGCGGCGCCGGAAGATGTGGCCTCCCTGATGGCTTACGGGCGCTACCTGGGTCTATGCTTCCAGATCACCGATGATCTGCTGGATTTCACCGGCGACAGCACCGACATGGGTAAACCTTCCGGCACCGATCTGGCCCAGGGCATCCTGACCTTGCCTGCAATCTACTTGCTGCAAAATTTTGCTTGTGAACAAGGAAGTGAACTGGCTGACGGCAACAGCAACCCGGTTTCCTTGCCGGGTAGAACCCGGCTCCGGGAGATCTACCAAAACGGCAGTTGCGCCCAGCCTGACCTGGACTACATCAGGCAGGCCGTCTGCCAGAGCCCGGCCCTGGACCAGGCCCGGCAGAAGGCCCTGGACTGCGCCCGGCAGGCCGCAGCCTGTCTCGCCGGCATCACCCCGGCAACAACCCGCCAGACCCTACTAGACCTGGTGGAGCAGGTAGCGCAGCGACAGCGCTAACCCCCCTCTTGCTTTACTTCCCTAAAAACCCCAAATATTATCCCCTGTCTACTCTACTTGGATGGTGCGTGGCCTATCGCCTGTGTTGCTCTCTCTCGTTCTAGCACCGTTCCGGCACCTGTCAGAGTTTCCCGAACCGGCGCAGCAGACGGCATGCACGGTACATGGAGAGCGTCTCCCGACCACCGGCAGACAGCAGGGCGGCTGCGATATGATCAAAACCCTGGGCGTTCACCTTGGGGTCGGACAGGTAGAAGGCAGGCAGGCCGCGGATCACGGTGGCGTGAAACAGGGTGTTAGGAAGCGCGGCGGCACATTCCAGGGAACGCTGCAGAAACAGCAGCAACCGCTCCTGACACCGGCCGGCATCCTGGTAGTAGGAAACGAAATTAAGATCGCCGCCGGCCTCGTCCTCCGCCTGGTCGATGAAGTAATCAAGCAGGATGTGCAGCCCGGAGATCCAGGGAAAGTAGCCGGATGACAACCGGCCCACAGCCTCGGTAGTGAGGTTCGGGTTCGTGGCGGCGGCGCAGAGGGCAAAGATCCCCAGGGTCGATCCGGTAGCAGCGGCGAACTCCCACCAGTCCAGGTCCGGATAGACAGCGGCGTGAGCTGTGAACCAGTCTTGCAGCAGGCCTTCCCGTTGCGACTGAAAGGTGTGCTTGAAGGTCTGCAGATCGCTGTACAATCCGGCAAACCGTAAGAGGTCGTCCTGTATCAGGCCATACGCCGGCAAGCGCCGCAGGAACCGCCGGCATTGCTCCACCAGGGCCGTCAAATAGCCGCCATCATCGCAGCAGGGGTAGAACCGATAGTGGTCCGCGATACCACTGCCAGGGTCGAGGGCATCAGTAAACGCCCGGTGTAACTGACGGAACGCAGCAGTATCCAGGCATCCCGCGCGGTCGCAGAGGTTGTCCAGGTAATCACTGATGGTTTGAAAGGCTACGATAAAGGGCACCAGGCCATGAGCATCATCTTGCGCCGCGGTCGCGGGGCAGCCATCCTGCTTATTCGTCCAAGCAGCAACAGGAGCCGCAGATAGGGCATAGATGCTACCTCCCTGCGCATGAAAGCGCTTCTTAACGATGCTGGCCAGACCCTGGCGACGCAGTTCCGGATCTCCGGCTGCCTCCAGTCGCAGCCGCCAGAAACGCAGTTCCCTTTCCACCTCAGGAAAGACACAGGCCACAAAACGGGCGACCAAACCCAGACGGCGCATCCGCGCTCTGAATGCTGTATCTAGCGCCGACGCCGGACCCCGGCACGCTACCGATCTCTCTCTCAAATCCGGCTCACCCTCTTTCATCCAGGTCATCCTATCAGTATTTATTTGTAATTATTACCTTTTGATCGCCCTCCATTCTATCATAACAGAGGGCGGAAGCAACAATTGAGAGGACTCGCGGCAGATCTCCCAGATCCGGCTGCAAGCTTCCAGGCCTCAAAACTCCATTGCAGAAAGAAAGTCAGTTCTGGTAAAATAAGCATGGCCGGGATAATCCTGCCTCATTGCTCATATTGATCAGTCATACACGTTTGTTCCTAATAGCCAACTATGGGGAGGGGAAATACCGATGAAAAGAAAAGTGATTCTGCTGATGCTGCTGGGGGCATTATTGTTCCTGGCGCTGCCCACCATTGCAGCCGCGGCGGCGCAGTTCGCCGACATCCAAAACCACTGGGCAAAAGACAGCATCCTCTCCTTAGCCTCCAAGGGGTTTATCGACGGTTACCCGGACGGAACCTTCCAGCCGGACAAGCCGATCAGCCGGGCGGAGTTTACCTGCATCCTACTCAACAGTATGGGGATCACATCCTCATCCAGCTCCGCCACGGCCACCTTCAGCGACGCATCCACACACTGGGCGCACGCCCAGATCGCCGAAGCAGTGCAAAAGGGCATCCTGATCGTGAGCGAGTACCCCAAGGGGCTGAAGCCGGACGATCCGATACTGCGCAGCGAGGCTGCCGCCATGATGGTCAGGGCGCTGGGCAAACAGCCGGATCTCACCGCCACGACCTTCAAGGATAGCGCCCAGGTAGCCAAGAGCATGTACAGCGGCTACATCAAGACAGCCTACGACGAGGATCTGATGCACGGGTACACGGACGGTACGTTTCTCCCCTACAGCGGAGTCAAGCGAGGCGAGGCTTGCACCATGCTGTCCAATCTGATGCAGAAGGCAGGTTCTTCCGCTGGCACCCCGGCTGCACCAACCAGTGCAGACACCTCTTCCGGCGGCCTGACCGCCCTGGTGGTGCAGGGCATTCGTTATAGCTTGGGCAGCACCCCGATCTACCTCCGGCAGAATCAGACCAACGTGGCGATCCACTCCTTCGGGCAGGCCAGCGGACTGATCTTCGTCAACGGCACCATCCCCTTAGTCCTGAACAGCGCCAGCAACAACCCCGACCTGGTGGCCGGCAACGTCCGCTTCGGCAGCTGCAAGCTCAGTATCAGCGGCAGCGATCTGCAGGCCGTGCCCACGTCCGTCAAGCTGGACTCGGTGACCTACAACAGCTACCAGTATGACTCCGATTACGTGAAGCTCTACATCGGCAATAAGAACAGCAGCTACCACCTCTCCGACGCCGAGCTGGTGGACGACCATACCCTCAAGATAGACAATACCGCCTACAGCATCAGCAACAATCAACTGTCCGTCGCACTCGGCAATAGCTTCTTCGCCATCAAGGGGATCAGCATCGGCAGCGGCGGCGCCTCGCTCAGCCTGACAGCCATCGACCCGGTGGTGGTGAACGACCTCGATCTGTCAGATATCTCCATCTTCGTGGATAACAAGTCGCTGGACCTGGACACCGTCGACAGCCTGTTTTTCATCGTTGACGGCACTCGTTACGATCTCTCCGATGTGACCATCGATGCCTCCGGGAGTTTCATCACCCATGACCAGGACTACCCGCCCGATCAAGTCACCATGGCCATCAACGACGGCTTTTACCAGTTGAAAGACGCCAAATCATTCAGCGGCCGGTTCGTTTTTTACTGCACGGGCAGCAGCGCGACCAGCTGGGCGCAGATCGACGATAAGTACCGGGATGCCAGCAATGTCCAGATCGTCATCGGCGGCGACACCTACAGCCTGGATAAGGTTCTGGTGGTAAAACGCAACGTGATCCGTATCGGCGGTCACCAGTACAGCAAGAGCGACAACATCGGCTGCCGGGTCGACGGCGTCCTCTACGCCATCGACGAGATCGACTACGACAGCGACCTGGATCTGGTGACGATAGACACCGACACAGATACCGGCGCATTGACCGGCGGCGTCACCAGCCAGCCGGAGAAATACGTCTTCTACCTCAATAGCGCTGTCTACCAGGACGGGGCCGGCAGCACCGACACCATTTACGCCGGCGGAGGCTGGCGAAGCTTTGACGGCATCACCTTCACCGACCAGTCGCATTTTACCTACAACAGCACCACCTACAGCCTTGTTAACAGCAAGGTGCAGATCGGCGGCATCCAGTTTGTGATCACTGATTCCGCCTGGAGGATCAGCTCACAGACCCTGGAGATTTTCTTGCAGAAAGCGTAAATATCAAATTGCCCGAAATGATTAAAACCGGCACGGGTTTTTGCCCCGTGCCGGTTTTTTGTGGCTTGACAGGCTTTTCAGCATCAGCTCTTTAGCATCCGCCGGCGCTCCAATTAACACTACGGTATGGTTTGACATATTATAGGCTGAGACCCACTCCGCCGAGTGGAATCCTTTAAATCTTAAGGAGGTATTTTCATGTCTGAGGTTGAAGCCAAGGGCGTAGCCTGGGGCGGCAGTACGATGTTGGTGTTCCTGCTTTTCCTGATCCTGATCCTGCTCATTCTCGGCATTAACTAAGACTGATTCGCAACAAGGTTCGACTTTTTGCGTCTCCCTGGTATTTGGAGCCCCGGGGCCTTCACGCCCGGGGCTTTTGCCGGGCACGAGGGAATTGCCACTACCTCTTTCTTGCCCCGCTTTTGGTTCTCCAATGTACAAAATTAAAAGGAGCACCAGCCAAGGCGCCCCTTTCCTGATC